>NZ_JBIBFR010000008.1:0-293493 GCF_042956125.1 Streptomyces sp. NPDC008313
AACACCATGCGGATGCTCGTCTCCGACATGGCGGGCCGCGCCTCCATCGAGCTCAAGGGCAAGGAACTCGGCATCGACCTCGGCGGCGACCGCGAGCTGGTCGGCCGGGTGGTCGCACGCGTCAAGGAACGCGAGCTCCAGGGCTACACCTACGAGGCCGCCGACGCCTCCTTCGAACTGCTGCTGCGCGCGGAGGTGTCCAGTCGCTCAGGCGCCTCCTTCGAGTTCGAGTCCTGGCGGGTGATCAGCGAGGGCAGGAGCGGCGGACAGGAGCAGGAGAGCGAAGCCACGGTGAAACTGGTCGCCCGCGGCCGACGGTCGACAGCGACGGCCGAGGGCAACGGCCCGGTCAACGCCCTGGACCGGGCCCTCCGTCAGGCACTGCAGCACGCATACCCCCAGGCGCGCCGGTTCGAGCTGGTCGACTACAAGGTCCGCATCCTCGAGGGACACCGCGGTACGGGGGCCCGGATCCGCGTTCTGATCAGCGTCACCGACGGCCGGGACGTGTGGCACACCGTCGGCGTCGCGGACAACATCATCGCGGCCTCGTGCGAAGCGCTCCAGGAGTCCTACACCTATGGTCTGCTGCGGCACTCCGCCCACCGTCCCGACGACACGGGCGAGAGCGCGACCGACTGCACACTCACGATCACCCTGCACGACACCCCCGGGTCCCTGCGCCGGGTCACCTCCACCCTGGGCACCATTCCGGTGACCCAACTGTCGTATGCGTCCCGGTCCTCTCCGCAGGCGACGGCCCGGGTCACCGTGCCGCGTATCGACGCCGCCCGTGCTCGCAGCAAGCTGAACCGCCTGGTGGAGGTCCTCGCGGTCGCGGACGACCCCGTCGTCCCAGACGTGCCGTGATGGGGATCCGACCGTCAGGACGGGGCGCGCAACGCCTCGACCGGTTCCGTGCCCGGCGAGAGCTGTCGCTCGCTCGGAAGGGCTCAGGAGTGGGCCCGCCGGGCTGGGGGCCCACCCCGGCGGGGAACGGGAGCTCCAACCCGGCGGGGAACGATGCCCCGCCGATGTCCATGCCTGCCTCAAGGCGCCTCGGCCACAACGCTTGCCCAGGTCAGGCAGATACCCGACTCGGCGGCTTACGACTGAGCAGTCACTTGGCCACCGGCCACCGGCCCCTGGGGGCTTCCGGATTCCGACAGGCCGCCGACGGTCCGGAGCCTCCGGGCCTCCGGGCAGCCCGGAGGCCCGGAGGCCCGGCAGCCGGCCGAGTGGCTCTCCGGCGAGGCGGATCCGGTTCGGTTCCGGCTGTCCTGCCTGCCCGCCACACATCACCGGCCGCCCTGGTCCGCCCTGCCGAGCTCCGCCGATGCGTCGAGCACGACGACCGCCGGAGGAAACGGGTCCCGGGCCCGTCCCACGGCGAAGGCCGCTTCTGGAACGGCCGGCGCCACGTCTCAGGCGTCGACCGGCTCGGTGGCGGGGGCGGGCTCGGTGGCCCGTGCCTTCTCCGGGTCCGTGAACATGCCCTCCGATTTGGCGATCGCGAGAGCGGCCAGCGAGTTGCCGGTGACGTTCAGAGCGGTCCGCGCCATGTCGACCACGAAATCGACGGCCAGCAGGATGGCGACGCCCTCCGCGGGCAGGCCGATCGTCGCCGCCGCCGAGAAGAGCACCACGATCGAGGCCGAGGGCACGCCGGCGATGCCCTTGGTCAGCAGCATCAGCACCAGCAGGGTGGTCAGCAGGCGTGGAATCGTCAGCTCCACGCCGTAGGCATGGGCGAGAAAGACGACTGCCAGGCCCTCGTACATCGTGGCGCCGTCGGCGTTGAAGGAGTAGCCGAGGGGCAGCGTGAACGAGGACACCTTCCGGTCGACCCCGAAGTGGTCGAGCCGCTCGATGAGGGGCGCCAGCACCACCTCGGCGCTGCGCGTCACGAACGACAGGAAGACGAGGTCCGCGACCGCTCGCAGCATCCTGGCGTAGGGGACCCGGAACACGAGGGCGATGAGCGGGAACACCACGACGAGGACCACGACGACAGCGGCGTAGAAGACGACCACGAACACCGCCAGCTTCTGCACCAGGTCCCAGCCGTAGTGGGCAGTGTTGTAGGCGACGAACGCGACGACGGCCAGCGGAGTCAGCCTGATCACCCAGGTGATGACCTGGAACATCGCGTCTGCGACGGCGTCGAATACGGCGACCACCGGCTTTGCCTTGTCTCCGATCCTGGTCAGCGCCATCCCCAGGAAGACCGCGAAGAACAGGAGTGACAGCAGACTTCCCTCGCTCGCCGAGGCGAAGACGTTGTCGGGGATGATGTCGAGGAAGAGGGTTTTCAGATCGATACTCTTCCCGATGCTGCCCGTATCGGCGGGAACGACCGATCCGAGATCCGCTCCATTTCCCATACCTGTGGCGAAGGCCACGAAAAGGGTGAGCGCGAGGATGACCGTGGTGACGATCTCGAAGTAGAGGAGCGCCTTGGTCGCCATGCGCCCCACAGTCTTCGCCGACTCCATGCGCGCTATGGACACGACGATGAGCGGGAAGATCAGGGGGACGATGGTCATCTTGATCAGCCGGATGAACCCGTCTCCGATGATCTTCAGCTGGTCACTGAATCCCGGCGCGACGAAGCCGAGCAGTGCTCCCACCGCGAGTGCGACCAGCACCTGCACACCGAGGGGCGGCATCGAGATCCTTCTTCTGCGGTGCTCGACACGGCCGGCATCCGGCGCGGCGGCTGTTTTCGAATTCCACATGAGCCACAGTTTCCTTCCATCGCCTTGTGAGGTGCTATTTGGCTGGAAAGTGCTCACCGGGTCAAGAACGGGGGACGAACTGCTCATGCGTCCTGTGCATAGCCCTGGTCACGAAGGGCATTGGACAGCCGATCACTCCGGAGGCTTAACTGTCGAAGCATTCGTCCGAGGCGCCACGAAGGGGAACATTCCATGGTTCAGACGGCACGTTTCGCACGCTTTCCGCTGGGGCATTTCCCGACCGCGCTGGAGCCGATGGAGCGGCTGACCGCCCTCCTGCGCCGACGTCACTCCTCGGTTCCCCACCTCTGGATCAAGCGAGACGACTGCACGGGGCTGGCGACCGGCGGCAACAAGACGCGGAAGCTGGAGTTCCTGGTCGGAGAGGCGGTCCGGCAGGGTGCCGACGTGCTGATCACGCAGGGTGCCACCCAGTCGAACCACGCCCGGCAGACCGCCGCCGCAGCCGCTCTCGCCGGCATGGAGTGCAAGCTGTTCCTGGAGAAGCGCCAGACGCGGGACGAGGAGTACGAGCTCTCCGGGAACGTGCTGCTGGACGAGCTGCTCGGCGCCGAGGTCGTCGACCGCGTACCGCCCGGGACCGACATGCAGGAGGTGATGGAACTGCTCGCCGACGAGCTGCGGGTGCGAGGGAAGCGGCCGTACGTGATCCCCGGCGGCGGGTCCAACCCGCTGGGCGCGGTGGGATACGTCCTGTGCGCTCAGGAACTCGAGACGGCCCCCGTCGCCGTCGACTGGGTGGTGCACGGTACGGGAAGCACCGGAACTCAGGCGGGCCTCGTCGCGGGATTCCGTGCGGCGCACAGCCCGGCGAAGGTCCTGGGAGTCAGCGTGCGGCAGAACGAGCAGGCCCAGATCGACGCCGTGTTCGGCCTCGCCGAACGCACGGCCGCCCTCATAGGGGCCGAGGGCGCGGTCACGAGGGAGGACGTCCTGGTCGACGACCGCTGGGTCGGCGGCGGATACGGGGTTCCGACCGACTCCATGGTCGAGGCGGTCCGGCTCGCCGCTTCGTGCGAAGGCATCCTGCTCGACCCCGTGTATTCCGGGAAGGGTTTCGCCGGTCTTCTGGGGAACATCGCGGAGGGCCGGTTCTCCGCGGACGACAACGTCGTCTTCCTGCACACCGGCGGGAGCGCGGCCCTGTTCGGCTACCGCTCCACGTTCCAGACGCCGTGAGTGTCTTCCGGCCCGGCCATCTGGTGGGCATCCTGGGCGGAATGGGACCGGCCGCCACCGCTGAGTTCTACGCCAAGCTCATCGGACGGACCCCGGCGACCCGCGACCAGGACCACCTCCGCGTCGCGATCTGGGCCGATCCCACCGTCCCCGACCGTGTCGGAGCCGTGCTCGACGGCAGTTGCGACCCCTACCCCGCGATGCTGGCCGGAGCGCGGCAGCTGCGTACGCTCGGCACGACCCTGGCCGTGCTGCCGTGCCACACCGCGCACGCGTTCCTGCCGGACCTCGTCAAGGATTCGGGCCTGCGGTTCCTCGACATGGTGGCCGAGACCGTCGCCGAACTCGAGCGACGGGCCGGGGCCGTCGGCCGGGTAGGACTGCTCGGCACCCGCGGAACGTTGTCCACCGGTCTTTACCAGGACCGCCTGCGGGGTGCTCGGTTCGATGTCGCACTGCCGACGGAGCCGACGCAGGTGCAGGTGGACTTCGCTATCCTGAAGGTCAAGCAGGGTGACCCGAAGGCGGCCGGCCGGCACCTCGACGACGCCGTGGGCGCCATGATCGGAAACGGTTCGCCCCTGGTCGTCCTCGCCTGCACCGAACTCCCCCTCGCGGCAGATCACCTGCCCGAGGGGCGGCAGGCGGCTCTCCTCGACCCCACCGATCTGCTGGCCGACGCGATCATCCGGGAATGCCGGGTCGGGGCGGAGACATCTCGGGAGGCCGAGTAGTCAGGAGTCCTCCGCCGCGAGTTCGGCGGCCCGGTGCCAGACACCGGCCGCGCGCGCCGGCACCTTGTCGTACCGGACGCGGTACAGGCGGATCTCGAGTCTCGCCGTCAGCGACGGGTCCCCCACCCGCTGCAGTGTGCCGGCGGTGAGCTCGGAGGCCACCAGACGTTCGGGCAGCCAGCCGACGCCCATGCCCGCACCGATGAGAGCCGCCAGCCCGGAGGTGAAGTCGCTCTGCGCGATGGGCAGGACGTGCAGATCCTGCTCCGCCAGAAGCCGTTCGGTCACCCGCCCCAGGAACGCGCCCTGGCTGTGGGTGACCATCGGCACGGGGCTGCCGGCGGTGCCGGGCAACGAGAAGCCGGGCCGGCCGTCGGCCACCGCCGCCGCGTACGGTGCCAGAACATCCTCCGCCACCACCATCCACTCGACGTCGGCAACCGGGATGCTCAGTGGAAGAGCCGGATCGGAATAGGCGAGCAGCAGGTCGCAGCCGCCGTGGAACAACGCGTCGTAGGCGTCGAGCGTGTTGGACGGCAGCAGGACGCACGGTACCGGCCCCGGATCGCCGCAGCGCGCCCACCACTGGGCGAAGAACGTCGTCGCCAACGTGTGGGTGACCGCCACCCGCACGGCGCCTCGCGGTGCCCGCTGCCGGTTTCGGATCTCGTCACGGACCGCGCCGAGCGCTGCCACGGTCTCGATCGCGCCGGCGCGGACCTTGACGCCTGCCGGCGTGAGACCGACGGGATAGGTCGAGCGGTCCACCAGCGGCTCGCCGAACCAGCTCTCGAGCGCGCGGATGCGGCGGCTGAACGCGGGCTGACTCACGTGTTGCGCCTCCGCGGCACGCGTGAAACTCCCGTGCTCGACCAGTGCCAGGAAACTCTCCAGCCAGCCGATATCCACGAAACAGGAGTCTAACGACATTCTGTGCGGACGGTGGTGGGGGCGGCCTTCTGATGCGCCACGGCCCACCACACCCGGCGGCAGCCCGGCGCGCTGTAGGCAGCCCGGTGGACACTCCCCCGGCGTGAGGACGCGGCAGGCCGCCGCGACAAGGAATCGGATTTCATTCCCGCATCCGGTGAACCGGATCCCCCGTACGACCGTTGTGACAGGTGTGGACAGCAGGGGGCACGGCCTCGGCCGCCACGTTCGGGTGTCGCCCTACGACGCTCCCTGATGCCGGGTGACTCCCGGCCCTCGGCCACGGGTGGGGCCCCCTCCCACACGTGGCGCGACTCCGGCCGGAGCTGTACCGCCTGCCGGAGTCGCACCGGCCGTCCTACCCTGTGGTCGGGGTAGGACGGCTCAGGGCACCGGTGAGAGCCGCGAGGGGGCGGTGCGCAGGGGGCGGGTGCGAGGGGGGCGGTGCGAGCCGCCGACGGCTCAGCCGACGCTGCGCAGAGCGAACCCCCCGGCGGCACCCAGCATGACTGCGGCTGTCACGGCAGGCGCCCACAGGCGAAGCCCGCGCGCCTGATACCAGTTCTGGTAGGTGAAGGCGGCGACGGTGAGCAGGAACAGGCCGAGCGCGGAGACGACCCCCACCTGCGGGGTGAAATGCGTGAGCAACAGACCGGTGCCGCCCAGTAGTTCGAGGACGCCGACGCCCCGGCACCCCGCCGGGGAGAAGCCGCACGCGGCGGCGGGGGTACGGGGCAGCCCTCGGCCCGCCAACTGCCCCAGGCCGCTGATCAGGAAGACTCCTCCGTACAGTGCGGCCACCGCCGTCAGTGCGATGTTCACGGTGATAGGTACCTCTCGTTCCCGCGGTGCCCGATACAGGCAGGACGCCAGCCACCGGGCCTGTCATCGCGTGAACGGTGAAGGAGCACTCGCGGTTCACCCGGCGATTCACGCCATGGCGAACGCCGGCCGTCCCCCGAGGGAGTTCAGGAGGTGGCGGCGATTCCCGCCCAGTGCTGACAGAGACGGTGCCCGCACCCCTTAACCTCTCCCGGCGAACACCACTACAAAATAGTTGAATCATCAATGAGTTCTCTGAGAGCCTCTGAGCGCTCAGCTCGCGCTCAGCTCGCAGGAGCTGACCGATGCCGGATATCAGGTCCACTCCCCGCTGCTGGGCACTCTCCCCGCGGCTGCACGTCGCGCCTTCACTGGGCTTTTGGCCATGGGGTGGCACCACGACCGGCCCCCTCCTGGATAACCCCACTCCCCCACGCCCGGCAGTACGGACATCCCCTCCAGTGCGCCCGGCCGGTGGGGAACTCCTGCGGCTCGGCTTCGTGAGGCGTCGGCGTGGCGTACGTACCGACTGATGTGCGTTCACGGGCCGCAGACCCCCCTCGACCGGAGCGCCGGACCGCTTTCGGAGATGACGGCGATGACGGAGGCAGCCATCGGACCCTCCTTCGGGCCCCCGCTCGGCACCACCACTCCCCCATCTCGTACGTCTCCGGAGAAGGCCTTCCAGCGGACGCGGCTGCGACCACGCATCGGGTCAAGAGCCGGAAGCCGGAATGGATGACGACAGTCCACGCAAGGCAGGAGAAACGGAAGCGGCCTGCCATGGCAGTCGGCAGGAGATCGTGTGCGCGCTTCCTTCAGGTGTTGACTCTGCAATGAGAAACAACCAAGGCGAGACATGTCGCGCTACCGGTCGTTGGGCGGACCGTGACACCAAAGACGAACGCTCCCGGCGGCTCCGTCTCTCAGTACCACCTGGCACCGATGAACCACCTGCCGGAGCACCGGCTACCTCTCGGCCCGGCGCATATGCCGCCCTTCCGTTCTGGGACGCCACCGGGTTGTCCGTTCCGCGCAGGCCGCTTGCACTGAGATCAGGCGTTGCCTCCGACGGCTGTGACGCTGGGCGAGACCGCGTGCCACCGTTGAACCGGCCGCCTGCTGTGAACTGCAGACGCTTCACAGCAGGCACGTGATGATCTGCGAGTCGCCCTGACAGTGCCTGGAGGAGAAGGAGTATGCGGTGCAAGGTGTCCGACTGGCCTTGCAGCGCTCCAGGAGCGGCATACCACCAGGAGCGGGGAACCGCCTAGTACGCGGAGTGGGCCGAACAGTATTCGTCGACATCACTTCCGTGGAGTAAGAAGAACTCAGCCGAGGCGTCGACGGTGAGGGCTGCGAGGACATCGGACGGCAGCTGCTGGCGCTGATTGCTCCGGGTCCCTCGGAGAGGAGTGGATCGCCTTTGACGTCACCTCGTTGACCTTCGTGCCGCTCGCTCCTGCCCGCCCGAAGGAGTCAGATCACGTGGCCTCAAGGTACTTGAGTGGTTCCGCGCATGCGCGACTGCCCTCGACGGAGGAATCAGTGTGATGCCAGATCCAGCATGGGCCCGTGACTTGGGTCCGAAGGAAGTGTCGGTCAGGTGCTCTTGGTTGCCTCTGAGCTTGCCCGGCGCGACAGTAGGCTCTCAGGACAAGCGCTGAACCCTCCACGACCCGATCGCACAGTTCTTCCCATGGACGCCTCATACGGTAACCGTGATCTGACTGACGGTCGTCCGAAGAACGGTAGGTGAGGCCACTGAGCCCAGGTCAGAGCCTCTTGAGTACTCGTCAAACATGAGTCCCAGCGATGGCTCTCAGCAGCGGAACTGGCATATGATGAGCCGCACGCATCGGGCAGAAAAGCTGCTCTGACCAGGGGAAACAAACAAGGCTGCAAACATGGGAGCAAGCTTGCGGACAAGCACCTTCTCACACGGTTGCACTTGCACGGAAGCAGCCTTGATTCTAGGTGCCAACCCACGCGTGAGCACTCATCGAGATCTCGGTAGAAATGAACCCCTTGGTCAAGGTGTAGCAATCGATCTGCTTCCCTACCCTTTCCGCTGCCTTGACAAAGGCAGGATGAAAAGCCCAGTTGCACGTACGAAGGCACGCCGAAGCGCAAGCTCGTATGGACCCAGGCGTGCACCCCCACATGCTCGGTTGCTGTCGCGCAGGGATGCGGGCCTGTTCAAAGTGATGTTCACAAGGCCGTGCAGCAGCCAATACACAGGTGTGCAGACGAACAGGCACACCGATCAGGCTCGCAGCAAGTGCCAGCGTCGGCAGGTGGGTTGGATCTGGTGCTCGCTTCCAGATGACTGTGCCGACCAGGACGCATGCCAAGTAACACATCCGACATACCGTCTGGCAGCGTGTGAGCGTTCTTGTCGCACTGGTTGCAGGAAGCCTTGTGTGACTGTCTCCCTGCCCACTTACCAAGGGAGCGGCAGGGCCGCATGTCTGGATGGAAATTGGGTGCTTGGCCCGACTGCTCACCCGCTGACAGACACATATCGAAATGAGACTGTCCGCCGGTCTGCGGGTCCGTTGGTCGAGTGGGGTGCAGAGCAGGGTTCCTGCCTGTTGGACAACAAGTTGACTGGATCGCTAGCAGGGGGAGTGAGCTGTACGAGTATCCACTTAGGTGTCGGCACGTATCCTGTCCTGCTAGTCAGCAGGACGGTAGGGGAGAACGGCGGCCAGGCTGAACGCCGGAGGGCATACCTGGTCACAGGCCTCCTTGCGGGCTTCGGTGCGGATCAGCACCTCGGTGCCACTGTCCGCCTGACTGTGGGCCAGGGGACATCCTGGGGGACTAGCACGCCCAACTGGTTGATCGGCTGTTCGATGACCTGTGCGGATTCCTGCGTGGGAACTGACTACTTGGCAGACTGATGCGCAGCCAGGCGAAGGACTCAACCGGCCAGCCAGCGAGCGGCCTTGAATGCCCGTCTGCCCATCCACGTGTTGGCGTACGCTCCTGGACGTCGCCCTGCTAGTCTGTGCATCTCTCTGTGCCTCCACCGCGCTGAAGGTGAGCATCTCTGTGAAGTCCCAGGGGGTGAAGACTGATGGGCACAACGTTGGCAGAAGGGTTGACAGTCCAGCTTGTTGAAGAGTAGGTGACTGAGCGGGGAAGGATGCGGGTGAACAAGCATGAGGCCCACTACCAGAACCTCTGTTGGCCTGCTCCGATGGAGTCGCAGAGGGGGTTGCCGGGTCCCAGAGATGCGTTCCGGGGGGTACTTGGGGCCAGGGTCGGCCGGTCCGAAGCGCAGAATCCTTCTGAGAGAATTCTCGACCAGGCAAACCCCACTGAAATGGGACACACTCCAACCCGTCTTCGGGCCTGAACCAGACTGAGAGGACCCATGTCCAGTCCCTTCGCGGCACCAGACAGCCAGTCGCACCTGCCTCCGATCCCGTGGAGCGCGCTGTCCCACATCTTCATGTTCGGCAACGGCAAGGGCGGCGTAGGCAAGTCCTCGGTCTCGGCCAACGCCGCGGGGAAGGCAGCACGCAGTGGCCTGCGTACGCTGATCATCGACTGCAACGCGCAGGGCAACATCGCGCGGGAGCTCGGCTACAAGCGAGCCGAGTGGAACGACGGGGGAGCGGGGCTGCTCGAGTCCCTGCGCACCGGCACCCCGCTCCAGCCCCAGCGAAACGTCCGGGAGAACCTGGACGTCGTCATGGGCGGACCTGCCCTGGGTGACGAGTTCGGCATCTTCTTCCACACCCTCCTCGCGAAGGAGGGGCCCCACGCGTATCTGCGGCTGTTGACCTGCCTGCTGCCGATCGCCCACGAGTACCAGATCATCGTTCTCGACACCCCGCCGGAGAATCCGTCGTTGCAGCGTCTGGCACTGTCGACCGCGCGCTGGCTGGTCATTCCGGTCAAGAGCGACGGCGGGGCGGAAGACGGACTGGCGCAGATCGGCCTGGAGTTCTCGTACGTCAGGTTCGTCAGCCAGCTCAATCCGCATCTGGAACTGCTTGGGGTGCTGCTGTTCGACACCGGGCGCACCTACACAGGCATCCACTCCGACGTACGGCGGCAGGTGCAGAAGGTCCTCGGCGAGGAGGCCCACATGTTCAAGCACCTCATCGGGCACACGGAGTCCGTCGCCCGGCTGGTACGCAAACGAGGGCTACTGGTACAGGAACTGGCCGACCAACGCAGAGAAGGTGACCGCAGTATCCCGGAGACCGTCGAGGGCCTGGTCGGCGACTACGAAGGATTCACCGAAGAGATGTTCGCTCGGGCACTCGAACTGAGGAAGGAAGCAGCCGCATGACCCCGCCCAAGGGCAAGAAGCAGGTGGACGAGGACACGGAGCAGAGCATGTCCGACGAGGGTGTCGGCAGCCTGTTCAGTGGAGGCGGCGGCGCCCAGTCGAACGCCCTCGCCGGCTGGGCGACTTCCGCCCCTGCACAGGCGCAGCCCGTCGCCCCGGTGGTACCGACGCCGTCGGCCGTGCCGGCGGTGATCGCGCAGCCCGCCCGCCCTGCCGTGGCGGAACCTGAGCCCGAGCCGCTCAATGACGCGGACACCGCGAAGCCCGTCGGCTTCTACGTGTCCCAGAACGTGGCTGCGCGGTTCCGTAAGTACCGCAAGCAACACGACATCACGCACACCCGGATCGTGCTGCTCGCCGTTGAGGCGGCCGCCGACAAGGGGCTCGCGCAGGTCGTCGAGGACGCCCGCAGGCCAGCCAAGTTCCAGTCGAAGCTGTTCGCCGTCACGGTCAAGCCGGACGACACCGACCTGCGAGGACTGGGCCCCGTACAGCTTCAGTACAAGCCGACGCGGGCGCAGCGCTCGATCATCAACCGCCTGGTTACGGAGTCCGGTCTTCCGGACCACACGAAGTTCCTCGCGGTCGCGCTGGACCAGTTCCTGCCGGGACGGCGGGACGTGTAGGCGGCGACGAGCACGGACGGCAAAGGGCCTGGCTCCCTGTCATGGGGCGCCGAGGTCCTGACCGTGCCGAACCGCGTGCCGGGATCAGCGGGCGAGATGTGTGTACGCCGTCGCGGCGACCGGAGGAGCGACTCCGGAAGCCGGGCCGTAGTACGTGCGACGCCTGCACCGCTTCTACCCATCGGTGCAGAACTACCGGAACGATGCCTTCAAGCAGCGGGTCACCCACCTGCGCCAAGCGCACTCCCGCGGGCCCTCCACGACATCGCGGGGAACTGATCGGCGTGGTCATACGACCAACTGCCGTGGAAGTCGCCTGAGATCCGGTCGCTGCAGCAGTCGTCCGGACCGCTGCAAGCGCCCAGGGACGGTGACGACGGGACGCCCGTAGCGGCAGGGGGAGTCCCTGCTGGGGTAGTGGAAAAGGCCAGTTCAGAGGCTATTTGCGAGAGCAGAGCGACTGAAGCGACCGAAGTCCGTGGTTGCTTTCGATTGCATCGGCGCGTCCGCCTCGCCCCTATTTGGAGCTTCGGTCGCTTCGGTCACTGTCATGTACATGATTAAGTTAGTCAGTCCTTCAACACATGAGACCGTTCCACTGACTCACTACTGCCTCGGCCACGCCCGCATGCATGTTCTGCCCCCTTCCGTGCAAGCGTGCTCACCAGAGACGTGTGGGCCTGGCCGATGTGCTCGACCCGCTGACTGATTCCGCCGGGGCCGTGGGGTGAGCGCGGACGGGCCCGGGGCTCGCGGATTGCGGTCGCTTATCCCGCTCCGGCGCATGCCTCCGCCTCTGCCAGGTACCGCGCCACCGGGCCCAGGGTCAGCATTCCGCTAGCGGCGCCGGCGTGTTCTGCACAGGCATCACGCAGGGCAGCCGCAGCGTGTGCGGCGATTCCGCGCTCGCCGAGGCGTACGGCGGCGCGGGCGGTCAGGCACCACATTGCCTCCTGCATGTGGTCACGCGGTGGTTCGGGCATCGCGGCAAGGGCGGTACGGGCTTGCTCGCCCCGGTCCTGGGCGAGCAGCACGAGGGGTCGCGTCCAGGGTCGGTACGGGCCCCAGTCGAGGTGCGGGTCGGTGGGCGCGGGCCGGTCGTGCAGCAGGCGCAGTCCCAGGAGGGCGAGCGGGAACAGGCCGCGGTGCAGCCCCGGTATTCCGGCCGTCCGGAGGGTGTCCTCGGCAGCGCGGTAGTGCGCTGCTGCCGTGGCGGCGGTCGGTCCGCCCGGTTCGGCGCTGCGGGCGGCCGTGGCCCGGGCCCTGAACCATCCGGTGAGGACGGAGACGAGGGGCGCCTCGGTGGTGGCGGCGAGCTGGTCGGCTGCCTTGGCGTGCGAGGTCGCGGCGTCGAGGTCGCCGAGGGCCGAGGCGGATTGCAGGCGGACGAGTCGGCCGAGTACGGCGAAGTTCGGCAGCTCGTGCCGGGTGGCCAGGTCGAGGATCTCGGCGCCGGTCCTGTCCCGTGCCGCCGCGAGCCCGGGGCTGCTGAAGGACTGCAGGAACACCCCGTTGAGGGCGAAGGCCAGCAGGGCGGGATCGGCCAGGTCCCATGCGAGCTCCTCGGCCTGACGTGCCGCCTGCTGCGCGTGCTTCAGCTCGGTCCCGGACAGATCGGCGCTGCGGCTCTCGACGGCGACCGTGGCCAGGAGCCGGGCGCGCAGGTCGGCGGGGCCGTCTGGGCCGAGCCCGGTGAGCGTGCGCTCGGCAGCCGCGACGACGGCGCGGGACTGCTCGGGGTCGTCGGCCCGGCTCCAGATGGCGGGCACGTCGTAGGCGCCGATGATCCGGGCGATCAGGGAGAGGTCTCCCGTGCGTTCCGCAGCCTGGATGGCGGCGAGGCGGTCGCGCCGCGAGCGGACGAGGGCGTCGCCACCCGCCAGTGCGAGGGTGCGGGCCAGATCCACGGTGGTGCGCGGGCCGAGCCGGACACCAGGGCCGGTCCACGCGGTACGTGCTCCTTCGGGGGGCGCGGACCCGTTGAGGATGTCCGTCTCCAGGCGCTGAAGGTCGGCACCGGGGTCGAGTCCGAGTTGGTCAACGAGCATCGCGCGGGCACGGCGGAGGGTGGCAAGCGCCTCGGCCTGGCGGCCCGCGCGGTACAGCGCGCGGGCAAGCAGCTCCCAGGTCGGCTCGCGCCACGGGTGTTCGGCGACATGGGCACCCAGTTCGGCGACGAGATCGGCCCCTTCCCCGGAGTCGAGGAGGATGCGGGCGCGCAGTTCCACCCCCTCCAACCTCAATTCCTCCAGCCGGGTCCGCTCGCGCTGCGCCCATGTGGAGCCGGTCACATCGGCGTAGGCGGGTCCGCGCCAGACCGCGAGTGCCGCGCCGAGGTCGGTCAGCGCTGCGGGGTTGCGACGGGCTCGGGCCAGGATGTCCTGAAACCGATGGACGTCCACGTGCTCGCGGGGCAGGCGCAGCGCGTAGCCGGGACCTTCGGTGAGGATTACGCGTGGCGGCTTGCGGGGCGGTCGGTCGGGTTCGAGGGCGCGGCGCAGCGCGGCGACGAACGTACGCAAAGCGCCAACGGCGCGGGCAGGTGGATCGGTCCACAGGTCATTGACAAGGGTGTCGGTGGTGACGATCCGTCCCTCGGCGGCGACGAGCCGGGCGAGTACCTCACGATGCCGGGGTCCGCCCAGGTCAACCGGGCTGCCGTCGTCGTGGAGGGCCCGCACCACACCGAGCACGTCGATTCGCATGCCCCCATCCTCCGTGCCAGGGGCCGGCTGCGCCCAACCGTACTGATCGGCTGCTGATCGCCGTCGCCCAAGCTGATCCGGTCAAGTCCCCGACCCGAAAGGGTGGTCCCTCATGACGCGCACCATTCCTGGCTTCGATCACATCCGCCTGCCTGGTACGGACGGTGTGGAGCTGGCTGTCGCTGTCGGCGGCAGCGGCAGCCCGGTCGTGCTGTTGCACGGTTTTCCCCAGACCCACCTGATGTGGCGACACGTCGCCGAGCGGCTCGCCGACGAGCACACAGTGATCTGTCCTGACCTGCGGGGCTACGGCGCCAGCGACAAGCCGGCGGCCACCGACCCCGATGTGTACGCCAAGCGCACCATGGCCGCCGACGTCGTGACCCTGGTGGCGGCGCTCGGCCACGAGCGCTTTGCCCTCGTCGGCCACGACCGGGGCGCCCTGGTCGCCTTCCGGGCGGGGTTGGACCACCCTGAGACCATCACGCACCTGGGCATCCTCGACGTCGTGCCGACGCTCGACATGTGGAACGTCCTGCATGGCGCCTCGGCCGCGGTCGGCTACCACCTCTTCCTGATGGCGCAGCCGCCGGGCCTGCCGGAGGCGATGATCGCAGGCAGCGCGGATGCGTTCTTCGGCTCGTTCCTCGACGCCTGGGCCAACGACCCGACCACCATGCCCGAGGATGTACGTGCCGAATACCTGCGCGCGAGCGCCACGGCAGTGACGTCGATCGTCGCGGACTACCGGGCCTCGGCAGACATCGACGTCATGCATGACCAAGCGGACCTGGACGCCGGGTCGCAGCTGGCCATGCCCGTGACGGTCGTCCAGCAGGACTGGGGCGCGCAGCTCGGCTACGACGCTGCCGGGGTGTGGAAGGCGTGGGCGCCGGACCTGAACCACCGGCTGACCCGCGCCGGGCACTTCATGGCCGAAGAGGCACCCGACGAGATCGCGGCCGCGATCCGGGGGCTGCTGTCCCGCTGAGGTTCCTGCTCTCGACTCGTCGGGGCCACGGTCGGTCGGCGAGCGCCACGTTTTCTGCGATCAGCATTCTTTTCTTGCGCTGGGATCTGGCCGCGGCCGCCGTGGCAGATCGCGCAAACGCGACCCCCAGCGGGGTCGGGTGGCCCTCGCGGCCGAACATCCGCAGCAGATCGTAGGCGCGGACCTGATTGGTGATGAGCGACCCTGCCACGCGGAGCATGTCGGGCCAGTGCGTGGCAATCTTCTTCAGGTTGACCTTGTTGCAGGCCACGTCGTCCAGCGGCCCGTACCCGGTGGCCGGCTCACCGCCGTCGTCAGGCAGGTCGACCCGCCAAAACCGCTGGTTGGCCCTGCCGCCGCCCTCGGGGACGACGACCTCCACCTTCGCGTCGTCACCGGCCTCTGAAGCTGGTCGGCCATCTGTCGCCACGCGGCGTCCAGACCCTGGACCAGTTGGTCCAGGTCCTCGGCGGCATGTTCGGACAGGGACAGGCCCGCCAGCACGTCCGCCTTCATCGCCTCCCACCGCGGCCCGTCCAACTGCCTCGCGCGCGGGTCCGCCCACCGGTTCGACGACGAGGCCAACACGTCCCGCCGGGTGAGCCCGCGGTGCAGCTGTTCCAGCACGCACATCAGGTACGCGTCACGGTCGACCGCGCCCTGCGGCGGCTTCGAGTTGGAGAACACCGCCCGCTTCCACATCACCGGCACAAGTTCGGCGTCGACCTCGCGGGGCAGCAGCGGCCGGTTCTTGATCCGCCGCCGCGACAGCGCGGGCAGCCGACGCACCGCGGTGAGCACCCGCCACCCGGCTGGGGCCGCGCCGAGCGCGTCCGACTCACCCAGCAGAGACAGGTACGGCCGGACGGTGTTGTAGCGCAGGGCCAGCTTCTCCCGCATCGCCGCCTCGGCCGACCCGTCGTCCTCCGGCACCAAGGCCTCCACTGTCGCGACCGCCCCCGCGACCGCCGTACGCGGCAGGGCCTCCTCGACCGCCGCCCACAACGCGCCGACGTCCAGGTCCGTCCCGGCCTCGGCGACCGGCTCCAGCTCCTCGGTCAGGATCTTCGACGCCTTCGCCAGGATGCGGGCCGCCTTCTCCAGCTGCGGCAGCATCGCGAGACGACCCCGGTCCGACGCCCGACGGGCCAGGCTGATCAGCCGGTTCGCCATCAGCGCCGCGAACAGGTCCAGCGCGTCATCAACCGCCTGCGCCCTGCTCAACTGCCCGTACCGAGCCAGCGTGAACATCCCGAGGGTCCAGGCAGGCCAGCCCGATCTCGTTGAACCGGTATCACCTCCCGCACCATGTCCTCGTCCGTCTGGACCGGCTGCGCGATCACCGGGACGCGGTTCCCGCCGGCGGACGCCAACAGCAGCATCGCCCGCCCGTAGCGCACCGGGCTGGTACTGCCTCGGCGCACGAATCTGCTGCAGCTTTTGCCCTTCCTGGTCGGTCAGTCTGCACACCCGCACAGGCTCAGCCACGACACCTCCAGCGGTCGAAACGAGCCTCATCGCCCAACCAACCGGCCCAACCACCAGCCCGGCGAACCTTCTCGGGCACAGCACTAGCGAGGGGATGACGGCCCGGAGACCCGGGGTGCTCGGTCTCTTCAGTCGCTGAGTCGCTGGATGGAACGGGGGTAGCGACTGAGGAACAGCGACCCAGCGACTGGCCAGTCGCTGCGGAGGCGAGACGAAAAGTACAGGTCAGATGGGGTAGCAGATGCTGGTAGCGACTGAAGCGACTGAAGGTATGGGTATATGACGTCCTCATGTGTGCGCGTGTGCGTGATATATAGAGGCCTTCAGTCGCTTCAGTCGCTGTTTTGGTTCAGGCAAGCCTGTGAGCTGGGACTTTTCAGAAGACCAGGAACAGCGACCAAACGGCGTTCAGTCGCTGCCGCCTTCTTCAGTCGCTGTACGACGCCCGCACTTCGGTCCCCGCACTGACAGGGTCCGGAATCGTTACCCCGGCTCACGCCGGCACCGAGGACCGTGTGGGCCGCTACCACGACGAGTGCTGCAGCCTCGGCAGCGAACCGGGTGCAGAGCGGACGGCCCTCTGCACCGCGTATCGTGTGTGGTATCGAGGGCGGGCGCCGCGGTGGCTCCACGTGCGTTCGCCGCCCGTACTCGAGAACTGGTAGGGCTGGCTTCGCCGAGGGCGGTGATCCTGTCCGACCAGCGCGAACACTATCCGGGTAATGGCCTGCTCACCGAGGAAGAGGGGAAGTGGCGGCATGAGTTCCCTGATCACTGAGGACGAGATCAGCCACGAAAGCGAACTCGTGTGGCTGGAGGACGTCGGGCCGCTCGACTACGTTCGCCAGAGCCTGGACCGGCTGCCTACTCGTGGTGGCAAACCGGCCTACCACCGTGATGGACGCATGGTCGGCTACGCCAGGTTGAGCCCCAGGGCGAAGGCGTCCCGTTCCTCCGGCACCTTTCGCCGGCGGGTCTTCTGGCTGCTGCCCCACGACCGTGACGCCGAGCCCGAGGGGCTCTACGCCAGGGGAGCACCGGCCGAAGCCGTCGACCCCCGCACCCTCGACGCCCGCGTCAGGGGCTACAAGACCGAACGTTCGGAGGGCGGGCCCCCTTCGAACGCGATGCGGGAGCTGGGCATAACCCTGCCGTTGTGAGTGGCCTCCTTCAACAGGTGGCGCGGGGCGTGCGTATCCCCTTGTGCGGGCGTCACGTTCGCCCGCAGTGGCACGCCTCTACTCCCCCCAGGGGGCTGTGCCGCCCGGGTGCGGTCCATCCCGATCGGACGGGGCCGCACCCGGTCATCCCCGCCGCCGTGCGGCGGCGGCGGGCAGGGACCGGCCGGCAGGCTCCGCAGTTTCACACCCTCGATGCCCACCTGTACGAGCCGGCCCGTCGGTGATGCCCGTCCCCAAGGCGGGTCCACTGATCAGGACTGGCGCGGTTCCCGCGATCACGGCCCCGTACGGCGTCCACTGGGCCCCGTTCCAGCAGCGGGTGGGCTTTCCCTGCTCCGGCCCGGCGCGGGGCCCGCTCCAGGGCGTCCAGGAGGGCTTGAACCGCATGTCGCCGACACAGGGCGGGTCTCGGCACTCCGCCACCGTCATGCCGGCCGTCACCCGCAGGGTGCCGTTGAGCCTGACCTGCTGGCCCTTCCACGCGGCCATGAACGCCGTGAGTCCGTCCAGGGAGCGCTGCGACCGGTCGGCCACTTCAGCGCCAGCCTTGCCGAGGCTGCCTGGTTCTGCGACGAGAATCAGCAGTCGTGAGCGCTTCCAGTTGGAAGCTCGCTCATGGCGCGATCGTATGAACGGCAGTCAGCCTGTGGGGTCTTTCCGTTCGTCTATGACCTCCTTACCAATAGATGGCTACCGGCCTGGGCAGGGGCTGCCCACAGTGAGGCCATGAGTGACGACAGCGGCAGTACGGCGCCCGACCGGATCGGGGCGGCCACGGAGCGGACCACCGGTACGGAGGTCGCCGCACCGGGCGGGCCGTGGCCGCGGCGGCTCGTGGAGCGGCTGCCGGGACTGGCAGCCGCCGCTGCCATCGCCGCGGTGGCCACCGCGGCAGGCGGAAGGTACCCCCTGGTCGGAGGTCCGGTCGCCGGCATCGTCATCGGCGTCGCCGTGGCGGCGGTGCGGCGCCCAGGAAGGCGGCTTCAACCAGGCATCACCGTGGCGAGCAAGTTCGTACTGCAACTGTCGGTCGTGCTGCTCGGGTGTCAGCTCTCGCTCACTCAGGTCGTGAGGGTCGGGGGAAGTTCGCTGCCGGTCATGCTGGGGTCGTTGGTGGCCTGTCTGGCCGCCGCGTACTTCGTCGGCCGCCGGCTGGGCATAGGACGTGACCTGCGCACCCTGATCGGTGTCGGCACCGGTGTCTGCGGCGCCTCCGCGATAGCGGCGGTCACTCCGGTCATCGGTGCCGCGAGCGCGGAGGTCGCCTACGCGGTGTCGACGATCTTCCTGTTCAACATCGTGGCGGTGCTCGTCTTCCCCCTCCTGGGTCACCTGCTGGACATGAGTCAGCAGTCCTTCGGGCTCTTCGCCGGTACCGCGGTCAACGACACGTCCTCGGTCGTCGCCGCCGCCGCGACCTACGGCGACGAGGCCGGGCAGTACGCGGTCGTCGTCAAACTCACGCGGACCCTTCTGATCATCCCGATTTGTCTGTGGCTGGCCGCGCTGACCAAGCGCCGCGACCTCGTGGGGGAGACCGACCGCCCGGCTCCCGCTCCGCGCCTGAACGTCCTGAAGCTGGTGCCCTGGTTCCTCGTCGGCTTCCTGCTGACCGCTCTGGCCAACACCCTCGGCCTCATCCCGTCCCAGGCCCACTCGGGCCTGACCACGCTGTGCGTCTTCCTGATCACCATGGCGCTCTCCGCGATCGGCCTGACGACCGATCTGCGCGGACTGCGCCGTGCAGGCCCCCGGCCTCTGCTGCTGGGAGCCTGTCTGTGGATCGTCGTCTCGGCCACCAGCCTCCTGTTGCAGTACCTGACGTCTTCCTTGTGACGCACACGTCTCGTCAGGCCCCAAGGCCCCCGCGTGTGAGCATGTTCCGCTTCGACGGACACCGTTGGTGTGGTGGTCAGGCCGCGAGAGCGCCGCCCCCGCAGGCGGTGGCGGCATCCTGCTTGCCACCTCCGGCACAACGGTCCGGTTTCGCCGATGCGCGAAAGGATTCGCCCCCCGTCGGGCCGTGCGGTCATGCCGCGAGCACACCTCGGTCCTTCAGCGCCTTGCGCAGCGCGCGTATGGCGTAGAAGGCGCGGCTCTTGACAGTGCCGGGCGGGATGCCGAGGTATTCCGCGGCCTGGGCCACGCTGCACTCCAGGTAGTACACGAGCCCTATCACGGTCCGCTGCTGCTCGTTCAGGTCCAGCAGCGCGTTGCGCACCACGTGGAGCGTGAGTTCGTGGTCGGAGTTCTCCTGGACCACGTCGAGTTCCTCGGCCGGCATCAGCTTCAACGGCCTCAGTTGCATGGCCCGGTGGTGGTCGGTGACCAGATTCCTGACCACGGTGAACAACCACCGTCGGATGTGTTCGTCGTGGCCGTGCAGCAGGTGGGCATGCTTCCAGGCGCGGGCAGTAGTCTCCTGGAGGATGTCCTCCGCTTTGTGCCAGTCGCCCCCCAACAGCCGTGCCGCGTAGCGCAGGAGCGGGGGGCCGTGCCGGTCGTAGACACCTTGGACGAAGCTGTCGCGGTCGGCGTCCGGTGCGGGACGCCGGGCGGGGCGGACGCTGCCCGCCTCCGTGATCCCGTGCATGGGTGATGCCCAATCGTGTGCCGCCGGTCGTGTGGCGTCTTCCCCGTCCCCGATCGGGACAATGGAACCAATCCTCTCTGTAAGCCATTGGTCAAACGTTGTCGTTCGCTTGTCCGCGGCCGTCCGCGAGCGGTCTCGTTGGACTCGCGTCCGGCGGACCGCATGAGGGCCGGATCACCGCGTCGGCCCGGGTCGCGCGATCGACCTGCAGCTGGGTCGCCCTGCCCGCGGAGGGGATCGCCATCCTGCCGGCCGTCGAATTTTTCACGCTTCCAGTGCACTGACGATCGGCGAATGCGAGGATGTGACCTGCGTGTTCTCGGCCGTACCAACAAATATTCCGCTCTCTTCAACACCGATGTCGGGACCTGCGTATCCCCTGGTGAACACGTCGTCTCCGGGAATGGAAAGCACCATGACAGCGTGCGGGGAATGGGATGCGGGCGGCCGTGTCGGTGAGCGGTAGCCCTGTGAAGTGGCTGCGTGGACGGTTCGCGTCGAAGGACGCGGAGCCGGCCGCACTGCGCACCGACCGCGAGGTGCAGGCCGCCTACGAGCTCTACGGCGGTGAACTTCTCGGGTTCGCGTTCAAGGCGCTGGATGACCGGCAGCTCGCCGAGGACGTCGTCCAGGAGACTTTCGTCCGCGCCTGGAAGTCGCCCCGCGGTTACGACCCGGGTCAGGGGTCCATGCGGACCTGGCTGTTCGCCATCGCCCGGAACGCGGTGGTGGACGCCATGCGGCGGCGCAAGGTCCGTGAAGGGACCGGCTTCTCCTCGTGGGACGCCGTGTCCGAGTCGTCCTCGGCGTTCGACCCCGTTGATCAGCTTCTCGAGCGGATCCAGCTCGGGGAGGCACTGGAACGTCTGAGCCCGCAGCACAGGGAGGCGGTGGTGGAGGTGTACTTCGGCGGTCGTACCTGCGCCGAACTGGGCGAGGAGCTGGGTGTTCCGGCGTCCACCATGCGCAGCCGCCTGTACTACGGAGTGCGTTCCCTGCGGCTCATCCTCGAAGAGAACGGGTGGCTCGCGTCATGAACAAGGAATGCGTCCCCTTCCGCCCGATCCTGACCGAGCTCCAGCTACGCGGAACACCGCTGCCGGAGGAACTGTCCCGGCATCTCGAAGAATGCCCGGACTGCGCCCGCGAGGCCGCCGAGACCGACGACGTGGTGCGGACACTGCGACGGGTCGACCCGCTCGCCGACTGGACGGGGGCACGGACGCCGGCGGCGCGTACACGGCCCTCCAGCGACCTGGGTGACCGCATCCGCCGGATCGTGGCCGAGCCGAAGCCCGCCGCCGGGCCACGCTACCGGCGCCGTATCGCCCTGGGCGTGTCCGCCGCCTTCGTCACGGCGGCCGCTGCCGTCGTCCCGCTCACGCTGGACCAGGACCACGACCAGCCGCCCGCCACGACGGCGGCGGTGGTCCTGGTCCGTGACGGAAGCATGGTCCAGCGCCCCGGGGGCACCGAGGTGCCGGTGGTGCTGTCGGGGCTCAAGAAGGGCCAGACCTACCGGATGATGACCGTCAACGCCGAGGGCACGCGCATGCCGGGCGGCAGCGTTCGGGCGGATTCCGACGCGGACGTGTCAACCCACATGGTGACGGCCATGCGCAGGGACACCATCACCGCCCTGCTGGTCGAGGACGAATCGGGGCACGTGGTGACCCACATCCCCGTGTCGCCGCCTTCCCCGTCCGCTTCCGGGCCGGCCTGACAGCCGCAACCCGTACCACCGGCCTGACAGCCGGAACCCATACCAACTGACGCCGGATTCACCGGGGCGCTCGGGCGGTCCTCCGTACCCGGAACAACCCCCGGCGGTCCGTTCTTGGCCGAAAAACAGTCAGTCAACAGACAATGGAGACGAGAAATGTCTACTGCGCGTCGTGCAACATGGATGCTGATCGCCACGCTGGGAGTGGGGGGCGGCGGTGTCGCGGCCGCTTCCATGGCGCAGGCCACTTCGGAAGCGGCGGTGTCCAAGGTCGGTGCCACGGACAAGCACCGTCCGATCCCGATCTCGGGCCGGGACCGTCTCTACACCGCCGACCAGACGTCCAACACGGTCTCGGTGATCGACCCGTCCACCAACAAGACGCTGGGGACGATCGCCCTGGGCGACCAGCGGGTGGGCAGCACCTTCAGCCCGCAGTACAGCGGCGACTCCGGTGTGCACGGCCTGGCCTACTCGCCGGACCACCGGCTGCTGGCCGTGGTGAGCGTCACGAGCAACACCGTCCACATGATCGACACCAGGACCAACAAGGTCCTCAACACCACCGACGTCGGCCGGGCCGCCCACGAGGGCAGCTTCACCGCCGACGGCAAGCAGTTCTGGGTCGCCAACCGGGGCCGGGACACCGTCTCGATCGTCGACACCAGGCACGGCGGAGTCACCGGCACCGTGCGCGTCGGTGACGGCCCCTCCAAGGTGCTCATGAGCCCCGACGGCAGGTACGCGTACGTCAACTTCACCAGCAAGGCCGAAGTCGACGTGATCGACGTGCGCTCCCACAAGATCACCAAGCGCATCACCGGGCTCGGCGCCACCTTCTCCTCCGACCAGGCCATCTCCCCGGACGGCAAGCAGATCTGGGTCTCGCACAAGCGCGACGGCAAGATCACCGTGCTCGACCTGAAGCGCAACGAGGTCGTCACGGTGCTCAGTACCGGCCCCGACACCAACCACCCGCAGTTCGTCGACAACCGCAAGGGGAAGTTCGTCTACCTGACGATGGGCGGGCTCGACGAGACCTGGGTCTACAAGCGGACCAGCGGCTCCCCGCAGCTCATCACCAAGATCAAGAACGGTGGACACGCCCCGCACGGCGCCTGGGCCAGCGGCGACGGCTCCCGCCTCTACGTCGGCCTGGAGAAGTCCGACGCGGTGGACGTCATCGACACGGTCAGCAACAAGGTGGTTCACACCATCGCGTCCGGTCAGGAACCGCAGGCCATCGTGTACGCCCCCCAGGCCACCGACCGGCCCGGCAGCGCTCCCGGCCTCGGCCACCAGGGCCTCGGCCAGCAGGCCCACAACGTGCCGACCACCCTGCCGGACGGCACCGCCGGCGACACCCTCGACCCGGTCAAGGGCCGCGTCCTTGAGGCCACCGTCCGCCCCGTGGCCGGACTGGACATGATCCAGCTCCAGGCGCGTGGGCTCAAGGCGGACACCGTGTACCAGGCGTACTCCGTGGCCGCCGACGGCAAGAAGACACTCCTGCGGACGTTCCCCACCGACAAGGGGGGCAAGACGCCCATGGCGCTCTCCTTCGGCGCCTTCAACGGCGAAAGCATCGCCGTCGAGGTCAAGGGCGCGGTGACCCCCGTCCAGAAGGCGGCCTTCGCCTCCCAGGCCAGTGGTCACGGCCACGGTGTGAAGACCGCCGACCTCCTGTACTGCGACTGCTGCTGACACCGGTCCTGACGCCGACACCTACCTGAGCGGACGTTGTCCCGCCGCGCTGACGGCACATCACCCCACTGATCACTGTCGTCGGCGCGGCGGGCGCGGTCCTGCTCTTCGAACTGGCCGAGGCCACCACGGTTCCCCTCACGGCCGACGTCCCCAGGGGTCGCGTCGAGGAACTCCTCCACCCGCCCGACGTGCTCCTTGAGGAGCTAACCGATGCCGCCGGTGATCAGGTCGGTGGTGAAGCTCTGCTCCCCGTGTGCGAACAGTACGAGCACGGCGAGCCCCGGATGACGACGGCGCGCTTCGACAGCCGCCCGGAGGCCTTCGTCGGTGTGTGTCGGCGGCATCCGCACGTCGAGGACGGCGACATCGGCAGTTGGAGGAGATATCCGCGAAGCGGCCCCCGCGGGGGCCGCTTCGCGGATATCTCCTCCAACTGCCCACGGCCTGTTCTCCGGGACTTCGATCGGGGCGACGGATCATGGCCATCACGGAGAGTGATGAGGTTCACGTGGGAGCCGGGGCCTGGCGGATCGCGCGAGAACGACCGCGGGCAGCGTGTCGGGCCAATCGGTGGCGAGAAGTGAGGCGGCGGTGCACTGGTGGAGGTGTTCGCGCGGGCTCCAGCTTCAGGCGCCAGCAGAGGGGGGATGCCCGCCGCGGCGGGCAGAACGGGCTTCGTCTTCCGGCCGACGACCCAGGCGCTGGGGGTGACGTCGGCGTCTGCGTCGCGGCTACCGCCAGGTCCGGGGTGAGGAGCCCGTCGGGGACGTCGACGCCCACCACCGCTGTCCGGGAGCATGCGGGGCCGACGGCGCCGAGGTCGTGACGGTGGCGTCCGTCGGCGACGAGGCCTACGTCACCTGCCTCGGCGTCAAGCACGTGCTGCCCCGGGACGAACCGCAACGGCTGGCCGTCGTCCGGAAGTTCGTGCCGACGGCGTGGACAAAGCCTTCGACGCTGCCCTCATCGGCGCACCGCTGCTCGGCGCTGTCCGCGACGGCGGCAGTTTCGTCTCCGCGGCGGCAGCCGTCGCCCCGGCTCCCGAACGCGACATCACCGTCACGGGCGTACACGCGAGGCCCAACGGCGCCCAGCTGACCGACATCATCGACCGCGTCGCGACGGGGGAACTCACCATCCGGAACGCCGAGGTCCTGCCCATCGAGCACGGTGCGCAGGCTCACCGCCTCACCGAAGCGGGCGGTCTCCGCGGCAAGCTCGTCCTCACATCATGACCCCGGCACCCTCCGCCTCGACATGACAAACGGCTCGACCTCGTATCTGTTGCGGTGCCAAGCCCGCGCGGTGCGGTGGAGGACACTGCGGCAAGGGCAGGGTGACCAGCATCATTGCGGCCGGGTTGGGGCGGTCACCGACGGCTCGTCTGTGGTGCTGTTGTCTTGCCGCCTGGTCCGGCGCTCGGTGTGAGCGGAGTGTGCTGTCGGCCGGTGCTGGGGTGGTGCGGTCTCTTGCGTGAGGCCAGTGAGAACAGCCCGAAGGAGGCGTTGTGTCTGCTGGTCGGCGGCTTCGGGGCCGTCGAGGGTCATGAGCCCGTCGGCGAGGAGGGTGGCGAGTCCATGCATGGCTGCCCAGATGGTGAAGTCGGCTCCGGGGCGGGCGGTGGCGTTGAGGGCGCCGGTGGTGACGAGCCGGTCGAGTTCGGCTTCGATCACGTCGTGCGGGTGCGGGGCGATCACTACTTCAGCGTGCTGGGTCCCGAAACCGAAGGCCAGGCGGGCGACCGCCGGGGCTTCCAGCGCCCAGCGGACGTAGGCGCAGCCTGCTGCGACCATGCCCTGCTGGGCGTCGACGCCCGGTCCGGCCGCCTGCGCGGCGGCGCTGCTCATACGTTCCCCGAGCCGGGCGAGCACCCGCGCCGACAGGGCGTTGACCAGTGCATCGCGTGAGGCGAAGTGGTGGTAGGCGGCGCTCGGGCTGACTCCGACCCGGGCCGATGCCTCCCGCAGTGACCAGCCCACGACTCCATGTTCGCGGACCAGCGCCTCAGCCGCGTCCAGCAGGGCGTTCCGCAGCTCTCCGTGGTGGTACTGCCTCTTACTCATGACCAGATCTTAACGGCGCTCAGATTGAGTGCTACGGTCGAGACCTCATCAATCTGAGCACTGATTAGATTGGAGTGTGGCCATGTCCACCACCGAACCTTCGCCGGGTACCGCGAGCACCGAGCCGACCGCGCAGGGCGCGCCCGAGGTGAGCAGCGGGCCGGCGCCGATCGTGCGCGGCGAGCCGGTCCAGGTCGCCGACGGTGTCCATGTGATCCCCGACCAGCGGGTGGAGCTCGTCCCCAACGTGGGCATCGTCGTGGGCGAGAAGGCCGCGCTGGTCATCGACACCGGCATGGGTCCTGCCAACGGTGCGTACGTCCTGGAGCAGGCCCGACGTCTTGCCGGTGAGCGGCGCCTGTACCTGACCCTCACGCACTTCCACCCTGAGCACGGCTTCGGCGCGCAGGCATTCAAGGGCGCCGCGACGATCGTCTACAACCGCGGGCAGCGCGACGAGCTGCACCGCAAGGGCTCCGGCTACCTCGGCATGTTCCGGGGACTGGGCCCGAACGTCGCGGGCGCACTCGAAGGTGTCGAGCTCGTCGACCCCGACCTGGTCTACGACGGCCAGGCCGAGATCGACCTCGGTGGCCGCACGGCGGTGCTGCGCACCGTCGGCCCGGCGCACACCGCCTCCGACCAGGTCGTGCTCATCGACGACCGAGTGCTGTTCGGGGGCGACCTGTTCGAGACCCGTATCTTCCCGATCACGCCGTACTTCCCGCCGCACGACACAGACGTCGCTCCGGGGCGCTGGATCAGCGTGCTCGACGAGCTCATCGCCCTTGGCCCCGAGGTCGTGGTCCCCGGGCACGGCGAGGTGACCGACGTGTCGCTGATCGGCGATGTCCGTGACTTCCTCATGTACGTCCGTGACGAAGCCGGTCGTCTGCGGGCTGCCGGCCTCTCCGCCGACGAGACGGCGGCCACGATCGACCAGGGCGCCCGCACCCGCTGGAGCACCTGGGAACGGCCCGAATGGATCAGCTCCGCCGCCCGGGCCTTCTACGACGCCGACGCCATCAGTTGAGACCACCGCGGCACATCCACAACAACTCAGCCGCCCTGCGTCGGCGTCACCCGTGTCCTGATCCGCAACGGGCCATGACACGGGGTGCACTCGCCCGACGCCCAGGGCCCCAAAGACGGAGCACCACGTCATGAGCACACAGATCGGACCGGATGCAGTGAGCCCGGTCGCCTTGGAATCCCACCGCCGGCGCGAGCGCGGTATCTCGGTCTACGCCAAGATCTTCGACGTACCTGAGCAGGACGTACCTGCCGCCTTCGCCACGCGTGTCGGGCTGCCGTTTGCCGAAGAGCAACTGCACGCAGCCGGCGGGGCCGCCTGGACGCATCCCGCTCTCACCCAACGCGACCGCGACATCGCCGTCATCACCGCCCTGACATCCCAAGGCGTGGCCGGAGACCGTCTGGACACCCACCTACGACTGGCCCAGCAGCACGGACTCGACAAGGACGCGCTCACCGCCCTGATGGCACTACTGGCCATCTACCTCGGATACCCCCGGGCCTCCCTCGCCATGGAGACCGTCCACCGGCTGTTCACCCCGGACACGCCGGACACGCCGGACGACGCAGCCCACCACCAGTAGGTCGACCTGTCTCTTCATGGGAGACACCTGATCCAGGCACTCTCTACCTGGCTTGCAGACCGGCCACATTCTGACCGCCGTGGCGCCGCGACGAGCCACGCCATCGGTCCACGGCCGGTGCGCCCTGCGGGCCCTGACCATAACGGCCAAGGTACTTCCGCGCCGCCGCGACCTGCGCGTGCACGACGCGGTACACCGGCCGTACCACCTTCGGGTCTGGCCCCGCTGATAAACGTGCTGACGTGAGACGGGGGTCAGGGCTGGTGAGGGGCGAAGGCCGCGTCGTAGGTTCCGGGTGGGATGTGGAGAGTGGTGGTGTCGTAGTCGCCGAAGCGGAGCACGTTGTCGCGCCGGTGCGGGCTGATGGCGGTGAGGTCTTCGCCGAGGATGGTCCAGCCCTCGGTGGCCATCTGGCGCAGCTGCTCGGTCATGTCGATGGTGGTGGAGAAGATCACCGAACTCGCGACCAGGTCGAGGAACTTGATGGCCTTCTCCTGGAGTTCCGGGTCACGGCTGCGGAGATAGCCGTGGGAGCCGAAGTGCAGCCACTTGGTGAAGCCGTTGTATGCCTCGGCCTTGTTCGTCGCCCGGCTGATCTGCTCGCGCAGGACGGGGTCGGACAGGTAGCGCAGCAGGACGATGGTCCTGACGGCGCGGCCTGCTTCGCGGAAGGCTCGGTAGATCTGGTTCTTGCGGGAGTGGTTGTTCAGCCGCCGTAGCAGGGTGACCGAGGAGACACTGCCTTCCTTGACGGACATGGCCACGCGCAGGAGGGTGGGCCACTCGCTTTCCATGAGGTCCCAGTTGATCGCGGTGCGCGGGTCGGTGGAGAACAGGGCGTCGATGTGCTGGTAGCGCACCTGTGGGTGGGGGCGGTGGAAGGTCAGGTCGTGGAAGTTGCGTATCCGTGGGAGCAGGCCGATACCCAGCAGGTGCGCGAGCCGAAGACCGGGAAGGACTGGCCTTGGGTATCGGCATGCACGGTGCCGGGCTTGGTGGCCGACTCGTTCGCGAGGAGGGAGTCGATCAGGTAGACGGCCTCCCAGACTCCGCAGGGGATGAACCGGGAGAACAGGGCCACGTAGGTATCGGCGACCAGATGGTGGGCGATACCGCCGTATCCTCCGTACCGAATGCTGGTTTCGGCGAGGAGATTGTCGATGACGGTGTCCATCATAGTGCCGTCCACCGCCGCGACCGAGCCGTCACCCCACGCGGTGACGAGGTCCAGCTGCATGTAGGTATCGATCACGTCGGCACCGGCGCGAGTAAGGTTCTTCGGCGTGAAGTGCCGCTGGGCTATCGCGCCGAGTTCGTGTGCGGATACCTGCCCGCGCATGTGCCGGGCAGCCTGGGCGGCGCCGAGCCCGCAGCCGTAGGTGAACGCGGTGACGGTGTACCGACAGCGGGTTCTTCACCTTCGGATCCGAGCCGGACTGCGGGCGCGGGCGGTGCCGCCACTCTGTCCAGTGCGCCGCCCGGGCGATGTGCTCCAGCACGCTGCGGGCCGGTAGCCGCCGCGACAATTCCGCATCGACCGCCTCGGCCGAGGCGGTCCGGTCCGCCCCCTGGCGTGCTTTGAGAGAGGGCACCCCGGTCAGCGGATCCACCGTCAGGTCGGCGTTGTCTGGATAGCCCTCATCCACCTCGGCCGCGATATCGGTCAGTTGCTGCCGCAGGTGCGCCGTGAACCCGTGCGCCGTGTCTGGCAGGCCGGCCGGGGCACAGGACTCCTCCACCTTCGATACGCAGGTTTCCCAGTCCAGGAGCATGCGGGTCCAGTCGCCGTACTCCTCGCACCCGACCACCACGATGTCGCCGCAGCGCAACTCCTCCACGAGGTAGGTGAAGACCATCGCCTCGAAGTGCCGGCGCACCAGCATCCCCGGCTCGTCTTTGGCGTAGACGCTCTTGAGCCAGTTCTTCGACGCGAACGACAGATCCAGCGGTACCGGTCCGCCCTCCTCGCCCTCGTCCGGACCTGCGCCGGCCCGGTGCGGGGTGTCGGGGATCAGCGGACGGGTCAGGTGCTGATGGGCCAGCGCGTGGTCCAACGCGTCCAGCAGCGCGCGGTCCTGCGACGTCGTGCTGAAGACCAGCATCCGGGCGAGCTTGAACATGGTCGGTCTGTCCGGGCGGAAGAAGCGTTCCACAAGCGGCGTGAAGTTGTTTCCGTGGTGCGCGGCCAGGACTTCGAGCTGGTCGAGCTGGACGTCGAACCCGCCCGCTTCCTCAACGATCTCTCTCGCCCGTTTGAGCGCCAGCACATCGTCCAGCGAGCCTTCGGCCCCATCCCCGACGGGGTCCTTGAGGACGGCCAGCACGTCCCGGTAGGCGACCAGCAGCTGCTCGGTAGTCTCCTTGTGCCGCTGCTCGATCAACCCGAGCTCTTCCTCCGCGCGCTTGAGGTGGCGGGCCATGCGCTTGCAGAGCATGGTCACGAAGTCATCCCGGGCCTCCGCCCGCGTCTCCGCGATCAGACAGGCGAGCATCGCTGTGCGGCGCGGCTCCGCGATGTCCTTCATCTCCCCGACGCTGAGCACACGTGCCTGCGCGGCCAGCGCAGCGACGCCCTCCACCCACCATCCGGCATCCCCCAGTTCGTCCAGGCGCTCCATCCGCTCCGCGTGCAGGCGAAACCGCGACCAGGTCGCCCGGCGCGCTGGCTCCTTCACCCAGTCGAAGCCACTGCGGTGTTCACCGGCGACAACCTCCAGGAGCCGGGCGACACGGTCCTGGGCGGCCAGGCCCATCCGCGCCGCGACCTTGGCGCAGATCTCGCCCTCCACCCGCCTACGCACCCACGCGGCCATCTTGTCCAGCGTCGTGAAGCCCGGCAGTTCCAGGGGTCGTCCTCGGCCATCACGATCCGCATGGAAGATCCACCTCGAGAATGGTCGGTCCGCCGTGCGGACTGGTCAGGCGCAGCACACCGTCGTGTGCCGCGATGCGGCGTCGGATGCCGCTCAGGCCGGAGCCGCCGTCCTCGTCGGCGCCGCCCCGGCCGTCGTCCTCGACGCGCAGCAGGAGCCGGCCGCCGCGGCTGCGGACGGTGACGGTGGCGCGGGTGGCGCCGCTGTGCTTGGCGATGTTGGTGAGAGCCTCGGCCGCCACGAAATAGGCGCTCGCCTCGACCGACGCGGGGCACCGCTCCGGCAGGTCGACGTCCGTCCCGCAAGGCACCGCGCTGTTCGCGGCCAGCCCCGACAGCGCTCCGGTCAGTCCCCGGTCGGCGAGAACGGGCGGCAGGATGCCGCGCGCGACGGCCCTCAGTTCGGCCAGTGCCTGCTCGGCGGCCGACTGGGCGCGTTCGAGGAGTTCCTCGGCGCCGGCGGGGTCGCGGGTCACCATGCGGCGGGCCGCGCCGAGCAGCACGGTGACGCTTACCAGGCGGTTCTGCGTGCCGTCGTGCAGGGAGCGCTCGATGCGGCGCAGTTCGACGGCGTGGGCGTCCAGCGCGGCGGCCCGTGTCGCGGTCAGCTCGGCGATCCGCAGGGAGAGATCGGTGCCCGGACCGGCCGCGAGGAGGCGCACGGCGGGCCGGGACTGCAGGCGCGCCAGCCCGGGCCCCAGGCCCAGGGCGATGGCGATCCACCCGACACCCAGCAGAGACGCCAGGCACGCCTGTGCCCACGAGTCCGCCGTTCCGAAGCCCAAGGATGTGCTCGTGGGGTCCGAGGGGGAGATCAGCCACAACAGGGGGTAGGTGGTGTCCTGAACGGCGACGGCGGGCAGCAGCACTCCGATCAGCCCGGTGAACAGGCCGAACGTGGCATGGACCGTCAGCCAGCGCAGCTCACGGCGGGTGGTGTCATCGGCCAGAGCGAGCCGCAACCGGGTGGGGGCAGGGTCCGGGGCGACGATCTCGACGCCGCGGCGGGACAGGCGGGCGCGTTCGCGGCGGGCGAGCGTGTGCAGGGCGCGCAGCACGGCAGGCGCGAGCAGCAGACCGACACCCGCCAGGCAGGCAACGGCCGTCAGCGCGAGAAGGCCGAGGAGCGCCAGGGCGAGCAGGGCCGTTCCGAAGCCTCCCGCGAGCTGCCTGAGCGAGGCCAGCGGGGCGGACACGGCGTCGCCGACGGCCTCTTGCCAGGACTGACCCGAACCGGGCCGGATCCGGGAGGCAGGGATGTGCTTGTGCCGGGCGGTCACGTTTCGCCTTTCACCGGCCCATCAGTACGTCGTCACCCTATGCACCGTGGTGGCACGTGTGGAGGGATGGGAGCAAAAGGTACAGCCTGCTGTACCACAGGTCCGGCTGCCTGAGGGATCGGCGCCGAGCACGCCGGTCCGTAGCGTCGAAGGCCTCGCACTGTTTCCCCTCACACCTCACGGAGCAGCCATGACCTACCCGGATCCCGCACATCTTCCGCCGGTCTCCGTCCGCGCTGCTGCACCGCAGAGCGACGGCGACGGGGGAGTGGCCCGCACCGTGCTCTGGGTGGTCCTCGTGGTCAGCGTCATCGGCAACACGGTGGCCTCCTACACCGGGGCCGGAACCGGGGTGCATCTGGCCGCGGGCGTGGTCACCGTGCTGTGCGCCACCGTGCTGGCCGTACGCCGACTGCGAAGCGGCCGCTGAGCCGCCGCCGATGCCGAGGGCGTGGGCGACGGCCCGCGCGGGGCGACGATCGCCGCTCAAGGCCGGACGGCGACGCCGATCCGTGAAACGGAGATCATGGACGGGACTCCGGGTCCGGGTCCGGGAGGGGGACCGTCCGGTCCGTCAGCGTGTCCCGGTCGGAGCGGCCGTCCATCTCCTGCCGCCACAGCCGGTGTTCGCGGTCCGCCCACGTCCGTGAGACCGTCCCCCGCCACATGCCCCCCCGGGCCCCGGGGTCGCCGGCCGCCTTCCAGATGTGACCGGCCAGGATCACCCCGATCGTCAGGGCGAGCCAGTCGTGCACGAACGTGGCCCCCATACGCAAGGACAGGGAGACGAGTTCCGGGAACCAGAGCAGCAGCCCCGTCCCCACCATGACCAGACCTGCGCCCGCCGTCCATGACGCGTAGACCTTCTGGCCCGCGTTGAACTTGCCCGAGGGAATGCCCGAGGTCCCCCTGCGCCTGACCGCGGCCTTCAGCCAGCGACGGTCATGGGGTGCGAAGCGGTTGAGCCGTCCCAGGTCCGAGCGCAGGGCCCGGGAGGCCATGCCCAGCAGCACCGGCACGGGAAGCGCGATCCCGGACCACTCGTGCACGGTGGTCACCAGCGGGCGGCGGCCGACGAGTTGGGAGAGGGGGGAGACGTACAAGCAAGCGGCGGTGAAGATGCACACCCCGGCCAGGACCGCGGTGGTGTGGTGGACCCAGCGTGCCGCGGCGGTGAAGCGCAGCAGCCTGTCGGTCCGGGGGAGAGCGGACGGTTCGGCGGAGTCAGACCGTGGGGGCATCGTCACGTCCGTTCGAGCGTCCCACCCACGCGTCCACGTCGTACCCCAGGCGCTCCCAGTATCCGGGGATCACCTCGTCGGTGACGGTGATGCCCGACAGCCACTTCGCGGACTTGTAGAAGTACATCGGGGCCACGTACAGCCGGACCGGGCCGCCGTGGGCATGGGTGACCGGCTTGTCCTCCATGCTGGTGGCGACCAGCACGTCGGGCCGGCGCGCCTGGTCGAGGGTGAGGCTCTCGGTGTACGCGCCGTCGAAGCAGGTGAAGCGGATGGCCTTGGCGTCGGGTGACACACCCGCAGCGTCGAGGAGGGTGGACAGGCGGACCCCGCCGAAGGGGGTCTTCGGCACCCGCCATCCGGTAACACACTGCACGTCGCGGACGGTCCTGGTCTGGGGCAGCGCGGCCAGGTCGGACAGCCGGTAGGTCATCGGTTTGTCCACCATGCCGCCGATCCTGAGGCGGTAGGTCGTCTCGTCCTGTTCGGGGGTGGAGGAGGTGATCGTGTAGTACCGGAAACGGTTGCCCGGAAGCAGATCCGACAGACCCGTCGGATCCTTCTGGGCCACGGTGTCGATGCCCTTGGCGACCACGTTCTGGATCGGGCCTCCGGCTGCGACGCCCACGGCGCCCAGCCCGAGCATGCCCAGCAGCACGCGCCGGCCCACCGGGGCACCGCGGTCGGCCCCGGGGTCCGGGAGTGGGGACGGCACCTTGGATCGAGAGTCGCTCATGCCTTGGATACGTACGTCCGCGACGTCGTGTTGAACAGACGCCGCGGACGTACGTACGGCCGGAGACCGGCGGCCGGGCCGCCGGCCGGCGCCGACGGGGCGGCTCGGCGCGCGAACGCCTCAGTCCCGGCGGTAGTGCGCGGGGGAGTCGTTGTGACCGGGGCGAGCACGCTCAGTGCCGCCGGTGTCCCCGCCCGGACTGCTTCAAGGTGTTCCAGCCGATCCGTGAGGGCCGTCCGGCTGTCGGCCGGACGGCCCTCGTCCGGTGCTTGGGGACTGTCAGGAAAATCTGGCACTGCCAGATCCTCTCTTCGATGACTAGCGTGATCAACAGCAGGAGGAAGCCGCGGCCACACCGGCGTGAGCACGCATGCTTCCTTCGGCTCGTGTGCATCGTCGAGGGAAAGGCCCGTCATGGCCACATCGCACATCCGGCGCGGCGCGGCCGCCGTACTCACCATGGCCGCGGTCGCCACCACCGTCCTGGTCGGCCAGGCGGTGGCGAGCGAGGACCGGCCCGCCACCACCGCTGCCTCGGCGCAGGCGAAGGCGCCGGCGGCGGCCGGTACGGTGGCGAGGTCCGAGCGGATTCCCCGCATCGCCTCGGCGTGGCAGTCCGCGTGGACGAGTGACGACCCGAACGCCCTGGCCGACCTGTTCACGAAGACCGGCACCCTCGTGGACCTGTCGGTGCCCTACACCTCGCACGGGCGCGAGGAGATCGCGAAGTTCAAGGAGATCACCGAGCGGCTGATCCCGGACGCGGATCTCGAGATCACCGACGCGTTCCGCAGCGGCGATCGCGTGGCGATCCGGACCAACTACTCCGGAACCCTGCCGGGGGCGGCCAAGTCGTTCAAGGTGCAGATGGCCACCGTTCTCGAACTCCGCCACGGGAAGATCGCCGTCAACACCGACTACTACGACAGGGCCACGATGCTCCGGCAGTCCGGGCTGCCCGCCGACTGGCGGCCGCCGACCCAGCCCTGACACGGCAACCGCACTCGCCGCTGGCCCCTGGACGCCGTGCCGTCCGGGCTGCTGCCGGGGGCAGCGGGGGCGACCGGTCGCGCCGGACGGGATGTCGGCCGACGGGCCGGGCCGGCTCGCGCCGGGCCCGTCCGCGCTTCCGGGCGCGAGGTCACGGCTGCGGCAGCCGTACGGTGAACACCGAACCGCGCCCGGGGGTGCTCGCCACCGAGACCGACCCGCCGTGTGCCTCGGTCAGTTTCCGGACGATGGCCAGGCCGAGCCCGCTTCCGCCGGTCTGCCTGCTGCGGGACTTGTCCGCCCGCCAGAAGCGGTCGAAGACGTGGCCCAGGTCCGCCGGCTCGATCCCGGACCCGGAGTCGGCGACCTCCACGACGAGGTCACCGCCCTCCCTGCGCGAGCGCGCGACGACCCAGCCACCGTCCGGTGTGTGCCTGATCGCGTTGGACACCAGGTTGCCGACCACCTGACGCAGTCTCACCCGGTCGGCGACTGCCTCGAGTTCCCCGGCCACCTCGATCCGCAGCGTCACGCCGGCCGGATCTGCCGTGCCCCGGTGGGCCGCCATCACCTGTTCGAGCAGGTCCCGCACGTACAGTGGTTCACGGTGCAGCACGAGACTCTGGGCGTCCGCGGCCGCGAGATCGCGCAGATCGTCGATGACATGCTGCAACAGCACCGCCTCCTCCAGCAGGAGCGCGACCAGGTCCTGGTCCACCGGGGTAAGACCGTCCTGCCCTGCCTCCAGCCAGCCGCGCATGGTGGTCAGCGGCGTGCGCAGCTCGTGCGCCACGTCGCTGACCAGGGACGTGCGTTGCCGTTCCAGCAGCTCCCTGCGGTCGGCGAGGTCGTTGAACGCCGCGGACAGCCGGCCGATCTCGTCCCGCGTCGTGACCGGGACGCGCACGTTCACGTCGGCGGGATGCTCGGCCGCCTGGATCAGGGCACGCAGCGGACGCACCATCCTGCGGCCCACCAGGGTGGTCACGGCGGCGGCGACGGCGAGCACGAGGGCGGCGGCCCCGGCGATCCGTGTCGTGTTCGCCGGGGAGAGGTGGAAGCGCGAGGTGCCCTGGCTGTTGTGGTCGCCGACGAACAGCAGCACGGGAGGGGAGACGTAGGAGACGAGTTGCTTGCGCCGGGCCTCGGCGACGCACTCCTGGGCGGCGTGGGCGGAGTTCTCCGGTCCCTTTCCGAGGAGGGCCCAGGTGAAGTCCGCCCAGACCCTGAGGCCGTCACGGTCCTGCTGTTTCATGCACTCCGCGGCCAGCTGGTTCACCTGCTCCAGTGGCACCCGCTCCGATCGCAGAGGCATCCTCAGGCCGAGTGCGTCGCAGACGAGGCCTCCCTTCGGATCGAAGGCGGGCCGTATCGTGGCGCGTCCGCTCGGCAGGGTGGTGACCTCGGCGGGGACGCCCCTGCCACGCAGGCACCGGGCGACCTGGTCCGCGCTGTGCCGGATCCTCTCCCGTTCCTCGGCCGACAGCAGGAACGGGCCCACGGCGCGCGGATCGATCGGACCGGCGTCGGACAGGACCGGGTCCAGCCGCAGCGGGTCGACCAGCGCCGTCGGCCGGTACGGCAGCCGGACACCCCGCTCGGAGCCGGCGACCCGGGTGCGCGCCGGTGTGGTCACCGTGACCGCCCGGCCGGTCCGCGCGGCGAGGTCGCCGACCAGGTCCTGCACGCCGCCCCAGTCGGTGTGCGTGGAGGCGTAGCCGATCAGGGCGTCGTAGACACGGGTGTCGTCCTTCAGCGACTGCCCCTGCTGGGTGCGGATCGCCTGTGTCGTGCCGACGACGGCGAGCCACGCCGTGGCGGCCACCGCGCAGACGGCGACCAGCAGCGAGGCGGTCAGCAGACGGGCGAACAGACCGCCGCGCGGCCATCTCCTAGGTCCTGTCTGGAGTTTCCCGTCGTCTGCCAGAAGGGCAGGCCGCGCGGCGTCTGGTGCGGTGCATCGGCGTGCGGCCGGATCGTCCTCGTACTGGACGTACTTGGATGATTCGGCCGTGCGCCGAGGTGCCGTGCCAGGCGTCGCGCGGCAGACGGGAAACTCCAGACAGGACCTAACGCGGCGCAAGCCCACCCTCCCCGCGGACACGGCCCGGTGTCAGCTTGTAGCCGATCCCGTAGACGGTGATCAGGAACTCCGGGCGGCGCGGGTCCGGTTCCAGCTTCCTGCGCAGATGCATCACGTACATGTCGATGGTCCGCTCGGACGCGGAGGTGTCCCAGCCCCCGGTCCGGTCGAGGAGCTGCCTGCGGGTGAACACCCGGCCGGGCTCGGCGGCCATGGCCGCCAGCACCGCCAACTCCCCGCGGGTGCAGGCGACCGGGCGGCCCGAGGGGCCCACCACCTCGTGCTGGAGCGGGTCCACCGTGAGGGGGCCCACCCGCAGGACGCCGTCGTCCGGCGGTGGCGCCGAGCGTTTCACCCGCCGTAGCAGCGTACGGATCCGGGCCATCAGCTCGCGCGGGCTGTAGGGCTTGGTCATGTAGTCGTCGGCGCCGAGGTCGAGGCCGAGCAGCAGGTCGTCCTCACCGGAGCGCGCCGTCAGCATCAGGACGGGCACGTCCGACTCCTGGCGCAGGATCCGGCACACGTCGTGGCCGTCGACCTTCGGCATCATCACGTCCAGCACCAGCAGGTCGGGCCGCAGCCGGCGCGCGGCGTCGATCGCGGCCCGCCCGTCGTGCACGACCGTCGCGTCGTGCCCCTCCGACCGCAGGTACATGCGCAGTACCTGTGCCTGTCGTTCGTCGTCCTCGGCGACCAGGATGTGTGCGCTCATGGCGGTGACTATAGGGCGGCGCCCGGCGGGACCAGGACGCTGACAATCTCGCTACAAGTCGCTGAAACCAGCTTGATGTCGGTGTGGAACCTTCTGCTCCCATGATGCGAGTCACGACGCACGCCGCCGAGGACGCCGGCCTCTCCCGCCGGGCCGGGGAGCCAGTCCGGTGACCGGCGGGGAGACGGAGCCGATACCGGTCGTGGAGTCCCTGCCGGACGTGGACGCGTCGGCCGTGGAGTCCGCGCGGAGCGGGTCGCACGCCGCCCCGCGCAAGCGCCGGCGGCGCATCCGCACCGCCGTGGCCCTGACCGTGCTGACGCTGACGGGCGCGGGTGTCGCCGTCGCGGCGCCCTGGAAGTCCGGGGCCGACGCGGCGCAGGCCGAGCCGGAACCGGAGACCAGGACGGCCAAGGTCGTCCGCACCGACCTGACCGACGCCCGGATCCTCGACGGCACTCTCGGGTACGGCACACCGCGCACGCTCAACGGCGTCGGGAACGGCACGGTGACCTGGCTCGCGCCGTCCGGCACCACCGTGTCCCGGGGCGAGACGCTGTACCGCGTCGACGACCGGCCCGTGCCGGCCCTCTACGGCTCCGTCCCCATGTACCGGCGACTGGAGGTTCCCAACACCGTGGGACGCGACGTCCGCGTGATCGCCGACAACCTGCGGGCCCTGGGCTACGAGATCGGCCGGCAGCCCGGACCCGGGGAGACCGTCACCGGCCCGGCCCCCTCGACCGGCACCGAGCATTCGCGCGGCACCGGACCGTCGGGCACCGGACAGGGCTCGGGGCCGGGAGAGGGCATGCCCGGCAAGGGAGCGCAGCCCTCGTCCGGACCGTCCGCCCCCGGTGCTCCGCAGCCCGGTACGGGGTCCGGCGACGAGACGGGCACCGGTACCGGCACGCCCTCCGAGCAGCGGCCCGTCACCGGCCCCATAAAGATCCGCTCCGAGGACGGCGTACTCACCCGGTCACTGATCGACGCGGTCAAACGCTGGCAGACCTCCCTCGGTGTCCCGGCCACCGGTGTGATCGAGCCCGGTGACGTGGCGGTGCTCGCGGGCGCCGTCCGGGTGGAGCGCGCCGAGGTCCAGCCGGGTGACCCCGCGCAGGGGCCCCTGCTTCAGGTCACCCCCACCACCAAGGCGGTCACGGTCGACGTCAACGCCTCCGAGGTCGGCTCCGTGAAACGAGGCGACGCCGTGACGGTACAGCTGCCCGGCGGCGAGAGCGCCGCCGCCGAGGTGGCCGCCATCGGTAGCTCGGCCAAGTCGCCGTCGTCCGGGCAGGGACTTCCCGGGGAGCTGCGCGTGACCGTGACGGTCGCGTTCAAGGACCCCGGCAAGGTGAGCAGCCTCAACGCGGCGCCCGTCCAGGTCGAGTTCGGCTCCGCTTCCCGCAGCAACGTGCTCGCCGTTCCCCTTACCGCACTGCTCGCACTGCGCGAGGGCGGCTACGGGCTGCAACTCACCGACGGCCGGCTGGTCGCCGTGAAGACGGGGCTGATCGCCAAGGGGATGGTCGAGGTCAGCGGTGACGGCATCACCGCGGGCACCCGGGTGGTGACCGCGTCATGACGGCGGTGCTGTCGGTCCGGGACGCCGTGGTCGAGTACCCCGGCGGAGTCAAGGCCCTCGCCGGTGTGTCCCTGGAGATACAGGACCGCGAGTTCCTGGCCATCGTCGGACCGTCCGGCTCGGGCAAGTCCACGCTGCTGAACGTCATGGGCACCCTCGACCAGCCGAGCAGCGGCGCCGTCGTCATCGCCGGGCACGACGTCACCACCCTGCCCGACCGGCAACTGTCCGCGCTGCGCGGCCGCTGGCTCGGCTTCGTCTTCCAGCAGTTCCATCTGACCGACGGCCTCTCCGCCACCGAGAACGTGGCCACCGGCCTGCTCTACGCCGGAGTTCCGCGCAGACGCAGAGGGCCCATGGCGCGCGCCGCCCTGGAACGGGTCGGACTGGGCCACCGCGTCGATCACCGGCCCCACCAGCTCTCCGGCGGCGAACGCCAGCGCGTCGCCATCGCCCGCGCCCTGGTCCACGAACCCGCACTGGTCCTCGCCGACGAGCCGACCGGCGCGCTGGACACCGCCAACGGCGTCGCGGTGCTCGAACTGCTCACCCGGCTCAACCAGGAGGGAACCACCATCGCGCTCATCACCCACGACCGCGACATCGCCGCGAGTCTGCCCCGGCAGGTGGAGATCCAGGACGGGCGTATCGTCGCTGACAGAAGTGCGGCCCACCCGGGCCCGTCCGCGGGCCGGTCCGGTGTCCTCACCCCCGGCAGGCGCGGCGCCCTCGGGAGCGCGTGGTGACGGCCGGCCGACGGCGCCGGCCCGCCGCCGGACGGCAGGAGTCCGCGACCGCGGGAGGTACCGCCGCACCCCACGCGGCCACCGCCCCGACGGACCGGCCCGAAACTCCCTGGACCCGTCCGGTCAGGCTCTCCCCGGCCGACCTGCTCCGTCTCGGTCTGGTCGGCGTCCTGTCCCGTCGAACGCGGGCGGTGCTGTCCGCCATCGGCATCTCCATCGGCATCGCCACGATGATCGTGGTCACCGGCATACCGGCCTCCAGTCAGAAGGCCCTCGACGCGGAACTGACCGCACTGGGCACCGACCGGCTCCAGGCCGTCGCGGACCGGGACGCGGCGCAGGACGGCACCCCTGCCTCCTTCCCCGAGACGTCGGCCGCGATGGTTGCCCGCATCGGTGCCGTCAAGGCCGTCACCGCCGTGGCCAACACTCATACGTCCGTGCGGCGTTCGGACAAGATCGGCCCGCTCGACGAGTCCGGCCTGACGGTACTGGCCGCCCGGCCCGACCTCCTCGACGTCGTCAACGCCACGGTCGCCTCGGGCCAGTACCTCACCAAGGTCACCGAACGGTTCCCCACCGTCGTCCTCGGCTCGGACTCCGCGACCCGCCTGGGCTTCTCCGAGGTGCGCCCCGGCGAGCCCCCGCCGCTCGTCCTCCTCGGCGGCCAGTGGTTCAGCGTGACGGGGATCCTGCGCTCCGTGCCGCTGGCTCCGGACCTCGACCGGGCCGTCCTGGTCGGCTGGGACGCCGCACGCCGGCACCTCGGCTTCGACGGCCGTCCGACGCAGTTGTTCATCCAGGCGGACGAGGAGCACATCGCGGACGTACGCGCGGTGCTCCCCGCCACCGTCGACCCCGAGTCCCCGAGCGTCGTCCTGGTCAGCCGCCCGTCCGACGTCCTGGCGGCCAAGCGCTCCGCCGAGGCCACCTTCTCCGGGCTGTTCGTCGGCCTGGCCGGTCTGGCGCTGCTGGTCGGCGGCATCGGTGTCGCCAACACCATGGTGATCTCCGTGCTCGAGCGCCGCCGCGAGATCGGACTGCGCCGGGCCCTGGGCGCCAACCGGGGTCAGATCCGGGGCCAGTTCCTGACCGAGTCGGTGGTGCTCTCCGGCCTCGGCGGACTGACCGGGGTCGTCGTCGGCGTCGTCGCGACCATCGGCTACGCGGCCTTCCAGGGCTGGCCGGCCGTGATCCCGCTGCAGGCGGTGACCGGCGGGTTCGCCGGCGCCGCGCTCATCGGCGTCGTGGCCGGCGTGTACCCGGCCGTCCGCGCCTCCCGGCTGTCGCCCACCGTGGCGCTGGCCACCACCTGAACAAGGAGTCGACCATCATGCGTGTTGCCGAGCAGACCGCCCTCGGGCCCTGCCGGGCGGGTCTCGCCCGCCGTCTCGCCGTGGCCGCCGCGCTGGCCTCGCTGGCCCTGCTCACCGCCTGTGGCGCAGGAAGCGGCGATGCGCAGTCGTCCGGCGGGTCCGGGGGCGACAAGGGCGTCGCGAGCGTGACCGGAGGGGACAAGAAGCCGAAGGAGGCGGCGACGCGGGCCGAACGTCCCCTCATCCGCCCCGACACGTCGGCGGAGGAAGAGGACAGGCTCATCCAGGTCTACACCAGTTGCCTGGAACAGCACGGCTACAAGAAGCTCAAAGGCTACAGCGGCAAAGTGGGTGACCCCGACAAGCCGGACCCGGCGACGCTCGCGAGGAACGAGGCCAAGTTCGCACCGGCGCAGAAGGCGTGTGCCGCCAAGGAACCGGAGGAACTCTGGCAGCGGGCCTACCGGGAGGATCCCGAGTACCAGGACAAGTTCGACAAGTGGCTGACGTGCATGCGGTCCCACGGCCTTGAGGTCGCGCCCTCACCCGACGACCCCGGCACCTTCTCCTTCGAGGGCGGCCTTCCGCCGGCCGACAAGGAGAAGTGGGTCGACAAGTGCGAGGCCGAAGCGTTCGCCGGCACGTAGCCATGTCCGGCCGGCCCGGCGGAGTACGTGCCGCGCGCCCGGTCGTGGGCGGCGAGCCTCGCGATGGTGCCGGTGGGTGCTCGTCGCCCCGGGCTTCGCCGCCGTCCTCCGGCTGCGGGTGCTGCCCCGTACGGGGTATGACCGGAGCGGTCCGCCGCCGGGGCCGGCGGACCGCGGTGAAGGACTGAACGCCCTGGGGGAGGTCAGTCGCCCAGGATGTCGGTCACCTCGCGGTTGTCCACGTCGACCTCGGCGACGGTCAGGTCGTCGTTGAGCACCCATGCGGTCTTCGAGTCGGCGCTGAAGCTGATCGCCTGGCGGGGACCCTTCAGGGCGCCCTTCGGGCCGCTCTTCACGGTACCGAGTACGGAGTTGTCCTTCGTCCTCACGGCGGTCAGCGTGTTGTCCGCCATGTTCCCGGAGAGCAGGACCGACCCGTCGGGGGAGAGCGCGGCGCCATAGGGCTTCTTGCCCACGTGGACGCTGGTCCTCTCGCCGGAGACCAGGTTGACGACGGAGATCTCGTCGGAGTCGCTGTTGGCCGCGTACAGACGGTCGCCCGCACGGTTGACGGACACCGCGCGCAGGCCCTTGAAGTCGCCGATCGTCTCCGGATCGGCGCCCTTGTTCTCGAGGTCGACGATCGAGACCTCACCCTTCCCGTAGTTGGTGACGTACAGCTTGTCACCCGAGTACGAGAGCTTGGTCCCCTGCCGCGGCTCGTGGAAGCCGGTGAGGACGTCCGTCGGCCTGTTGTTGACGAGGTCGACGATCGTGACGGTGTCCGCCGACGCGTTGTTGGCGTACAGCCACTTGCCGTCCCTGCTCTGCGCGGTGCCGAACACACCGGCCCCGAGCGGCAGGCGCTGCGTGACGTGGAAACCGAACATGGAGATGCGGTCCACGACGCCGCGCGCGCTGTCGGACACGGTGAAGCTCTTGCTGTCCGGGGCGAACAGGATGTTGCGCGGGCTGACGTAGCCCTTGATCTCGGCGATCTTCCGGCCACTGCGTACGTTGATGACGACCAGGTGGTCGGAGTAGGAGTTCGTCGCCACGGCGAACTTCTCGTTGGGGCTGACCGCCAGGGTGTTGTTGGTGGCGTCGACGGTGGGGTCGCGGTCCTCGGGCTTCTTGGGGTCCCTGATCTCGGCCTTGCTGGTGTAGGCGCCGAAGTCCACCACGGTGGTGGTGAACCCCTTCGACGACGCCGACTTCGACGACGACTTCTTCCCCGATGTGTCCGCGGTGGCCGTGGTCACCGCTGCGCCGGACAGGGCGAGTGCCGCGAGCGCGGTGCTGGCAATGATCGTCCGGTGCGCGGTCCTGAGGCGTTTCACCTGGGCTGTCTCCTTGAACTGGGTATCCCCCGCCACGCATGACCGGTCCCCGGGTGCCCCTGGCACCGGAGTCGTTCACGGACCGGTTCGCGTGCTCTGGCGGCTCTGTAACCGTTGTCATGAAGTGATACGAGGCCGTGTCCCGTGGTGTTGAAGGAGAAGTGGATCAATTCGTGTCCGGCGTCATCCGCACGGGTACGGCTCGTCGCCGGCGCAGTCGTCGAAGTCCGTACTCACGGCTCCAGGCCTGCCCTACAGCACCGCCTGAACCGGCCCGGCCCTGCATGACCGGAGAGGGCCGGGACCGCCTGTGCCCCCTCCGGCACACCCCACCCGGCGCGGTAGTGCCTGCGCTACCGAGGCTCGGCAGTGGACGGGATCGAGGCGTGGTGGGCTCCTGGGAGAGGCTGACGCATGTCAGCAGCAGGAGCCTCCAACAGGAAGTTGCCCCGTGTCTCAGCATCGTGCCTCCAGGTCCCGTTTCCGTCGCCGGTCGGCCATCGCCGTCTCCGCGCTCGCGGTCCTGGGCGGGGCAGTGGCGATCGGCCTGCCCTCGGCGAACGCAGGCCAGCCCGCCGCCAACGCGAAGGTCCAGCGGAGTCTGGACGCACTCGTGGACGACGACGGCTTCCCCGCCGCGCTGGCCTCGGTGCGGGACAAGAACGGTCACGTCCGCAACTACACCGCCGGCGTGGGCGACCGGAAGACCGGATCGAAGGTCCCGGTCGACGGGCAGGTGCGCATCGCCAGTTCCACCAAGATGTACACGGCGGTCGTCGTCCTGCAACTGGTCGGCGAGGGCCGGATCGACCTCGACGAGAAGGTCGAGAAGTACCTGCCGGGCGTGGTCCGCGGACCTGGCGGAGACGGCCGGAACATCACCGTACGGCAGCTGCTCCAGCACACCAGTGGGCTGCCCAACTACACGCAGACCATGCCGGAGTTCTCCAAGTGGCGGCACACCTACGCCGGGACCTACGACCTGCTCGACATGGCACTCAAGGAGAAGGCGTCGTTCGCTCCCGGCGACGGCTGGGAGTACAGCAACACCGGCTACACCGTCGCCGGACTTGTCGTGCAGAAGGTCACCGGCCGTCCGCTCGGCGAGGAGATCACCCACCGGGTCATCGATCGCATCGGCCTGCGGCACACCTACTGGCCGGATGCCGGCGACCAGACGATCCGTGAGGCCCACCCGCACGGCTACGCGTCCGACAAGCCCGGCGACCCGCTCGTCGATGCCACGGAGGTGGACCCCTCCTGGGGCGGAGCCGCCGGGCAGCTCATCTCCCGCCCGAGCGACGTCAACCGTGTCCTGACCGCGCTGATGGACGGCAAGCTCCTCAAGCCCGCCCAGCTCAAGGAGATGCGGGCCTCGGTCGCGACCAAGGGGCTCCCCGACGGCTGGCGGTACGGGCTCGGCCTCGTCGAGATGAAGCTGAGCTGCGGCGGTGTCGCCTGGGGCCACGGCGGTGACTTCGACGGCTACGAGAACCGCAACGGCGTCACGGCCGACGGCCGGGCGGCCACGGTCGCCGTGACGGCCCTGCCGTCCAGCCTGAAGTCGGCGGAACACGTCAACTCCGCTCTCGACACCGCCCTGTGCGCGCGTTGACCCGACCCCGCTCACCCCACGCTTCCTCTTCCCGCAAGGAGACACCCATGTCCCATCGTCGTCACACGCTGCTGGCCCTGAGCGGGGTCGTCGCGGCTCTCGCCCTGTCCGTGCCCGCGGCCGACGCACTGACCAGCGACGCGACCACCACCACCACCTCCGCCGCGCACAGCCAGGACGCGTTCAGGGGCCGGACCGACGCCGCCGTCCGCAAGAGCCTTGAGTCACTGGTGAAGGAGGACGGCTTCCCCGGCGCGCTCGCCTCCCTGAGCGACCCGGGCGGCCGTGCCCGCAACTACACCGCGGGAGTCGGCAACCTCAAGACCAGGTCCGAGGTACCCACCGACGGCCAGGTCCGCATCGCCAGCAACACCAAGATGTTCACCGCGACCGTCGTCCTGCAGCTGGTGGGCGAGGGCAAGGTCGACCTCGACGCGCCGATCGAGACGTACCTGCCGGGCGTGGTCCGCGGCGACGGCATCGACGGCCACCACATCACCGTGCGACAGCTGCTCCAGCACACCAGCGGACTGCCCGACTACGACGAAGAGGTCGTCAAGGACTACCTGACCAAGCAGCAGCACCGCTACTTCGAACCCCGCGAAGTCCTCCAGTTCGCCCTCGACAAGAAGGCGCTGTTCGCCCCCGGCACCGGCTGGAGCTACAGCAACACCAACTACGTCCTGGCCGGCCTGCTCGTGCAGAAGGTCACCGGCCGGCCCATCGGCGAGGAGATCACCCACCGGATCATCGAGCCTCTCGGCCTGCGCCACACCTACTGGCCCGGCGTCGGGGACCAGACGATCAAGGGCCGGCACCCGCACGGCTACTTCGCCACCGCGCCGAACACCCCGTACACGGACGTCACCGAAAGCGACCCCTCCGCGGGCTGGGCCGCGGGCCAGCTGATCGGCACCCCCAGCGACCTCAACCGCTTCCTCACCGCGCTCCTCGACGGCAAGCTGCTGAAGCCCGCGCAGCTCAAGGAGATGCAGACCACCGTCGACGCCCCCGACCTCGACACCGTCGGCGACGGCCACTACGGCCTCGGCCTCGCCACCTTCAAGCTGAGCTGCGGCGGCTACGCCTGGACCCACGGCGGCAACGCCCCCGGCTACACCACCCGCAACGCCGTGACCAAGGACGGCCGGGCCGCCACCATCGCCGTCACCGCGCTGCCCACCACCCTCCCCGCAGCGGAACACATCGAGGAAGCCCTCGACACCGCCCTCTGCACCCGCTGACCCGCCCCCACAGTACGAACCCCCGCCCCGCGACCGGCCACTGTCACCAGTGCCGGAAGCGGGGCAGGGGCGTGTCCGGCTCCGGCCGGCGGCGAGGGCCTACTCCGAGGCGCCGGTCGTCAAGCCGGACCACGGATATTCCAGGACGTGAGCCACCTCCCGGGCCCGCTCCGTCCCCTCGACGCGGTCGACCAGGTGAAGCGCCATGTCGATGCCGGCGGACACGCCCGCGCTGGTCACGATGTGCCCGGCATCGACCCACCGCTGCCCGGTGCGCACCTCGACGTCCGGGAACCGCGCGAGGTCGTCGAGCACGCTCCAGTGACTGGTCGCGGGCAGCCCGGCCAGAAGTCCGGCCGCCCCGAGGACCAGGGCACCGTTGCAGACGGACGCCAGGAGTGTGCCCGCCTGTGCGAAGGACCGCATCCGTGACAGATGCGCCTCGTCGGTCCGGAGGTGATCGATCCCGGAACCGCCGGGATGGATGAGGAGATCCGGCCTCGGGCCGTCGTCGACGGCGCCGTCGGGCGTGACGGCCAGCCCCAGGCTGCACCGCACGGGCTTCCCGTCGATGCTCGCGGTGCGGACGATCACGTCGCGGTCGGTCAGCTCCTGCCAGAAGCGGAGGGTCTCCCACGGGCCGAAGGCGTCCAACTCCTCGACACCTTCGAACAACAGCACGGTGACTCGATACGGAACGGTGTCAGGCATGGCTGGCCGGCCTCTCTCGGGAACGTCGCGGGACGGCGAACAAATTAACCCGCCACATGGCTGTCGGCGTGGTGGCGGCCGGGTGACGAGTACGACATCGGCGAGACCGCGGAACCCGGGAACCGGAGGCCCTCGCGCCGCGACTACTGCACCGAACCGCCCGGCCCGAACCACTCGGCCCATGAGTGAGTACGGCGCGCACCACAAGGAGTCCCATGTCGATGAACCGGCCGGCCGCTGCCGCCCTCACCGCGGCCCTCTGTCTGCTCACGGCGGCGTGCGGCTCCTCGTCCGGCGACGAGGTGGGCGACCGAAGCACCGAAGCCGCCGGATCGACGTCCGGCTACCCGGTGACCCTCGACAACTGCGGTCGGAAGCTGACGTTCGAGAAGGCCCCCAGCCGGGTCGTCGTGATGAACGGCGCATCCGTCGCCGAGGTCTCCACGCTGCTCGCCCTCGGTCTCGAGGACAGGATCGTCGCCAACCAGCAGGGCTACGGCAGGTCCGAGGTACCCGGCCGCGCCGAAGCCGTCAAGAAGCTGCCCACCGGCGGCATCAAGCTCAACGGCGCCGGTGACATCCCCCGTGAGGCCATGATCGGCCTGCGCCCCGACCTCACCCTGTCCGTCACCTCGTACGGCTTCGAGCAGAAGAACGGCTTCGCCACCCGCGAGCAGCTCGAGCAGGTGGGAGCCGACAGCTACATCTCCCCGCAGGGCTGCGACGACGACCCGTCCAGGATGACCGTCGCCGACAGCTACCAGCTGCTGCGCGACATGGGAAAGATCTTCCACGTCGGTGACCGGGCCGAGAAGCTGATCGCCGAGTCCGAGAAGAACATCGCGGCCGTCACCGAGAAGACCAGGACGGGCAAGGCCCCGAAGGTCATGGTGCTGTTCTCCAGCCCGTCGGGCGACATCGACTTCAGCTATGTCTTCGCCAAGGGCATCGTCAACGACATCCTCGCGAAGGCCGGCGGCACCAACGCCTTCGAGGACACCGCCAAGACGCTCTTCGCCGACGTGAGCAAGGAGAAGGCGGCCGCCACCGACGTCGACGCCGTCGTCGTGATCGGCGCCGGTGACACCGACCCGGCGGCGTACGCCAAGAAACTGCTCAAGGAGTTCCCCCAGTGGCCGGCCGCCAAGACCAACACGTACGTGACGCTGTCCGACTCGATGTACCTCGGCCCCAGCAACGACCTGGCCGTGAAAAGGATCGCCGAGGTGCTGCACCCGGACGCCGCCTGAGCCGGCTCACGCTTCCGCTGGCGTTCACCCTCCTGCCCGTCGCCCTGATCGCCACCATGATCGTGGCGATCAGTATCGGCGCGGTCAACGTACCCGTCGGCGACGTATGGAGCATCGTCCTCCACCACGTCACCGGAACCGGGACGGCACCCGCCGACCCCGCGCTCGACCAGATCGTCTGGAACTTCCGCACCCCGCGCGTGGTCCTCGCGGCACTGGCCGGCGCGGGCCTGGCCGTGTCCGGCGCCGTACTGCAGAGCGCCGTGTCCAACCCCCTGGCCGACCCCACCGTGCTGGGCTTCTCCTACGGAGCCACACTCGGCGCCGTCCTCGCCATCACCCTGGGCGGCTCGGTGGCGCTCGCCGGCGTCGGCGTCTCGGCGGCGGCCTTCGCGGGCGCGATGGCCGCCGGAGCCCTGGTCTTCGCGTTGGGACAACGGCGCGGACGCATGGCCCCGACCAGACTGGTGCTGGCAGGGGTGGCCGTCGGCTACGTCTTCCTGTCGGCGACCAGCTTCGTACAGATCCAGGCCACCCCGAACGAACTGCGCTCCGTCCTGTTCTGGACACTGGGCAGCGTCGCGGGCGCGCAGTGGGACCAACTCCCCACGGTGGGCGCCGTGGTGATCGCCACGACCGTCCTGCTGTCCCTGTTCGGCCGCCGGCTCAACGTCCTGCTGGCCGGCGACGAGTCCGCCACCGCCCTCGGCGTCGACGTCAACCGGCTCCGCCCCCTCCTGCTGGTGCTCAGCGCCCTGCTGACCGGCACGGTCATCTCGGTCGCCGGCGGCATCGGCTTCGTCGGCCTGATGATCCCGCACCTGGTACGGCTGAGCACCGGCGCCGACCACCGCCGCCTGCTGCCCCTGACCGCCCTGCTGGGAGCGGTCTACCTGGTCCTCGTCGACCTGCTCTCCCGGACCCTCGACCGCCCCAACGAGCTGCCCCTGGGCATCCTCACCGCACTGCTCGGCGCGCCCTTCTTCCTCTGGCTGCTGCGCCGCAACAAGAGCCTGGACTGACGCATGGAACTCACCGTCGAACGGCTCCACATCACCCTGGACGGCAACCCGATCCTGCGTGACGTGAGCCTCGAGGCCCGCGCGGGCGACATCGTCGGTCTCGTCGGGCCCAACGGCAGCGGCAAGTCGACCCTGCTGCGCGCCGTCTACCGTTCGCTGCGCCCGGCGGACGGCGCCGTGCGGGTCGGGAACGACGACGTGTGGGCCCTGTCCGCCCGCGCAGCGGCCCGCCGTACCGCCGCGGTGCTCCAGGACTCCGGCGGCAGCACCACCGGCCTGACCGTCACCGAGATCGTCGCCCTGGGCCGCAGCCCGCACCACGGTCTGCTGGGACGCGACGGAGCCGAGGACCACCGGGCCGTCGAGGACGCCATCGACCACTGCGGCGCGCGACCCTACGCGGAACGCGACTACGCCTCCCTGTCCGGCGGGGAACGCCAACGGGTCCTGCTGGCGCGGGCACTGGCGCAGGACCCACGGCTGCTGGTCCTGGACGAACTCACCAACCACCTCGACATCCGGGCCCGCTTCGAACTGCTCGACCTCATCCGCGCCACCGGGATCACCACGCTGGCCGTCCTGCACGACCTCGACCTGGCCGCCCGGCTCTGCGACCACCTCGTCGTCCTGCACGAGGGAGCGGTGGTGACGGCGGGACCGGTCCTGGACGTGCTGACCCCCCAGGTCCTGTGGGAGGTCTTCGGCGTCCGGGCGAGCACCGAACGGCACGCCGACGGCGTCATCCGCATCACCTACGCCGCCCGGCCGCTCGCCCTCGAGGGGTGACCCGCAGGAAGCGGGGCCGGTGAGGGCGCGGGGGCACGCCGCGCCCGGTGCCGGTCGTGACGTACCCGGTCACCCGGGTGTCCGGCTCCGCCCGGTGGGTGCCAGGATGAGCTGTCATGTCTGCCGGCGGAACGTTGCGCGCGCTGCGGGCCGCGGTGTTCGCGGCCGTCTCTGTCGTGCTCGCCGCCGTCGGCCACGTGCTGATGTCCGGGAACGGACTGCCCTGGTGGGTCCTGCTGTCCGGCCTCACCGCGGTCGGTGCCGTGGGCTGGTTCTTCGGCGGCCGGGAGCGGCGGCTGCCCACGGTGGCGGCTCTGACCGTGACCGCGCAGGCGGTCCTGCACATCGGCTTCACCCTCGCGCAGTCCGTGGCCCGGCCGTCCACGGCGGCGGCGCAGGGAACGCCCAACGTGCAGCAGTGGGCGAGGTACCTGCTCTGCGGCGCCGAACCCACCCCCGCCCAGGCGGCCCGGGCCTACGACATCGCGCAGCGAGCCGGTCTGACGGAGCACCCGCACCACGTGTCCGGCCACGACACGTCGGCCGTGACGTCCACGGCGGGTACGGCCGGGATGTCGGGCCTGTCCCACCTGGGAGACATGACGGGCACCGCGTCCTGGGGCATGCTCGCCGCCCACCTGCTGGCCACCGTCCTGTGCGGACTGTGGCTCGCCCAGGGGGAACGCGCGGCCTTCGCACTGGTACGCGCCTGCGCCGACCGCGCGTTCGTGCCGCTGCTGCTGGTGCTCACGGTCCTCGTGCCGTTGCCGCGTCCGCCCGCCTTCCGGCCCGCCCGGCAGACCCGCAGGCGGCTGCGGCAGCGCCTGTTCGTCCACATCCTCACCACCCGTGGCCCTCCCGGGGAGACCGCTGTCGCCTGACAGCCGGTTCACCGTCGCCGCGTCCATGCGCCGGCGGTCTGCCGTACGCGCGTCCGCGCGTACGGATCTCCCACCTGTGCGGCGGGCCCACGGCCCCCACCTCGGTGCCGTCGTACGGGATCCTGCCGAGGAAGGACCACGGGACCATGAGCCCTGCCCTGCCCGACGTGACCGACGAGACGGTCACCGCATGGGCGCTCGCCGCCGCCGGCGGCGACAGCGAAGCGGTCGACCGCTTCGTGCGCGCCCTCCAGCGCGACGTACTGCGCTACGTCGCGTACCTCGCCAACGACGCACAGGCCGCCGACGACCTCGCCCAGGACACGTTTCTGCGGGCGTTGACCTCCCTGCACCGGTTCGAGGGCCGTTCCTCGGCCCGCGTGTGGCTGCTGTCGATCGCCCGCCGGGCGGTCGCGGACCGTCTGAGAGGGGCCGCCCGCCGGCCGAGGGCGGCCAACACCCCCGATTGGGAGGACACGGTCGAGCGCGCTCAGCCGACCGGTCTGCCGGGCTTCGACGAAGGGGTCACCCTGATGCACCTGGTCGACTCCCTGCCCCCGGACCGGCGTGAGGCCTTCATGCTCACGCAGGTGTACGGCCTGCCGTACGCGGAGGCCGCGAAGGTGGCCCGGTGCCCGGTCGGTACCATCCGCTCCCGCGTCTCCCGGGCCCGGGTGAACCTGGCAGTGATGATGGCCGACGAGCCCGACACCGCCCACCGGCACGAGCCTGCGGCGGCCTGACGTGCCGTCACCTCCGTGTCCGCGTGCCACCGGGGCACGCGGACACGGAGTCTCCCCGACCGGAACCGCAGACTTGAACCGTGATCATCTCTTCGTCCTGAACGCGGTCCTCGCTGCGGGTGGCGTCTTCTTCGCGATACTCGACGCGGCGCTGTTCCGCGTCGACCCTCGTCGCCCCTCGGCGGTGAGAAGGCGGCGCCGAGCAGGATCAGGCCGTCGGCGTCCCTTTCTACGCACGTTGCGGACTCGGCGATTCGAGACAGGCTGACGTGGGTCCGCCGATGCATGGACGTTCATCGTGCTGAGGGCCGGGGCCACGGACGGCGGGGAAGATGTCGGCGCCGGACGAGGGCCTGCGACTCGGTGAACCTTCTGTGCTGGGCTCGCGTTCACCCTTGTGAGCACCACACGCACGAGGAAGGACAGACCTTGACCGATTCCAAGGACGGTGTGCAGGCTGATGAGCAGAGCCATGACCTCGCCCCCTGGTGGGCGGATCTCGGGACATGGGGGGCTGTCGTGCTGATCGTCCTCGGGGGTCTCGCGGCTGCATGGGTCTTCTTCTGGCCGCCTGGCACTTCGGAGGAGACGGCGCAGGGTTACTACCAGGCTGCCAAGCCCGTCGCCATCGGTCTGGTGATCGCGGGATCCGCTCTGTTGGGCAACCGTCGCGCCCGTGCAGGGACCCCGGAGCGGATGAACGAGCGGGAGCGAGATTGACGCCACCGCTGACGGGATCTCCGACCCGTAGCGCGGGCTGACCGTGTATATCCCGGAGCTCAGCTGGGTGCGGTTGCCGGCCGCGCCTGCCTGCCGGGAACACCCCCGCCAGCGCCTTCGTCAGTCCCGACCGGTCCGCCGGCCGCTGCCGCAGCACCACCCCGGCATGTCCGGCCAGCCCTTTCCCGTCAGCCCCCACGGTCCCGCCCTGTCCGTTCGCTCACCGGAAAGGTGTCCTGATCCATGCGACCGATGCTGTCCTCGACAGTCACATCCTCGCAGGTCAGGACACCTTTTCTGCTACCGGGGCGGGAGACCTGGCCATTCCGCTCAATGGTCAGGTCGAGCTCACTCACGTCAGGGGTTTCGCTTGGCCCAGGCGTCCACGGGTGGCGATGAGCAGGATCGTGGCCCCCGCGCCGGCAGCCAGGAAGAACGTGTGGGCAGCCTGTGACGTGGGCAGGGAGGGAAACATGTCGGACCAAGCCGTTGAGAGGTAGTTGTTGACGCCGCAGTGCAGGAGCATGACGAGGGGCATGCTCTCGCCGGACTTGTTGAACACCCAGGTCATGACGACGCTGAAGGCGATGGTCGTGGCCATGAACTCTGTCGGCTCGATCCAGGACACGTCCGGGCCGCCGCCCCATTCGGTGAGGAACAGCGGCAGGTGCCAGGCGCCCCACAGAGGGCCGACGATCAGGGTGGCGGTGAGGGCGCCGTAGCGGTTCTGCATGCGGGGCATGGCGAACTCGCGCCAGCCGGGTTCCTCAGCGAGGCCAGTGGTGATCATCTGGGCGAGAAGGGCGGGGAGGTAGGCGGCGAGGAGTGTGGCGGACGGGAGGACGGGGGCCCGGCCGGCCAATGCGGTCGAGGAGAGGACGAGGGCCGTCGGCACCGACAGCAGGACCAGCAGGTACCAGCGCCAGCCGACCCGGAACCTGGTCATGCGGCCGCGCCATATCCGCAGGCCTGCACGGCCCTCGGTGATACCGGTGACCAGGAGTGCGGCGGTGACGGGGCCGAGGTAGGCGCCGGGCAGGACACCGAGGAGCTGGGAGCCGGCACGGCCGCCGGGGAAGGTGAAGTCCCAGACGCCAATGCCGTTTTCGGACAGAATATAGGGGGTCCAGGCCGCCCAGCTCAGACCATAGGCCAGAGCGAAGAACCAGATGAGGGGACGACGGCGGATGTTGCCACGCAAGCCGCGTTGGTCGGCCGACGGCATGGGTGGGGCCATCGGGCTGACGGGGCTGTGAGTGATCACCTAGGTGCCTTTCACGACGGGCTGACGCAGTGTGCTCAGCACACCAGCTTGGCGCCCGCGAATCACTCCCATGCACTCCCGGAGTGGCGGTACAGCAGGCTGTACCTGATGTGGTGTCGGCCGCTGACTGGTTTCCTCCGGTGGGAGAAGCGAACCGCCCCGGGTTCGGTGGAGATCTCAGAAACCGTTTGTTCCATCGGTCTTGAGTGCGGTGAGGGCATTGCACGGCCTCTCCCCGTCATGCCTGGTCATTCAGGAACTCGCCGATTCGCGCCCACAGCTCGGGCCACTCCTCGCCGGCGTGTTCGTTGTCGTGGCCCAGGCCCGGGACGGTCACCAGACGCACGGGGAGGCCAAGTCGACCCGCTCGCTCTGTCAGTTCCTCCGCCTGCGACACAGGTACGACGTCGTCGGCATCGCCGTGCACGATGAACAGTGGTGTCCTGACCATCTCCATGGAGTGCAGGGGCTGCCGTCGCGGGTTGGCGAAGTAGGCGCGGATCTCGTCAGGGCTGACGTCGGAGTGGCCCTGGAGCAGGGTGCCGGGTCCCGACGTTTCCACCTCGACCAGCCACGCCGGGTCGTACATGCCCATGATGAGGACTCCGCGCTGCCACAGTGCGGGGTCACGCGCCAGCGCCAGCAGGGCCGAGTACGCGCCTCGACTGGTGCCCGGGATGTTCAGCCGCGTGGCGTCGATCTGCGGTAGGTCGGCGAGGTACCGGGCCGCCGCCACGACGTCGTCGACGTCCCCACCGCCCACCTCACCGCGGGCCGTGTATTCGTCGCCGTGGCCCGGGGCTCCACGCTGGTCGACAGTGAGGACCGCGAAGCCGGCCGCGTGCAGCGGTGCGTGTTCGCTGACGGCCGCGTACCTGCCCTTGTCGTCCAGTGCTCCGCCCGCGCCCGATGTGCACACGACCACTGCCGGGTGGGGTCCTGGTCCTGCGGGGACACTGAGGTGGCCGTGGACGGTGAGGCCGTCGGCCGACGGGAAGGTGTGTACGGTGAGGCTGTCCTGCGTGCTGAAGCCGTCCACCAGTTCTTTTTCCAGCTCCTCGGCCAGCAGGGCTGCCAGCCGGTCCACCGACAGGTCGCGCAGAAGCCTTACCGCCGGAACCGATACCCCCAGGTTGTTCTGGAGCAGCACCCGCAACTCCACGCCGGTCAGTGAGTCAATGTCCACCGTCTGCCGGCCACGGAGTTGTTCCTCGGACAGTCCCGTCACCTGGTGCAGCAGGGGTACGAGAAGTTCGGCGAGGAGGTGCAGGCGTTCGTCTCCTGTCACCTGTCGAAGGCGACGCGACAACGTGGCCTCGCCTTCACCCTCCTGCCCGCCTTCGGGCACCAGCGAACTGAAGGCCGGCAATGGCGCCAGCTGGGGGTTGGCCTGCGCCCAGCGACGCCAGTCGACATGGGCCACCGACGCCTCGACGGGCCGGGTGCGCAGCAGAGTCTCCAGCTCAGCCACCAGCTGGGCGGGCGACAGGCCGACGTGGCCGTTTCGGCGCAGGATGTTTCCGACGGTTCCGTCGCGGCTGACCGCCACGCCGACCGTGTCGATCATGCCCCAGCCGACGCTGGTCGCGGGCAGCCCATGGGCGTGGCGGTGGCGGGCCAGGCCGTTGAGGAACTCGTTGGCGGTCGCGTACGCCCCCGCTGCCGCCGCGCCGAGTTGCGCGGCGATCGAGGAGAAGAGCAAGAAGAAGTCGAGGCCGTCGTCCGCCTGCGTCTGGAGGTGCAGGTTCCAGGCGCCGTCCGCCTTCGGACGGGTCGCCGTGAGGAGCCGCGCCGGGTTCGTGTCCGCGAGCACCACGTCGTCGAAATCCGCTGCCGCATGGACGATCCCGCGCAGGGGCGGGAGTTCGGCACGTATCCGGGCGAACAGGCGCGCCACCGTGGCACGGTCGGCGATGTCTGCCTTCTCGACGCGTACCTCGACGCCCCGGGCTGTCAGATCGCCCACCACCCGCTTGGCGTCTTCGGTGGCTATGCCGCTACGGCCCAGAAGTACGAGGTGGCGCGCGCCTTGTTCCGCGAGTCCCTCGGCCACGACGAGCCCCAGGCCGCCGAGGCCGCCGGTGATCAGGTAGGTGCCGTCGGGCCGGACGGGGCGTGCGGTCTCCGAGGGGGTGACCGTACCGGTGATCGTCAGGGAGGTGGCCGGTACGGTCACCGCCTCCCGGGCGAAGCTCACGACTGTCTTGCCGATGCGGTCGCGTCCCGTCATCGACCGGAACGCCTCGTCCACCTGCCCCGCGGGCACTGAGGTGACCGGCGGCAGTTCGAACGCGCCCCGTTCGCACAGATCTGCCATCTCGCGCATGCACCTGCGAACGCCCTCGGGGTCCAGCAGCAGCATCCGGTCGTAGTCGAACGCGTGGAACGACAGTGCCCGGTGGAAGTGAGTCAGACGCAGGGCGTGGCCTGCGGCGATGTCGGCCTTGCCCAGTTCGACCAACCTGCCGAACGAGCGCAGCAGCCCCAGGGTCTTCTGGAGCATCTCGCCGGCCAGCGAGTTGACGACTACGTCCACGCCCTCGCCGTCGGTCATGCGCAGGATGTCGTCGGCGAAGGAAGTCGAGCGTGAGTCGGCGACGCCCGCCACTCCCTCGTCGCGCAGGAACTCCCTGCGCTCCTCGCTGCCCGCCGTCGTGTAGACCTCGGCGCCCAGCGTCTTCGCGATGCGTACCGCCGCCAGGCCCACGCCGCCGGTCGCCGAATGGATCAGGACCCGTTCCCCCGCGCGTAGCCCGGCCAGTCGTACGAGGGACTGGTGCGCGGTGACCGCGGGCAGAAGGGAGGCTGCCTGGGTGAGCGAGAGCGTCGACGGTTTCGCGACCACGCGGATGGCGTCGACCGTCACGTAGGAGGAGAACAGGTCTCTGGCGTGGACGAAAACCTCGTCGCCGACGTGTAGTGCCGCAGCCGCGTCGGAGCACGCGTCGCCGACCCGGACCACTGTGCCCGAGCACTCGAGGCCGAGTGTGTCCTGCGAGTAGCTGCCCTCTCTCGCCGGGGCCTGTTCCAGGACGACATGCGCGTTGGTGCCACCGAACCCGAAGGAGTTCACTCCGGCGCGGCGCGGCGCGTCCCAGGCCGGGAAAGCAACTTCCTCGGTGGGCACGCGCAGCGGCAGGGAGTCGAACGGGATCTTGGGGTTCGGCTTCTCGAAGTGCAGGTTGGGGGGTATGAGTCCGCGTTCGAGGCAGCGCACTGCCTTGATCACGCCGGCCACTCCGGCCGCCGCCTCGGTGTGCCCGAAGTTGGACTTCACCGACCCGATCCAGTGCATACGGTCCGAGCCGCCGAGCACGCTGCCAATGGCGGTCGCCTCGATGGGGTCGCCCACGGCGGTACCCGTTCCGTGGGCCTCGTAGTACCCGATCGAGGCGGGGTCGACATCGCCGGCGGCGCACGCCTGGCGGATCACCGCCCGCTGCGCGTCGACGCTGGGAACAGTGATGCCCGGTGTGCGGCCGTCCTGGTTCACGGCGGTGCCGCGCACCACCGCGTGGATACGGTCGCCGTCCCGCTCTGCGGCGGCCAGCGACTTGAGTACCAGGATGCCCGCGCCCTCACCGCGCACGTAGCCGTTGGCGCGGTGATCGAAGGACTTGCACCGTGCGTCGGGAGAGAGGACTGCCCCTTCGACATGAGCATCGTGGTGACCGGATTGGTCATTACATTGACCCCACCGGCCACCGCCATGTCGCACTCACCGCGGGACACGGCGACGCAGGCGTGGTGGAACGCCACCAGGGAGGACGAGCAGGCGGTGTCCATCGTCAGGGAAGGGCCGTGCCAGTCGAAGGCGTAAGACAACCTCGCGGCCAGCATGGTCATGCTGACGCCCGTCGGCGTGGACGTACTGATCAGGTCGCGCTCGCTACCGTCGAGTTGGGACATCGCCGCGTCGAAGGTGAAGCCGCCGATATTAGCTTCCGACGCCAGTTCCGGCGGTCTGCTCGGGCGCCAGCCCCGCGTCCTCGAACGCCTCCCACGCGACTTCGAGCAGCAGCCGCTGCTGGGGGTCCAGCGCGGCGGCCTCCCTCGGCGTCATACCGAAGAAGCCGGCGTCGAACTGGTCGACGCGCGATTGCAGGAAGCCGCCCTGCCGTACGGTCATCCGCCCCGGTGTCGCAGGATCGGCGTCGTAGAAGGCGTCCGCGTTCCAGCGGTCCTGCGGCACGTCGACGATCGCGTCGGTCTTGGACACGAGCAGGTCCCAGAAGCCGCGCGGGTCAGAGATGCCGCCGGGGAAACGGCACCCGATACCGACGATCGCCACGGGCTCCAGCTTGGGTGTCCTGTCCCCGGGGTGAACTCCTTGCCCGGCGGCCACCATGCCGGTGTCCGGCACATCGGAGACTGACAAGCCCATGCGTCCTACTCCTTGAATATTCCCCGATGCAAGATCATGCACTTCTCCCACACAATTGCATCCGAACTTGTAGACCTGGCCGCGGGGTCGCGGAATTACGCGTGCGTTCATCGCGCCGTCGTCGAGGGACAGTCCTTAGCTTCAGAACGCCTTCCTGTCGGCGGTCCGCGCACTGATCACCGCCGCTTCGGTGGTGCACGCGGATGAGACGTTCACCCGCACCGCCGGGCGGAACGGGCGGAGGGAGTCCCGATGCGCTTCCTGTACGCATGGCACGGGGAAGGGGCAGTTGAGTCTCCGCCTGCTCCGGAGGGGTTCGGTGCCCGCTACCGAGGGAACCGCCTCGACAGTCTCTCTGTCGCGCTCCTGACGATGTCCGCGGGAGCGGACTCCAGGGATCCCGCGTCATAGGGAGGCTCCGGTGCGTACTCGATGATGAGCTGGACGGTCTGCGCCACGTCGTCGCCCAGCTGCAGGCCGGCCAGTCTCAGAGCCATGTCGATGCCCGCGGAGACACCTGCCGCGGTCGCGTAGTGACCGTCGATGACGACACGCTCGTCCGACGGTGTCACACCGAACTCGCGGAGCTGCTCGAGCGCGGCCCAGTGGGACGTCGCCCGACGGCCGTCGAGGACTCCAGCGGCGGCGAGGATCAACGACCCCGTGCAGACGGAGGTCGTCCACGCGGAGGTCCGGTCGACCGTTCGCAGCCATTCGTGGAGATCCCCGTCGGACATCTGCTCCGTCTGCCCGGGGCCCCCGCCGATGAGCACCACATCGGGGTCCGGCACGTCGGAGAGGCTAGCGGCGACGTCGACCGACAGGCCTCGCAGGTCGTTGCGGACGATGCCGGGACGCTCGGCGACGAAGACGACCTCGGTGTCCGGCAGGCGGCCCAGAACCTCGTACGGGCCGATGACGTCCAGCGAGGTGAACCCTGGATAGAGAACGATCGCGACCTGCACAGGCGCTCCTTCGGTTGGTCCGGTGCTGGGAAAGTCCGAACGGGAGTGACGTCGTCCTCACCGTGACGCTCTTACCGGCCGCCCGGGCAGAGCAGATTCTCGCAACCTGCCGTCACTGACGACGGACTCGCCGTTGACGAGCACATGGGCGAATCCGGTCGAGGGACGCGTCGTATGCCGGTAGGTCGCGTTGTCAGTGACGCGTTCCGCGTCGAAGACGACGATGTCCGCGTCGCGACCGGGCTGGATCCTGCCCTTGTGCCGCATGGCGGGTGAGGTCTCCTCCATGATTCGCGCCGGCTGCACGGTGCACTTGGCGATCGCTTCGGGAAGCGACAGGACGCCCGTTTCGCGCACCGCGACCCTCAGGGTGCGGCCGTAGGTGCCGACGCCGCGCGGGTGCGTCCGGACGAAATCCGGTGGCGGCCACTGCATGGGGTCGTAGCGGTGACCGTCCTCGACGACGAAGGGGACGGCGTCGGAGGCCATGACCGCGCCGGGCAGGGCGCAGATGCGCGCGACGCGGTCCGCGGAACTGTCCTCGTCGAACGACTTGATGAACGCCAGCCCCGACGGGTCGGCCGCTCTCAGTTCGAGCAGCCGGTCGACCGAGGCGACCGTCTCTCCGGTCCGGGCGTAGACCACGTCCCGAGGCGTCCCCGTCGCACCGAGGACGTGAAGCCGGTCGGGGCGGAAGTAGTCGGATCCGATCGAGGTCATGCCGGAGCCGTAGGGATAGGCCTCACTGGTCACCTTGGCGCCCTCGGCGCGCACCGCCTCGACCAGCGCCTGCACTCTGTCCAGGTGGCGCGTCGACGTGGAGTTGATGTGGCAGTAGTGCATGTGCGCGGCGGTCTGCCCGGCCACCCTCGTCAGCTCCTCGGCGCCGTCGATGACGACTCCGGGATCCTGTTCGACGAGTGGCCGCGCGTGGGTGAACGTCGGCACTCCGGCCGCTGCCGCGAGCCTCGCGACTTCGACGAACTCCGCTGGATCCGTCGCGGGGGCATACCCCAGAAGAACGCCGATCCCCAGTGCTCCGTCGCCGAGTTCCTGCTCCAGCATGCGCAGCATCGTGGCGGTCTGGGCAGGTGAGGCGGGCGCGCGCCACGCGTCTGATCCGAGGTGGTCGAGGGGCCCCTCCGCTCCCCCCGACAGCGGTGCGCCGACGAGCACATGCCTGCGCAGGGAGGCCCAGGAGGCCGAGTATCCGTAATTGACGGGGCGGCCCTCCGCGGCGGCCCTGCTGTACGCGACCGAGACGGGTGCGACGCCCGCCTCGAGCTCGAGAGCCGTGGTGACGCCGTCGAGAGCCTGCAGCCGGCATTCGCCGATCGCTTGTCCATGGCTGTGCAGGTCGATGAATCCGGGAGCGACCACCAGCCCGCGGGCGTCGATCCGCCTCAGGCCTTCGAGGTCCGCCTCGGAGACGGCGGCGATCCGGTCACCGATGATGCCGACGTTGCGTATGTCGTCCAGGCCGCTGTCGGGGTCGATGACCCGGCCCCCCAGAATCACGGTGTCGTACGTCACGCCGTCGCCGGCGCTCCTCGGTCCGTCGGCGTGTGTGTGCGCGGCCATAACAGGGTGTCTCCCGACGAGCTCAGGGTGTTTCCGGTCAGCGAAGTGGGTCGACAGCGCGCAGTGCCGCGGGCGTCCGGCCGGACACGATCTGCTCGGCGATCAGCTTGCCGGTCACCGGGCCCAGGGTGATACCCCACATGCCGTGCCCGCCTGCGACGAATATGTGAGGGCTGCGAGTCCGACCGACGAGCGGCAGCCCGTCGGCGGTACATGGACGGGAGCCCACCCATTCGTCCTGTCGGTCCTCCAGGTTCGCGCCCGACAGGAGCGGGGCCGCGGCGTTCTTGACCGCGTCGATGCGACGTCTGTCGAGAGGCGCGTCGACAGCGCGGAACTCCATCATGCCGGCGAGCCTGAGCCGCCCGTCGACAGGGCTGCAGGCGACGCGCTCGGCCGGGAAGTAGACAGGCCCTTTGGGTACGTGGTCGACCGCGACCGTGAAGCTGTAGCCACGACCCGCCTGGACGAGGCGCTTGACACCCAGCGGGCGCGCCAGCTCCCGCAGCCGCGCACCGGTGGCGATCACGACGGCGTCGAACCGCTCACCGTCGATCCAGGCACCCCGGCCGCCGTGTTCGACTGCTCGGACACGGGACTTGGTCCGGATGTCTGCTCCTCTGCGCTCGACGACCTCGGCCAGAGCCTTGACGAAGGAAGCGGGATTCAGGAAGCGTTGACCATCGATGCGGATCGCCGCGACGACCTCACGGGAAAGCGCCGGTTCCATCGAACGCGCCTCCTCTCCGCTGAGCAGGTCGTATCGCACTTGTTGTCCCGACTTCGCGATGTGACGGAACTCCTTGATGAGAGCATCCCGCACATTCTTGTCCTGATAGGCGACAAGGAGTGGTGCCGCTGCCTCCGTGCGGACGCCGGATTCCGGAGCCTCCATCTCCTCGAACGCGCGAAGGGCGCCTTCATTGAGCGGGACGAGGGCCGACATCGCCCGCTCCCAACGGGCCTGGGTACAGTTCCTGGCGAACTGTACGAGGAACTGGAGGATTCTCGGATTGGCAGAAGCCGGGACGTACACAGGTGAAGAAGGATCAAGAACCGCCCGCATCCCGAACTTGAGTACGGCAGGATCCGGCAGAGGCGTCGCAATGCTGGGCGTCAGCCAGCCCGCATTACCCCAGCTCGAGCCGGACCCGACGTCTCCCTGGTCGTAGACAGATGTTTCCACCCCGAAGTTCTGCAGAAACCAGGCTGTCGAAAGGCCGACCATACCGGCACCGATCACTGCGACGCGTTCGGGCCGGCCGCTCGGGATACGATGATTCATGTGTCCATGATCTGGCCTGGATCGGCCGGGCGGCCTGTCGGTTGCGCAGAACTTGCGGCGCCGGAGTTGGGCGAACTGACAACACCGGTACACGTCGTGTGCCTCGGGTCGGAATTCGGCGGCGCGACGGGCATCACGGTGGCGGCTGGACGAAGGTGCCTCGGCGCCAGGGGGCAGGACGATGGCGGCGCTCGACGCCCGGCCCGTCCTTGCGTACGAGGTCGAGGCACTTGCTGCCGAGCGGTCCGGTGCGGAGCGGGCCCGCCGGCGTCGGTGACGGGCTCCGTCCGGCGCGGCACCGAGGCGCAATCACACGCGACGCGGGGATTCGCTGCGCAGCAGGTCCTGCAGTACGTCGGCCAGGGCCGCCGCACCCGACTGCGCGTCGGCGTCCTCCACCTGCTCCTGCGGCGCATGTGAGATCCCGGTGGGATTCCTGGTGAAGAGCATCGCTGTGGGCACAACTCCCGCCAGCACGCCCGCATCGTGCCCCGCCCCCGCGTCGAGATGCGGTGCGTCGGGCAGGACCGCCGCGAGCCGGTCGCGAAGCGGGCGATCGAACCGGACGGATCCGCCATAGGATTCCTCGACGAGCGTGACCTCGCATCCCTCGGCCGCCGCGACGACGCGAGCCCGGTCAGCGATGGCCGCGACGAGCGTCACGACCTCGGCATCGTCCGGGTGCCGGACATCGAGCCAGACATCAACACACGACGCGATGACGTTCGTACCCCCTGGGGTGGGCTCGATCCGGCCCACCGTCACCCGCGCGTCCTTCACCGCACGCGCCGCGTCACGTGCCGCCACCACGATGGCGCCGGCCGCGACCACGGGGTCGCGGCGTTCGGTCATCCTGGTGGCTCCGGCGTGGTTCCCCTGCCCCGCGACCGTCAGTCGCCACAGTCCGTGACCGATGATCGAGGACCCGATCGCAACCGGCTCCCCGAGGTCGACGAGTCCTCGTCCCTGCTCCACGTGCAGTTCGACGAACGCACCGATGCGGCGGATCGCCTCGTCGTCGCGGCCGACGTGAGCCGGATCGATGCCGGCCCCGGCCAGCGCCTCGGCGAGCGAGATCCCGTCGGCGTCGCGGAGACGAAGGGCGCGATCGGCATCCATGGCACCGGTCATCAGCTGTGATCCCAGGCACGCCTGGCCGAAACGTCCGCCTTCCTCCTCCGGGAACGCCACGATGGCCAGGGCCCGGTCCGCCGTGAATCCACGCGCGCGCAGAAGATCGACTGCGGCGAACGCGGACGCCACCCCCAACGGGCCGTCGAACTCACCTCCACCGGGTACCGAGTCGAGATGGCTGCCCGTCACGACCGCCTGCTCGCAGGAGTCGCCGGGCCCGGGAAGCCAGGCCCAGAGGACTCCGTTTCTGTCGGTTTCCGTATCCATCGACCGCCGTGCGGCCTCCGCGACGAACCACTCCCGGAGATCGAGTTCGGCGGCGCCGTAGGCGAAACGGGAGTATCCGCCCCGGCGGAGATCGCGCCCGACATCGTGAATGCCGCGGAGCAACTGTCCGGCTGTCGCGGGACTGTGGGTCATGACCACCCTCCCGTCCATCGCGGAAGCTGCACGCGTGCGCTGGTCATGGCGTCTCCTGTGGGTGACGATCCGATTCCCGCGGAGGGCGACGAGTCGGTTCTGGTGCCGGAGATGGCGGGCCGGGACTTCCCGGCGGCCGGCTCGGGACGACACGGCGCCACGCGGACACATCTCCGGGAGCAGCTGTCCGGGACGGCTCGGCTGCGGCCGGCACGGGTGGCCCGGACACGTGACGTCTCCGGCGTCGGGCGGCAAGGGGCATCGGCCTGGTGACACCTCTCGCCGCCCGACGGACGTCGACGGGGCCTGCGTGCTATATCGGGAGGGATACTCGGCCGACGAGCTCGTTGACCGCGTCGGTGAGGCGGGTGAACGCCCGGTCGGCCGCCGGCACACGTGGCGCGAACTCGATCCACGCGTGCACGAGTTCGGGGTCGAGCTGAACCGTCACGGGCACTCCGTCGCCCTGGAGCCGTCGTGCGTAGTCCTCCTCCGCCGACCGCAGCAGGTCGTGCCCGGCGATGGCGACGATCGCGGGGGGCAGTCCGGCCAGTGACGTCGCACGCCCGGGCAGGGCGTACGGCGAGCCGAGCGCCGCTTCGTTGGAGGCGTACTGCTGGAAGAAGAACCGGAGGTTTTCGACGCTGGTAGGCGAGCTGTCGCGAAACGCGTGCATGCTGGGCGTGTCGAGGTTGTCGTCGATGCCGGGATACACCAGCACCTGACCGTCGATGCGAGGACCGTCCTCGTCCCGCGCCCGCAGCGCGACGCATGCCGACAGGGTGCCGCCCGCGCTGTCACCGGCGACGAGGAACGGCAGTCCGGGGTGCAGGGACCGGGCCCAGACGACCGCGTCGTAGGCGTCGTCGAACGGCGCGGGGAAGGGGTGCTCGGGCAGCATCCGGTAGTCGACCGACACCACGACGGCTCCCGTGTCGCGGCTGAGCCGACGCGTGACGAGGTCGTGGGTGTCGATGTCACCCCCGATCCAGGCGCCGCCGTGCAGGTACACGATGACCGAGGTGGGCGTCTCGGGGCTGTACACACGCACAGGGATCTTCCCGCCACGTCCCTGAACGGACTCGTCGGTGACGCGGTGCACCGCGATGGGTTCGGCGCCACGGGTGAAGACGGCGTTCGCGTCGCGCATCCCCTGGCGGAGCTCCTCCCCGGTCAGGTCCGCGGCGGCGACGGAGGCGGGTGGTCCCAGCTCGTCGAAGAGACTGATGACGTCGGGATCGATGGGAATGCTGTTCACGTCGCTTCTCCAGGTCGGACCGTGCTGTCGGGCTCCGTGCCGTCGCGGATCGTCCGGACGGCGTCGGCTTGTGGCTCGCGCAGCCGTGGACGGCGAGCCACTCACTTCGCGGCGGGCTGAGGGACGCCTCGCTCGAAGTGTTCTTCGGCCGGCGGCTACCTCTTGCGGTAGATGCGCGCTCGGCGGAGGTGGTCGACCGCTACCGCGCTGACCAGGATCGCGCCGATCACGATGCTGTTGTACTGCGGCGGGATGTTCGTGAGCACCAGCGCGTTGTCGATGAGCGACAGGAGGACGGCGCCGACGGCGATGCCCTGGACGGTGCCCATGCCCCCCATCAGGCTGACGCCCCCGATGAGCACCGCGGTGATCGCGTTGAGGGTGGTGGACGTGCCACCGGCGGTGACCTGCCCGGCGCCGACCTGGGCGGAGTAGATGATGCCCGCGAGAGCAGCCGTCCCCGCGGCGATCACGTACAGCGTCACGTCGAGCCGGATCACTCGGAGTCCGTTTCCGACCGCGGCCTGGCGGTTGCCGCCGAGGGCGCGGACCTTGACTCCGAACTGGGTGCGCTCCAGCAGGAACCAGAACAGGACGCCCACGGCGACGGCGATGACCACGTCGCTCGACAGGCCGAAGACGCTGCCCTGGGCGATCTGCTGGAAGCTGTGCGGGATCGGAATGATGTCGGAGCCGTCCGTCACCAGGTTGTTGAGGCCCGTGAGCATGTAGAACGTTCCCAGCGTCGCGATGATCGGCGGCACGTGGAGGTAGGTGATCACCAGGAAGTTCACCACCCCGAACGCGCAGCAGACCGCCAGGCCGATGAGGATCGCCAGCGGCCAGGGGACTCCGTCGACGAGCATTTTGCAGGTCAACAGCGCGCCCAGGGTGAACACGGCACCGGCCGAGAAGTCCAGACCACCGCCGATGATGAGGAGCGCGGCGCCACAGGCCATGACGAAGTAGATGACGCTGCTGCGCAGGATCTCGGTCAGGTTGCTCTGGGAGAGGAACAGATCGGACCGGGACGCGGCGAAGGCTCCGATCACCACGATGACGAGCATCAGCGTGGTCTCCTGCCGCACCAGAACCTTCGTCAGCACGCTGGTCCGCTCAGGTGCCTGAGTGGTGCCCTGGTTCCTGGTGGGCGGGGTTTTCGTGGTCACGGCCATCACGCCACCTTGTCGTTGTCGCCCGGGTCGTCCGAGGCGTCCGGTCGGTCGGGTGGGATCGCGCCGGTGATCATGCCGACGATCTCCTCGCGGCCCACGTCGGCGACCCGCCGGGTGCCGACAGTCCTGCCGAGCCGGAGGACTGTCACCCGGTCGGCGTGGGTGAAGACGAAGTCCAGGTCGTGGCTGACGATGATGACGGCCTTCCCGGACGCCCGGAGTTCGTCGATGATCTCGCCGACATGAGCGGTCTCCTGGACGCCGAGGGCGGCTGTCGGCTCGTCGAGCAGCATGATCGGCTTGTTCAGCCGGACGGCGCGGGCGACCGCGACGACCTGCCGCTGACCGCCGGACAGCAACCCGACGGGAGTACGCACGTTTCCGACGCGCACCTTGAGGTCCTTGAGGACCTGAGACGCCTCCTTCTCCATGCGGCGGCGGTCGAGCACGATGCCGAACTTGCGCGGCAGGTTGCCGAGCGCCATGTTGTGCGCGATGTCGAGACACTCGACGAGAGCGAGGTCCTGGTACACCACGGCGATGCCGTGCCCCTGGGCGTCGGCCGCTGACCGGACGTGTCGCAGCTCTTCGCCGTTGACCAGCACTTCGCCCTCGTCGGCCCGGTGAATGCCCGTGACGATCTTGATCGTCGTGGACTTTCCCGCCCCGTTGTCGCCGACGATGGCGTGCACCTCGCCGGCGTAGGCGTCGAAGTGGACGTTCTCGAGCGCCGACACGGAACCGAAGTACTTCCGGATGCCGCGCAGGCGCAGCGCGGGGGCACTCATCAGACCCATCCCTCGCGGAGAAGCTCCTCCAGCTGGTCCTTGCCGACGACCTTGAGCTTGATGGGGACCTCGGGCGCCGGCTTGCCCTGTTTGATGTTGACGACTGCGTCGAGCAACTGCTTCCCGAGCGTGCACACGTCCTGGAGCAGGATCAGGTTCGCCGTGCCCTCCTTGATGGCCTTGGACCCGCCGTTGTCGTGGCCACCGGCGAGCAGGAAGGTCTTGCCCACACGTCCGTGGGACTTGATCGCGGCCGTCGCGCCCGGGGTCACGGTGCCCATGTGGGTGACGATCTCGGTGACGTCGGGATGCGCCGTCAGAAGCCCGTTGACCTGTGGAAGCGCCTTCGCCGCGTCGTCGCCCGTGTACACCGCGCCCGCGATGGTGACGTTGTCGGTCTTCGCGGCCGCGGCCTTGACCCCGTCCATCCACGACTTGCCGAGTCCGGTGTTGGCCGCCGCGACGAGCCCGAGCACGTGCTGTCCGGGCAGGGCCGAGACCGCGTTCACCAGCTTCTCGCCGATCGCCGAGAAGTCCGGAGCGACGTTGTAGTCGGCCCCGAACTCCTTGCCGCCGGGACCGTAGATGGTTCCGGTCACCACGCCCGCGTGCTGGGCCTGCTTGAGGACCTGGGTGAAGCCGGTGCTGGACGGGAACGTGATGATCGCGTCCTTCTTGTTCGCCGTTGCCTGTCTCACCTGCTTGATCATCGCGGGCGCGTCCAATGCCTGGCCGGTCGGACCGCTTTCGGTGAGCTCTACATCGAGTTTCTTCGCCTCGTCCTTCATGCAGTTCCCGATCTGCTGCCACGTCGGATAACTGGGCAACGGATTGATGAATTGCACCGTCATGCCATGCGAGTCTCCCGAGGACGAAGTGGCGCCGGTCGTTGTGCCTTGATCGGCGCATCCGACCAGAATGGGGAAGGTGAGCATTGACGTCGCAAGTGCCGCACAAATGCGGATGTGACCGCGACGCGCGATCGTACTGGTCGTCATCCTGAGTTCCTCCTGAAGGGCAACCCGCGGCCCGGTCCTTGGCGGTGGTCCGAGCTGTGGTGCAGCATCATCCCTCGGGCGGAGCCCACCGGGTCTGGTCTGATCGGCCAAAGCTGAGCGGCTTTGTTTAGCCCTTGGTACCAGGTGCGTACAGAGGGGAGCCGACGCCGGAAGACGGACGGACCGGAGCCGGGGTTCGTTTTCGCTCTCCGCTGTCGAAAAGGCGCTGGGCGTCTTGGAATCCTGTCGGAATGATCAGGAATCAAGGCGGAACTGGAGCATGAGCTCGAAGCGCATTTCGGCGTCACTCAGGTCCACTCTCGTGACTTCCGTTATGCGTTTGAGTCGATACCGCAACGTATTCTTGTGCACATGCAGGTCCTCCGATGCCGCGGAGATGTCGCCGAAGTTGTCGAGCCAGCAGCGAAGGGTCTCCAGAAGTGCCGCGTCGTGCGCCCGGTCGTACTCCCGCAGCCTGTCCAGAGGCCCTGTGTAGCCGGGCGCGTCGCCGACGAGGAGATCGGAGAGACGGAGTACGAGGGATCGGCCGTACACATCCTCTCGCGTCGCCAGGCGGAGCGACGGCGTCCGCGCTCCCGCGGAGGAACGCAGTACCCGCAGTACGAGGTCCGCGTCGTCGCGTGACCGGTTCAGGTCGGTGAGGTGACCGACGGGCGCGCCGATGCCGATCACCAGCCCCTGCCAGTCGCGGCCGAGGCGTTGCACGAACCCGGTCGCGAGGCGGCGAACCGCGGACAGATCCACGGTCTCGTCCGCGTACGTCGGTACGACCCCGTAGATGGTGTCACCGAGCAGTGCGCAGACGGTGCTCGGCAGTTCCCCGCGCAAGAGCATCATGAGGGAATTGGCGACGTGATCCAGACCGGCCGTCGCGGTCAGTGGCACCGGCCCGTCGTGGGTCAGACCCGCCGCCAGGACGTAGCCGCCGGTGACGGCGCGCGGGGTGTTCAGTTTCTGGGACGCCTGCCACGCGGGTTGTCCCCCCTGGAGCAGAGCGGCGACCGTCGCGAGCCGCATCCTGTGCACGGCGTCGGCGGCGATACGTGAGCGCAGCATCGCGATGGCGGCCACGTGGGCGGCCTCCATCATCGCTTCCTCGTGCACCGGGGACAGGGGTTCCTCGGAGATGGCCCAGATCGACCCCAGGAGTTCGTCACCGGCGGACACGCGCATCGCCACACGCGACTGGGCGTCGAGCATGAACGGTTCGACGAAGAGCGGCCGGGCGGACGTGTACAGCTTGTGGAATATGCCCAGATCTGTCAGGTGCGCCTGGTAGAGGTTCGGCACCTGCTGGCCGAGCACGCTCGCCTTGCGGGCCTCGTCGGCCCGTGCCTGATCGGCCGAGAAGGCGAGAATGCGCGAGTCGCGGTCCTCGATCGTCACAGGAGCGTCGAGCAGCCCCGACAGGCTGTTGGCGATCTTGAACAGATCGAGCTCGGTGTCGGCGGTTCCCACCGCCGCCCATCTGTCGTCCCCGTCGGTCGACTGTGGCTGCAGCAGCGCCGCGAGGTGCAGCCACGACGCCCCGCCGACGAGGCTCAGGACGGTGACGGACCCTTTCATCGCTCGTGCGTGGACCTCGGCGTCGATCTCGGCCGGGCCACGGACGACCAGGACGCTGGCGCCCGCGTCGCTGATCCGCTCCAGCAGCTCCACGATGCCACGCGGCCCATGGACACCGACGCCCAGGACCAGAGCCCGTGCGGGAATCGGCACGTCGTCGATCGCGGAGAGGATCGTGACGTGCTCGAAGACCTGGGTCTCCCCCACCGGGCCGGTCTCATGGGTCAGCAGCGACCTGCCCAACCGCTCGAGCACGGCGGAGACGGAGTCACCTCTGGGCATGGGATACCTCCCGGGATGTGCCTCGCGCCGCTCACCTCGTCCGATACTCCACTCGGCACCGTGATCCCGCCGACGGAGCGGCACGGGGACCCCGTGGGGTGAGTGTGGTCAGATTATATTTTCTGCCCTCTTATGTCACTGAGTAAGTGGTGGCTGCTCGACTCCTCCTCCTGCTGAGGGGACGAGCGGCAGTTCCGCCGTGATCGCCGGCTGAACCTCAAGGGCAGATGGGAGTGCGAGACCGACCGGTCCGACACCGGCCGGGAGCGCGGACTGGCCGAGCACGAGCTGGCCGGCGAGATCATGGTGCCCTTGGCTCCCGAATCGAGGCTCTCCGGCGTCGAGGAGCGACCTCGCCGAACCGGAGGCACCGGCGGGCGCCCGAGCCCCGCGGTCCTAGCCAGACGCACGCACGCACACACGCGTACACGGTGGACGAGACCGGGCGGACCGGCAATGGGCCGGCACCGTCCGCGCCCGCGACGGTTCTACACAGCACCGGTCGCGCGGCACCGGCCGGCCGGCGCCCGGGCGGCCGCTCAGCCCGCTTCCGGAGCCAGCGTGGCCTCCGCGCGTGTGAACGCGTGACTCCTCTCCACCTTGGCGATGTGCAGCGTGTAGCTCTGGTACCACTCGGCACGGCCGCGCTTCTGCGCCTCACGGTGCTCGGCGTTGCCGCGCCACTCGGTGAGGGCATCGGCGTCGCGGAAGTACGCGGCGGTGACGGACAGCCCGCCGGGGGTACCCGCGTGATCCATCCCCAGGAATCCGGGGACCTCCTGCACCAGCTCTTGCATACGCGCGCTGGTCTCGGCGTAGCCGTCCTGTTCCTCGCTGCTGACCGTGGTGAAGACGGCAACGTAGTAAGGGGGTTCGAAGGCCTGGACGGGCGCGACAGTTACTTCCGGGTGTTCGCTCATGGCCCGAGGGTAAGCCAGGAGTGAGGTTCCCCAGGGAAACTTCATAGCTCCACGGCGACAAGGGCTACGCCTACGAACCACCTGCGCCGAAGGTTCCGCGCCTGGGGACAGACTCCCCGTGGCGGGTCTGGGCTGATTGCCCTGGCGGTTGACAGCTGTTTGATGGTGACGCGGCACCTCTATGAGTAGTTGGCGAGCCCCTGATGAGTAGTCGCACTCATGTCGCTATCCGGTGGCCGACCACAGGCTGGACCCGTGAACGTCACACGGAACGTCAAACCCCGCGACCTGGCCGACTGGCCGGCCTGCCGTTACCTCGCCCTGTTCTTCTGGAGCTGGGCGACGCTGATCACGTTCGGCCCCACCCTTCTCATGGCTGTGCTGTCCGTCGCGTGGATGCAGCCGCTGACGTCAGTGGTTCCGTCCGCTAAAGTGACCGTGATCCAGGTTGGCATTACTTCGGCTGTGCTGACTCCCCTGTACTTCGCCCCTGGCATCAATCGCCTCGCCCGTTCCGCCCGATTCGCACTGCTGGGACCCCTGGCCGTGACCGTCATCCTGGTCGTGCTTCTTTGCCTCGGTCCCCATGTTGGAGCCACGTCGCTCCTACCGTGATCTCACCGGCTCGATGGGGCGGACCCCATGGAGCAGCCGCGCGGCACCGCGAGCACATCCGCGATCTACGATGCTTCCTGCACGCGAGGCAGGGATACAAGAGTTCCTCTTCACAGGCGACCAGCCGCGCACCCTGCGCACGAATTACGGCCGGTTCGGGACCACTCCGTAGGGTGTCGGACGGCTCCTCGCGAAGGTCCGGCTGCCCGATATCGTCCGCCAAGTCCGGATATCCCCAGGCCCGGGCACGGCCCCGGCGCCCGCCGGAACGGGAAGCCCCACGACGTGACCAGCGCAGACCTCGACCGCCGTCTCGCCGCCCTGGGCCGGCCCTTCCGGCTGATCATCACCGGCGGCGCACACCTACCCCGCGCTCACAGCCATCCGCACCACGAGCGCCCGCCTCGGCCGCCTCGGCATCGGCCTGGACGTGCTGTGGGTGGGCATCGAGAGCGGTCTGGAGGCCGGCGTCGCCAGAGCGTGAACACAACGGCGGCGCCCAGGGCTCGGCCCAGATCAACACCGTCATCCGCGCGATCCTGCCCTGGTTGCTCACCCAGGCCAACGTCATCCACCAGTGTGGTGCCACTTCCATCGAGGAGTCGCGCCAGCACGCGGCCCAGCTCCCGGCCGAGGTCCGGCCCCGCTACCTGGTCACGGACTTCGTCGGCCCGGACCTTCCCGACGTACTGGCGCTGGCAGACGTCGTCATCTTCTGCGGGGGCGCCTGCACCATCGCCGAGCTCACCGCCCTCGGCAAGCCGTCCGTCCTCATCCCGCTCGCTACATCGGCCGGCAACGAGCAGGAGCACAACGCCCTCCACCTCCAGCAGGCGGGCGCCGCGGTCGCCCTGGTGAAGGACGCGGTGACCCTGGAGAGCCTTCGTGCGGCGGTCGACCCGATCCTCACTTCACCTGAGCAGCGCACGCATATGGCGGAGCGGGCCCGGTCATTGGGGCGCCCGGATGCCGCCGACCGCCTCACTGAGGTGTTGCTGAGCGCGGGCGTCTGACGAGGACACATACGAAGTGACTGTGCGCTGTACGCTCAGTTCTTCTCGCTCGGCGACGCAGAGGGGATCGGGGTGGTTGATGACCAGAAATCCGATCGGACGTTGGGGTCCGGGATCGATCCACCCGCGTAATTGGGGCCGACCGTCTCCGCTGTCGGCGGTGACACCGAGGACTTGGTGACACACGGTGTAGCTACCTCGAAGAACGCTTGGCCGTTGCCTCCGATGAGGAGACGCACACGGAACTGGTCGGGTGTCTCGAAGTACGTCGCAGGGCTCTTGGTGCTTCGATTAACACCAAGCTGCCGGTACCCCTCGGCCTTCCAATAGCGCTCAACCACCCCGAGGAAGCTACCCCTGCGTTCCGGGGAGATGATGGTCATCACTGCCCGACGCCGCGACACATCACAGCTGCCCTCGGTGGTCTCCCCGTGGGTCCAGTGGACGGCGGGCTTGATGGCGGCGAAAGTCCCGTCCAGCATTTTGTCGGCGTGTTCCGCCGCTTCTTGCATGTTCATCTTCGGCTTCCCTTCAGTCGACTGCTCCGAAGTTCCGCATCCTGTCAAAAGCAGCATTCCTACCAGGAGCGTTACGCTGACGCCTCTCATCGCGGCTGCTCCAAGACGATTTCGTCGGACTTCCCAACCACGATTTTGGCAATATTATCGGCTGACATCTGATCCTTTGTGGGGGTGAAATAGTGCGAGTGTGCGTCAAACCCACCCTCGGTCACAGGAGGGCCATCGTCGACCAAGAAGCGTGTGGCTCCGAACGCCTTGTTCGCCGGATCGGTTCCGAACCAGATCTGACTGGGATCCGTCTGCTGGTCCTGAGCCATATAGCCGGCGACGCCACCCACGACAGTACCGGCTGCACCACCAACGACTCCACCTATGGGGCCGCCCATCCCCAATCCCAATACAAGACCTGCTGATCCGCCACCGGCAGCCCCGGCTCCCATGCCACTGGCCTCATTGTGATTAGGTAGCTTGGTGACGATGTCGTTGTCTGCCGCGCCGACGAATACATGGTGCTTGCCGACGTTCAAGTCGTCGGCGGTCTTTGCGCCAGTGCCGGGGCTACCGACAAGGATGATGTCGTCGGCTCCGGGGACCCCGCCCTTCTCCTGAGCTGCCAGGCCGACGGTGAGGGAACCGTATGAGTGCCCAATGGCCGTGATGTGCGGATCCTCGTTCTCGTTCGTCGCCGAGATTCCTGCCATGAAGCTGTTGTATGCCGGTGCTCCGGCTTCGGCATTTTCCCTGAACATGACGTCCGTGTTGGCGGCGAGGTCCGTGGGAGAGACCTGGGGTGCGTCGTAACCGAGCCAGACGATCGACGCGGTTGAGCTGTGAGGGTCGGCTTCCCTGGCGCCAAGAGCAGTGTCCTGGGCTCGTTTCATCGTGCCGCCGACGAACTCACCATCCAGCTTCGTTGAGAGCCCAGGGACATAAGCCGAAACGTTCTTCGCCGTGTCGGGATTCCCATAGGAAACGATCGCACGGCCGTTGCCTTCGTCTCCGATACCAAGGAGATACATCGGGGGCACGCTTGGTTCCTGTAGTTTCTCCTGAATCCCCTTCAGCCCGTCCAGCATCGTCTTCGACTCCTCGTCATCCTGCCCCGAGAGTTTGCCGATGAGGAGCTGGATGTTCTCCCGGTTGGCCTCGTCGCGCACGGTCGCCGGGATACCGTCCAGGTTCCCGATCACGTCCGGGTAGACCGCCAGGTACTCCTCCCGCTGCTCCTGCGTGAGGTGGTCCCACCAGTCCTTGCGGGCGGCGGGGGACTTGTCGAGAGGGATGTCGCCCTTCAGGTATTCCGTTGCAGCCTCGCCCACGGCCTTGACGTCGGCGGCAGCGTCGGCCCAGGTCTTCGCGTCGACCTTCAGCCCGGGGCCTGCCTTGAGCTTGCTCAGCGCCTGCCGGTAACGTTCGTCGATCTCCCGGGCCTCACGCAGGGCATGGGCGATGCGGTCGGCGATGTCCTGCGCCTTGGCGTGGTTAGGGTTGGGGTTGATCAGGCCGGGTGTTCCGGGACCGGTGCCGGGCGTGTACAGCCCCTTGTCGCTCGGTGGGTACAGCCCGTTGTTGCCCGGAGTGAGCATGCCGTTGTTGCCCACTGCCGAGCCGCCGGGGATCTTCTCCCCGGTCATCTCGTTCTTGCCGCCGGCGGGGTACCCGATGCTGCCGTCCTCGTTCACCGTGTACGACAGGGCGGTGGCGTCGTCCAGTGCTTCCTTCAGCCGCCGCTGAGGGGCACCGAGTTCGGAGGCAAGACCGTTTATCGAGGAGCGGATCAGTCCGCACTCGGCGTGGATGTAGTGGTAGTTGCGGCTCAGTCGCTGCAGCCGCCGGATGGCCGCCCTCGCCGACTCGCTTTTCTGTGTCTTGGATAACTTGCCGGCCATATCGGCATCCACGCGTTCGGCCGAGGCATCCGCGTGGTGCGAAACCTTGGCTCATCCGTCGGCCGCGTCGTCCAGTTCCGAGAGCTTCAGGTCCCGCAACTGCTGCCAGGTCAACGCCGAGGTCACTAGCCCTTGCTCCCGTCTGAGACGTGCACAGCGCGCGCCTTGGCGGCAACGGCACTGTCGTGCTCGCCCATGTCCTTGGCGACGGCGCGCAGTTTGGGCTCCAGCGACTCGCACTCGTCCCGTACCGCCTCCAGCCGCTTCTCCCAGGAGGTGAGTACCGTCTTCAACGCACCCAGGCTCGCCAGACCCTCAGCCCCCGTCGACACGCCCGTATGGCCGGACTGCAGGCTCTTCCTCGTGGACTCGGTGCTGATCTTCAGGTCGTCCGCTGTGCCTGCCGCGTGGGTCCATGGCCCGTTCGAGTGCCGCAGGGTGCCCGAGCCGCCATCCGATCCTGGCTTCGCCCCACGTGTGGGAGTGCTGCCGCCCTGATCAGCCGGCAACTGGTTGAGCTGCATCTGGGTGGAGTGGCGCTCGGCCGCCGCGGCCTTGATCTGTTCCCACTCGTCCCACGCCACCAGCGATCCCTCCCCGTGTACGCCTCCACGGCGCTGCCTGAGCCTGCTGTTGCGGACGTTATCTTGTGGTCGCAACGCACTGTATCCGTGCGATCGCCAGAGCGACTGAGTACTCCTACTCATGCCAACGGACTTGCCCGGCTGTCACAGTGGCCACAACGGGGTGAAACTGCGACACAGCCCGGTTGGGCGGACAGCCGAGCCACCGTCATGCATCGGACATTCACAGAACGACCTCTGCGCACGGCGACAGCCCGTCTTCGTCAAGGTGCCGCCCTGCAGCAGGCGGGACGTGGCAGCAGTGGAGTGGCCGAACGTGCGGCGGAGTCGGCTTTCAGCCAGCCTCATGCCGTGGTGGTAACAGAGTTCCGCGAAGACACAAGATCACAGCTATCTTGCGGGAGTTGCTTCTATTACAGACGGGGATGTCAGGGGCACTGTCAGTGAGTGCCCCGAGGTGCTCACTGAGCGGGGAGGGGCGTGGTGGCGGTCGACAGCACGGGAGATCCGCAGGCAACCACCGTTGCCCTGGGAGCGGCTGTGGGAGTGATCGCGGCTTCGGGTATCGGGCCCTTCGGGGGTACTGGTGCCGCCGCGGCGCAGGTTCTGCGTGTTGAGGGCGAGACGCTGACTGCCTTCAAGACGAGGGTGGATGACCTGTTGACTCAGCTGGAGGAGTCGAAGGCCGCGCCACGCAGGATCGCGGACGGCGCTCTGCCTACGGGGCGTCTGGGGAACTTCGACGAGGCCGACGCGCTGCACGCCGCCTACACCCGAGTGCACTCCCAACTGGAGAAGCTGTCCAAGATGCTGGCGTTGCAGATCGAGGGACTGGTCGTCACGGTCGATGCCTCGAAGGCTGGCTATCACGATCTCGACGATGACATTCGCGACCGCCTGAGCCGGATCCGGGTCGAGGCCGACGAACTGCTCGCCGACAGGCCCGGGCCGGGTGCGGAGAACCGCACCAGCGGCGGGGCGGGAAGGCCGAACGGTGACCAACAGGGTTCCCAGCCGATGGACGCGGAGGCCGGAGGTCTGTGATGCCTTTGTCGGCAAGGAACGGCGGCACCACGACCGTGATGGGGAAGGCGGGCCGGTTCCATGAATGAGTCCCGGTTCCTGAGCCAGGATCCTGAACAGCTGTGGTCCATGGTGGAGGGGGCGGACGGTGCGACGGCCACGGAGCTCGGCGTTCTGCTGACCCAGGCCGCGAAGACGATCGGGGAAATCGGCACGGATCTGCGAACCCACAGCCTGGCGGTCGAGTGGGAGGGCGAGGGCGGCGAGGCGTTCCGGAAGTGGATCCACCAGGCCGCGCTGGCCACCCTGGACCTGGGCGATTTCAGCGCGAGCGCTGGCAAGTGGCTGGGCCACGCGGGGGATACGCTTCACGAGGTCAGGCCCCAGTTGGAGATCCTGCGGAATCAGAGTGCCACCGCGCGATCGGTGCTCGACGCGCACGCGGCGAAGGCAACGGACATCGGCAACCACGACGGCGGTCCCTCGGATGCCGCGGTGGAGAAGGCCAAGACCTCGTTCGCCGATGACAGCGCCGAGGCGGCCCGGCTGATGATGAAACTGGCCCAGTCGTACACCGCCTCGACGGAACAGATCGACACGCTGGAGGCGCCCGAGTTTCCGGAACTGCCGAAGCAGTTCGTGCCGACCAGTATTGATAGTGGAACACACATCGCTGCTCCCACCACCAGCGGTGGGGGCGACCAAGGGGCGGTTGCAGGACCGGACGCTCATGGAGGGGAGGCGGGTGCCGACTCCGTTGTGGGCGCGGCAGGTTCAGCACCGAAAGCGTCCACGTCGCACCACTTGGCGGGCCCGACCGGTGGGCCGGATGTGTTGCCGCCCCTCCACTCGGACACGACGAACACGGCGATCGACAGTGTAGGAACCCTTCCGTCTGACCCCGCAGTTCTTTCTGTACCCTCGGTGGCGCCTCCGGGACCAAGCAGTCCGGACGGCAGGACACAGCCGACGACCGGGTGGCTTCCGCCTGCGTTCGGGGGCGGAGCAGTGCCTCCGTCGGTTCCTCGGACAGGCGGGCAGCACTCCGTGTACGGAGGCCGGGGCGCCCTCCCCACGCCGTCCGGCTCGGGCACGTCGGGAGGTTCACGCGTACCCGGGCACGGTCTCACCAGCCCCTTCGGCCCCGGCATGTCCGGTAGTCAGCCAGTCCCAGGTCGTGAGTCGGCCGTTCCCGGCGCGGCCAGAGGTGCCAACGGCATCATTGGCGGCCGCCCCGTCTCGCCAGCGAGCGGACGATCTGCTGGTGCGATTCCACGCGGCACAGTTATCGGCAGCCCGAGTCAGCAGCAGCCTCCCATCGGTCGTGGCACCGCGCCGGGAGGATCCGGCCTTGGCACCACATCGCCCCGCGGTAACAGCCCCACGAAAAGCCCTGAAGGCGCGTCGAAGAGCGCCCGCCTGCCCGCGCAGTCCGGTGGGATCGTCGGTGGTCAACCCAGGACACCCCGACAGCGCGGACGGGCAGGGTTCACCTCAGGGGGTGCCGGACTCGTACGAGGAACGGGCGCAGGCGACGCACAGCCGCAGAGCGGCGGACAAGCCCGCGGTGCCTCCGCCGTCGCCCGTGCCCCGTACGGTGGTGACCGCTCCGCCCATGACGAGCGGTCGCGCAATCGCGCGAATCCGACGGCCGAGGACGAGGGAGGCCGACCGAGCGCACAACGTCCACCCAGCGGGCCCGACCGACACGCAGGACAAGAAGGATGACCATGCCCACCCGCAGCAAGCAGGCCCTACGGTACGGCCGGGTCATGGCGGCCGTCGCCAGCGTCCTGCTGGCGGGCGTCACCGTGACGCCCGCGTACGCAGACACCGTCCGCGGCCAGCAGTGGCACCTGGACGCCATGCAGGCCGAGCAGATGTGGAAGACCAGCACGGGCAAGGGCATCACGGTCGCCGTGATCGACACCGGCGTCCAGGACAACATCCCCGACCTGCGCGGCCGGGTCGTGGCGGGCAAGGACTTCTCCAATCACCCCGGGGACGAACACTCGGACTACGACGGCCACGGCACCAGCATGGCCGTCCTCATCGCCGGCACCGGAGCCAAAGGCCGAGCGACGGGTTCCTACGGCCTGGCCCCAGGAGCGAAGATCCTCCCGATCCGCATCCCGGACTTCATCGAGCAGAGCCGTAGCGACGGCAACCCGGACGACTACCCCACCTACATGGCCAAGGCCATCCGGTACGCGGCCGATTCGGGCGCCCAGGTCATCAACATCTCGCAAGCGAGCGCCGACAATTCACAGGAGCTGACCGAGTCCGTCGCCTACGCACTGTCCAAGGGCAAGCTGATCTTCGCAGGGGTGGGCAACACCGGCAGTGGACTCAACGAGCTGCAGTACCCGGCGGCCACGCCCGGTGTCGTCGGTGTCGGAGCGATCGGCAGAAACGTCAAGGCGACGAAGGAGTCCCAGCACGGCCCCCAGGTCGACCTGGTCGCACCGGGGGAGGACATGGTCGCCGCCTGTCTCGGCGGCACGGAACTGTGCAAGACCCACGGCACCAGCGACGCCACGGCCATCGCCTCCGCATCCGCCGCCCTGATCTGGTCCAAGCACCCCAGTTGGACGAACAACCAGGTCCTGCGGGTCATGCTCGCCACGGCGAGCAAACCCAAGAGCGGTAAGGAGCGCACGGACTACCTCGGCTACGGCGCGGTACGCCCCCGCATCGCACTGACGGACCCCGGCGACGCCGGTCCCGTCCACGTGTACCCACTGCCGGACTTCGAGTACGCCGCGGCCAGGACGCCAGAGGCGTCAGCCTCCGCTTCATCGAAGCAAGAGGGCGCGGCACCAGCCGCGTCGACGAACTCCGGCAGCGGAGACAGTGCAGCCTCGTTGATTCTCCTGGGTGTTGGCGGTGGCGTGCTCATCAGCGGGGCAGCGTTCGCAACGTGGTCTGTCCGCAAGCGTCGCCGTGCTCTGGCGGCATCACGTGTCTATCCAGCTGCTCAGGAGCCTGCCCAAGGAGCGTGGCCGTACGGAGACAGCAACCACGCCGGGAGTGAAGTTTCCCCAAGGCCGGGTAGTTAGCGTTTTCGCAGGTCATGCAAGGGGGTCGGCCTCTGTGTGATTGCCGCGTAGCGGCCCGTGCGGACTCTCTTGATCATTCCTCTCTCGGTCCAGCGGGCGAGTTGTCGGTAGGTGGCGACGAGGGTGACGTCACCGAGGAGTTCGGCGATCTCTCTTGAGCGCCAGAGCCGTTCGGGTTCTGCCTGCAGGATGGTCAGGACACGTGCCATGCGGTTGCCGGTGTTCTCCCGGTCGGTTGTCGCGGGCAGTGTGGGCTGTGGCGGTGGGGGCGGCAGAAGCGTGATCGTCGTCGAGGTCACGACCTTGCTGCCGTCGGGGCGGCCGTCCAGTTTCCGTTCCGCGTAGCGGGAGATGGGTGACTTCACCTTGCGGGTGCTGACGCGGTTTCGCCGTGCGGGCGCCAGTGTCAACAGGACTCGGCGGCCGATCTCGCCGATGCCCTGCTCGAAGACTCCTTGCGCACATACCAGCAGGTCGCGGGGCGGTCTGGAAGGCAATGGTGAAGCCGCAGCGGTCGGGATCGGTGCCCGGCTTGGACTCCGCCGCCTCGACCATTGTGCGGCGCAGGAGCTGGTAGAGAGTGAGCAGGGCCCACATCTCCTGCTCGACTCCGGCCGGATCGTGCGAGCGCAGGACTCGTGCGTGCAGGATGGTGTGGCGGAGTGCGTAGTAGGCGCTCTCGTGCTCCCAGCGCTCGTGATAGAGGTGCACGAGGCGGTCGGCGGGGTAACGGCGGGCATCCAGCAGCGTGGTCACCAGACGGTAGGAGCCTTCGAAGTTGCTGCCATCGGTGCAGGTGATACTCACCTGGGCTTCGATGATGCGCACCGGGACGCCGCCGATGACCGAGAGATAGGAGGAGTCGGCGAGAGTTTGAAGGACTGGTGGGCGGCGGCGCTGGCGGATGCGGCCCAGGACCTGTGCGCCGGTGGCGTGCGCGGCGGTGAGGAAGTCGTTGCTGTCGAAGCCCCGGTCCCACAGCACCAGCATCTCGGGGCCCAGATGATGCAACAGCCTGGTGGCGTACGAGGTCTCGCCCTCCCGGGTGGGACCGAAAACCGCCCCGATCACGGCCCGGGTACCGGTCTCGACCAGCGTCATCAGCTCGACCTGGGGATAACCGCCGTGCGGGCACCGCCCCAGCCAGCCCCGGTTGCGCTCACTGTCAGGCACCTTGATCGAGCTGCAGCCGTCGAACGACACCGTCCGATACGGGCCGAACCGTACCCCCGGCGTGGCCGGCTGGGCCAACGGCCCGGCCAGCACCTCGAACAACGCCCGCACCGGTGCGCTGCCGAGTCTGCGGCGCAGGTCACGTAGTGCCTTCGCACTCGGGCAGACGATCGGCATCCCCGACAGACCGGCGGTCAGCTTGTCCCAGACCAACCGGTAGCCGACCTCGGGGAACAGGCACATCGCCAGGAGGAAGTAGACGCCGACCCGCGAGGGCAGATCACGCAACCGCCTCTGCACGGTCCGGGTTTCAGACAAGACAGCGTCGACCAGCTCGAACGGCATGACCGGCGTCAGTTCTCCCAGATGCCCGGGAGCGAACCGGCCCACGGCCACAGTCACCGTACGGGTGATGGCCGTCAGCGCCGACGGCGAGACACAATGAACAGGCAACGGAGCTCCTTGCGGGACAAGCTGTCTTGGACGACTGCCTGTACCAACGAGCTCCGTTGCTTGGTGTCAGGGATTCTTCAACCCCCTTGCGTGACCTGCGAAAACGCTAACTACCCGGCCTTGGAGGTTCCCCCCTGATGTCGGACAGCATGTTCGTTCGACGTGTATTCGCTGCCGCGGTCGGGGTGCACAATGCGGCCGGCCTCGAGAGCGCCCCTTCGACCTTGCCGTTGGTCTGCGGGCGGTAGGGCCGGGTGCGTTCATGGGCGATCCCGGCCGCTGCCAGAAGCCCGTGGCGGTCTCCTTCTTCTCGTCCGCGTGGATCTCGCTGTGGGCGAGGCGGGAGTGGTCGTCGACGGCGGTGTGCAGGTAGCTGTAGCCGGCGCCGGACCGCTTCTTGCGGCCTGCCTGGCGGCCCAGCACCTTGTGGCCGCCGCCGTCGGGGATGTTGCCGAGGGGGCAAGCGGGTAACTGCCGACAGGACCTACAGCCGCACGGACGCCGCCACCGGCAGGTGGTCGCTGCCGGTGGCCGGGAGGGTCCAGGCCGATCGCGCCTCCACACCGCGCAGGAGGATGTGGTCGATCCGGGCCAGCGGGAACGCAGCCGGCCAGGTCAGCCCGAATCCGGCTCCGGCCGCTTCCTGGGCCGAGTGCGTCGCGGAGGTGAGGGCGGATAGGGCCCCGTCGTCCGTGGTGCCGTTGAGGTCGCCCACGAGCAGGACGCGGGGGAGCGGTTCGGCACGCAGGGCCGTCGCCAGACGGCCGGCGGCGCGGTCGCGAGCGGCGGTGCCGAAGCCCGCCGTGGGGCTGAACCGGACGGACAGGAGGTGCGCGACGTACACGGCGACCGGCCCCTTGGGGGTGCGGACCGTGGCGCGCAGGGCGCGCGGCCAGGGGGCGATGCCGACGGTACGGGTGTCGGTGAGCGGAAAGCGGCTCCACAGGCCCACCGTGTCCCGCACCGAGTGGTACGGGTAGTCGGCGGCCAGCACCTTCTCGTACACGGACGGGTCGCCCAGCTCCTCCAGGGCCAACACGTCGGTGTCGGAGGCGGCCAGGGCGCGGGCGGTGTGCGCCGGGTGCGGATTGTGCTCGTTGACGTTGTGCGTCACCACGGTCAGGTCGCCGCCGCTCGCCTGCTTGTCGGTGAGTGTCCCGCCGTAGAGTGCGCCCCACACGAGGGTGGGCAGCAGTACGGCCGCGGCGGCGGTCGCGGAGCGTCGGATCGCGGCACACACGAGGAGCAGCGGTACGACCAGGCCCGTCCAGGGCAGGAAGGCCTCGGTGAGACTGCCGAGGTGACCGACCCGGTCGGGGATCCGGGCATGCCCCAGCATCACGAGCGTGGCCAACGGCGCGAGGAGTGCGGCGATCCGCCCCCGGCGCCAGATGCCGGGGTGACGACGCGGCCGTCGGGGCCGAGCGGGTTTGGGCGGGGCGGGCGAAGCGTCGAGGACAGGGGCCAAAGTCGTCTCACCGGGTTTCGGAAGGGATGCCGGACGTCGTGGCGGGATCGGCCGCGGACACCTGCTGCCGGACCCTCTCGACGAGTGCGCGGCCGGCGTCGAAGACGGTTCGCAGGCCCTGCTGCGGGCCGGTGCCCGCGCTTTGGTGCAGCACCACGCCGAGGGCGAGATGCCGTCGGCCGCTCCGGTCCGCAGCGTCGACCGCCCACATCAGCGCGCCCCCGGCCGGGGTGCTGGAACCGGTCTTGATCCCCGTCACGCCCGGTGTGTTCAGCAGTTCGTTGCTGTTGGGAATCGTACCGGAACCCACTGCGGCGGCGGTGCGTGGCAAGGAGACGACGGACCGGAAGACGTCGTCGCGCATGACCTGCCGCGCCAGCTTCAACTGGTCCGCGGCCGTACTCGTGGTGGTGGGCTCGATACCGCTGGCTCCCGTGTACGTGGTGTGGTCCATGCCGAGGTCCTCGGCGGCGCGGTTCATCCTGGCGACGAACGCCTTCTGCAACCCGGCGTCCCAACGGGCCAGCAACCGGGCGATGTTGTTGCCGGAGGGCACGAGCATCAGTTCCAGCAGGCGTCGTTGGCTCAGTCGCTGTCCCCGCCGCACCTCGACGGTGGACTCCGCGCCGGAGAAGGACTCGTTCGCGGCCTGCTCGTCGACGGTGACCAGGGGGCCGGACGCGTCGCCGCGCAGGGGGTGGTCGCGCAGGACCACGTACGCCGTCATCACCTTGGTGACGCTGGCGATCGGTACCGGCCGCCGTGGTCCGTGGACGCTCGGGGCACCGCGCGGCCCGAACCCCTCGACCAGGACGGCCGCCTGACCTTCGTCCGGCCAGGGCAGCGACGCGGTGAGGGACGTGCCCGGCCGCCCGCCGGGCCCGCTGTCGACGCCAGCGGTGGACGCCGCGTCGTCCACGGCTCCGCGGGCCACGAGGACGCTCCCGAGGGTGACCAGGGTGACCAGGGCGGTCGCGCCGGCGGCGAGGAGTGCCGAGCGCCGCCGCAGGCTGTGCGGCAGCCGGGAATCCGACGGCGGAGCGGGGGGAACCCTCACGCTCGCCGGGTTCGGGGACTGGGCGCATGGGAGCACCTCCGAGAAACGCGGTGCGCGTCGTTCGCGCATCACGGCCACTCTCGGCGAGGGGGATGTCCGCACGGCCGTGAGCGCGTCTCCGCTCCTGCTCGGCCGGTCATCCGTTGTGTATCGGCTCCTGCACAGCGGCCCGGCACACGGCGACGTGGCCGGACCGCGCACGGTTGGCCGGTGTCAGTCGGCAGCGGTCGGCAGCCGGAGGGTGGCGACGGCCCCGCCGTCGGGCGCGTCGGCGAACGACAGCGACGCACCGAGGACCTGGGCCTGGCCCAGCGCGATGGTGAGCCCCAGGCCGTGGCCCCGACCGCGTTCCGGCGCGCCGGTGCGGAACCGCTGGGGTCCCCCGGTCAGCAACGCGGGCGGAAAGCCGGGACCGTGGTCCCGCACGGTCACCGTGGTGCCGGCGACCGTGACCTCGACGGGCGCGCGACCGTGCCGGTGGGCGTTGACGACGAGGTTGGTGACGATCCGGTCGAGCCGGCGCGGGTCGGTCTCGGCGGACAGGGCGTCCCTCGCGGTGAACCGTGTGTGCAGCCCTGTTCGGTCCAAGGACTCGGAGACCACCTCGGCCAGCGGCACCCTTCTCGGCTCGGCCCGCTCGGCGCCCGCGTCGAGCCGGGAGATCTCCAGCAGGTCCTCGACCAGGGTCCGCAGCACCCGCACCCGGTCCTGGACCAGGCCGGTCACCTCCCCCTCGGGGAGCAGTCCGCTCGCGGTGACCAGGCCCATCAGCGGGGTCCGCAGTTCGTGGGCGACGTCCGCGGTGAAGCGCTGTTCGGTCAACAGCCGCTGGTGCAGGCTGTCGGCCATCGAGTCGACCGTGGCCGAGATGGCGGTGATCTCGTCGTTGCCGCGGCCGGCTCCGGTTCTGGCGGTCAGATCGCCGTCCGTGATCCGGCGTGTGGTGCGCGCCACCCGCCGCAGCCGGCGGTACGGCAGCTCGGCGGCGAGCGCCGACAGGGGAACGACGACGGCCAGGGCGAGAAGGGAGTACTTCCACATGTGCCGGTCCAGGGCACGACGCGTGAGCAGGTCGGAGGTCATGTCGGTCTCCGTGGCGACGGGCTTGCCGCGGTAGCTGCGTGCCGCCCACATCGAGGGGTGGTCCCCGGCGTCCGGATCCTCGTACCAGGTGACCGTGTCGTGGTTCGGCTCCGGTTCCTGCCGGTCGTCGAGCCGGCGCAGCAACTCGTCCGGAAGCTCCCCCGGCACCAGGTGGAGCCCCCGGGGCGGGACGCCGTCCCGCTCGTAGGCCTCCACGTCACCGAGGAGTGCCGCGGTGGCCCTGGCGGCCCCGTCGTTCATCGACCGGGCGCGGGTGCTGGAGTGCACCAGGGTCCCGATGGTCAGCGCGACGGCACAGCAGCACACGGTGACGAGCAGACAGGTCTTCCAGCGCAGTGAACGCCAGTTGAGCAGGTCACGAACGGCGTCCACGTCAGCGCCGCAACTTGTAGCCGAACCCGCGGACGGTCTCGACCCGGTCGGCCCCGATCTTCTTCCGCAGCCGCTGCACGCACAGGTCGACCACGCGGCTGTCCCCGTCCCAGCCGTAGTCCCACACGTCGCGCAGCAGGGTCTGCCGGTCGAGCACGGTGCCGGGGTGCGCGGCGAACTCCAGCAGCAGCCGCAGTTCGGTCGGGGCCAGCGCGACGGGCCGGCCCGCCAGCGACACCTCGAGGCCCGCCGTGTCGACGGTCAGGTCGCCGAAGACCAGCAGGGCACGCCCGTCGGCACCGGACCGCTCCGGCCGCCCCCGGTCCGCGGCGGGCGGGGCGGAGGCGGGCGGGGCGGCGGGCGTGTAGACCGCCCGCCGCAGCAGCGAGCGGATACGGGCCACCAGAACCGCGGTGTCGACGGGCTTGACGACGTAGTCGTCGGCACCCGCCTCCAGACCGGAGACCACGTCCAGGGCGTCACCGCGCGCGGACATCATCAGCACCGGGTCCATACTGGTCTCCCTGATCCGCCGGCACAGCCCGATGCCGTCGAGGCCGGGCAGCATCACATCCAGGAGCAGCAGACCGTGGCGGCCCTCCCGGAACAGCTCCAGTCCGGTCAGACCGTCACAGGCCGACACGACCCGGTAGCCGTAGCGTTCCAGCGCGAGCGTGACGGACCTGCGGATGACCTCGTCGTCCTCGACCAGCAGGATCGTCACGGGCGCCGGGGCGTCCTCCTCGCTCACTGGGCCCGACCTCTCTGCCGGCCGCCCACCGCGGGAATCCCGCAGGGCGGCGCTGACCTCGTACTGCCCGCAATTCTGCCTGTCGTGTGTCGCCCCGGGGCATCCGGCAGGGCTCGGCCGTGTATCAGCCGCGTATCGGACCGGCCCTGGGCACGTGCGCGCACGGCCGGGGAGCGGCGGGCGGCGGTGGATAGAGTCACGGGGTGGAGACTCCCCGCCTGCTCGACGGCCGGCTCAAGTTCCGGCACCTGGTCCTGATCGACGCGCTCTCGCGCCAGGGAAGCGTCGTCGGCGCCGCCGCCGAACTCCATGTGACGCAACCCGCCGCGACCCGGAGCCTGCACGAGCTGGAGGACATCCTCGGCGTGCCGCTGTTCGAACGCGGCCCCCGGGGCGTCACCCCGACGGTGTTCGGCGAGGCGTTCACCCGGCACGCGCGGGCGGTCCTCGCCCAGCTGACCCAGGCGGGGCGGCACGTGGTGGAGCTCGCCGACGCCGACCGGGGCACGGTCGTCGTCGGCACGCACCTGGCCGGCTCCAACGTGCTCCTGCCGCGGGCCATCGCCGCGCTCAAGAAGGAGCGCCCCTACCTGACCGTGATCGTGCGGGAGGGGGCGCCGGAGGCGCTGCTGCTGGAGCTGGAGGCGGGGCGCGTCGACCTCGTCGTGGGGCGGCTGACCGCATCCTCCGACGAACGGATGGAGCGCCGCAAGCTCTACGACGAGTCGGTGGAACCGGTGGTCCGGGCCACGCACCCGCTCGCGGGCCGGGAGGGGGTGGAGCTCGCGGAGCTGGTCGACCACCCCTGGATCCTGCCCGGGGCGGAGACCGTGCTGCGCCGGGAGATCGAGGAGCTGTTCGGCCGCCACGGGTTCGCGCTGCCGCTGAACCGGGTGGAGACCACCTCTTTCCTGACCATCCGTCAGCTCCTGCTGGAGACTGATGTCGTCGCGGTGCTCCCCAGCCTGATCGTCCGCGACGACAACCGCATAGTGCGGCTGTCGGTTCCGCTGGACCCGATCGGGCACAGCGTCGGGCTGACCCGGTCGGCCGCCCGGACGCTGAGCCCTTCCGCCGAGGCCCTCATCCGGAGCCTGGAGGCCGTCGCCGACGAGATGGCCGCGCGGACGGGCGGTCGGCCGCGTTAGATTAGGTCCTGTCTGGAGTTTCCCGTCTGCCGCGCGACGCCTGGCACGGCACCTCGGCGCACGGCCGAATCATCCAAGTACGTCCAGTACGAGGACGATCCGGCCGCACGCCGATGCACCGCACCGGACGCCGCGCGGCCTGCCCTTCGGGCAGACGACGGGAAACTCCGGACAGGGCCTGGTCAGGCACCGGACAGTCCGAGGAACCGCTCGGCGTTCTCGTGGCCGATCAGCCGCCGGTCGGCGTCGTCGAGGAACTGGCTCTTGCGGACCACCTGACCGACCGGACGCTCGCCCAGCGGGTACGGGTAGTCGCTGCCCACCATCACCCGGTCCGCGCCCACCGTGTCGACCAGCAGCCGCAGGGCGCGCTCGTCGAAGACGACGGAGTCGACGTAGAAGCGGCCGAGGTAGTGGGACGGCGGGAACCGCGAGGTGCCGATGACGTCGTTGCGTCCGTGCCAGGCGTTCTCCATCCGGCCCAGCCAGAAGGCGAACGATCCGCCGCCGTGCGCGAAGCAGATCTTCAGACGGTCGTCGACGCGGTCGAAGACCCCGCCCAGGATCAACGCCAGGATCGACAGGTGGGTCTCGGCGGGCATCGCCGTCAGCCACTGGGCCATCCAGCGGTCCAGCCGAGGGGAAGTAGCCATGTCCCACGGGTGCACGAACACCGGTACGTCCAGCGAGGCGCAGTGCTGGAGGAAGGTGACGATCCCCTCGCTGTCCAAATCCTGGTCACCGACGTGGTTTCCGATCTCGACCCCGCGGTGCCCGGCCGCGACGCAGCGTTCCAGCTCGCGGCAGGCCGCGTCCGGGTCCTGCAACGGCACCTGGCAGAACGGGATCAGCCGGTCCGGTGCGGGCTCGACGATCTCCAGCGCCAGATCGTTGAAGATCCGCGCGATGTTCGTCGCCTCCCGGCCGCTGCGCCCGTAGGAGAAGAAGGCCGGTGTCGGGGAGACGACCTGGGTGCGCACGCCGTCCGCGTCCATGTCCCGCAGCCGGACCTCGGCGTCCCAGCAGTCCGAGCGGATCCGCCGGAACTCCTTGGTCCCCATCATGATCACCGCGTCCGACTCGGTCTCCACCCGCAGCCACGGCGCGTCCGGCCCGCCGTCGGCCGTCAGGTCGGGCCAGCCCCGGGGCACGTAGTGGGTGTGGATGTCGATCACCTGGTCCACCGGTCAGCCCTTTCCGGGGTGGAGCGCACCGCACTCGCGGCAGACGCGGGCCCGCTCGTTCTCGTAGAACTCGGTGAAGACCGGGGGCAGGTCCTCGACGATGTCCCTGACCTGGAGTTCGATCCCGTGGATCAGGGCGGAGCAGTTCAGGCAGTACCACTGGAAGCGCTCCAGGGTGCCCTCCTCGCGGACCCGCTCGATGACCAGACCGATCGACTCGGGGTCGGGGCGCTGCGGGGAGTGCGGGACGTTGCCGGGCAGCAGCCACGCCTGGCCCTCCCTGATGTGTACGGTCCGCGGCCCGTCCCCGGTCATGAGGTTGACGTGCATGTCGCCCCTGACCTGGTAGAACCACTCCTCGTACGGCTCCTGGTGGAAGTCCGTACGCTGGTTGGGGCCGCCCACGATCTGGACGATGAAGTCGTTGCCGAGCGACATGGTCCGGTTGTTCACCGGCGGCTTGAGCAGGTGCGCGTGCTCGTCGATCCAACCCTGGAAATCGATGACCTCGGGAATGTCGGTCATGAGACCACCTCCGTGCTGTGCGATGCGGATGTACCGGGGGCTGCCGGGGCCCGGGAGGCCCGGGGCAGGTGGGCGACGGCCTGGATCTCGATCAGCAGGTGCGGGTGCGGCAGCTGGTGCACCGCCACCGTCGTACGGGTCGGGCCGTGCTCGTCGAAGAACTCGCCGTAGACCTCGTTGTATCCGCCGAAGTCGTTCATCGACACCAGGTACGAGGTCACCTGGGCGACGTCGTGGAGTCCGGCGCCCACCTCGGCGAGCATGTCCCGGATGTTCTCGATCACCGCGCGGGTCTGCGCGCGGATGTCGAGGTTCGTGGTGCCCATGGCGTCGACCTCGACGCCCACGAACGTGTTGTCGGGCCGGCGTGAACTCGTACCGGACACGAAGACCAGATCGCCGACGACCTTCAGGTGGGGGAAGCGGCCGCGCGGGGTGGCCCGTCCCTCGAGAACGCGTGCGTCGCTCATCCGACGACCCTCACTTCCACCGTGCCGAGCCCCGCGACCTCGCAGGCGGTGACGCCGGCGGTCAGCGGCACCGCCGCCGTCGCCGCGCCGGCGAGCACCACCTGTCCGGCCCGCAGGGGGATGGACCGGCGCCGGCACATGTCCACGAGCGCGTGCAGGGCGCGCACCGGGTCGCCGAGGATCGCGGCGGTCGAGCCGACCACCTCCGTTGCCCCGCTCACCAGCCGTACCGCCCGGTTGGGCACGCTCTCCAGGGGCCGCCAGGCACCGATCGCGTACGCCGAGGCCGACGTGTTGTCCGCGACGACGTCCTCGTAGGTGAACCGGAAGTCCCGGTAGCGGGAGTCGATGACCTCCAGCGCCGGGGCGAGGGCGTCCACACAGGACTCGATGTCCGTCGTGGGGTCCTCCACGTCCACGTCACGGCAGATCCGGTACGCCACCTCCGGCTCCACCTTCGGGTGGATGAAGCGCGCGAGATCGAGATCGCCGCCGTTCGGGACGCGCATCGCGTCGGTGAGCCGTCCGACGATCACGTCGGACACCCCCATCTGAGCCATCTTGGCCTTGCTGGTGAAGCCCAGCTTGACCCCGGTGACCCGCTCGCCGCGCGCCTCGCGGCGGGCCAGCAGCGCCGCCTGGATCGCGTAGGCCTCGCCGATGCCGAACGCGTGCGTGTCGGCGAGGCTCGGTACGTCGGTGCGCGTCGTCTGCGCGGTGTCGAGCCGCTCCGCCAGGGTCTCGACGGTCCGAGCCGTGATCATGCGGCGCTCCCTTCGGTGCCGGCCCCGCCTCGCGCGGCCAGGTCCAGTGCGATGTCGACGATCATGTCCTCCTGGCCGCCGACCAGTTGCCGCCGTCCGACCTCCAGCAGGATCTGCCGGGTGTCGATCCCGTAGCGCAGGGCCGCCCGTTCGGCGTGCAGCAGGAAGCTGGAGTACACCCCGGCGTAGCCGAGGGTCAGCGTCTCGCGGTCCACTCGCACCGGGCGGCTGCGCAGGGGGCGGACGATGTCGTCGGCGGCGTCCTGGAGTGCGAACAGGTCGCAGCCGTGTTCCCAGCCCAGCAGATCCGCGACCGCGACGAACGGTTCCGCCGGGCAGTTACCGGCCCCCGCGCCCTGCCCGGCCAGTGCCACGTCGACGCGGTACGCGCCGTGCTCGACGGCGGCCACACTGTTGGCGACCGAGAGCGAGAGGTTCTCGTGGGCGTGGATGCCGATCTGCGTACCCTCGTCCAGCACCTGGCGGTAGGCGTCGATCCGCTCCGCGACGTCGCGCGTGGTGAGCCGCCCGCCGGAGTCGGTGACGTACACGCAGTGCGCGCCGTACGACTCCATCAGGGCGGCCTGCTCGGCCAGGCGTGCGGGGGAGTTGAGGTGGCTCATCATCAGGAAGCCCGAGACGTCCATTCCGTGCTCCCTGGCCCACGCGATGTGCTGCGCGCTCACGTCGGCCTCGGTGCAGTGGGTGGCGACCCGGACGCTGCGCACCCCCAGGTCGTAGGCGCGGCGCAGGTGCTCGATGGTGCCGATGCCGGGAAGCAGCAGGGTGGTCAGCTTCGCGTGCTCCAGTACCTCCGCGGCGGCCTCGATCCACTCCTCGTCGGTGTGGGAGCCGAAGCCGTAGGTGGCGCTCGACCCGCCGAGTCCGTCGCCGTGCGCGACCTCGACGGCCGCGACGCCCGCCTTGTCGAGCGCGGTGACGATCCGGCGTACCTGATCGAGGGTGTACATGTGCCCCATGGCGTGCATGCCGTCCCGCAGGGTCACGTCCTGTACGTAGATCTTCACGCGTCCGCCCATCCTCGCAGTACGGCGATCCGTTCCGCGGTCCTGACCGCGGCGGAGGTCATGATGTCCAGGTTTCCGGCGTAGTCGGGCAGGTAGTGGCCCGCGCCCAGCACCTCCAGGAACACCGTGACCCTGACTCCGGTGATCCGGCGGCCCAGCGCCGGGACCATGACGTCCTCGACGGGGTCGAACTGCACGTCCTGTTTGAGCCGGTAGCCGGGGACGTACTCCCGGACCTCGGCGGCCATGTCCCGTACGGAGCCGGCGATCCGCTCCCGCGTCGCCGCGTCCACCGCACCCTCGACGAGGCAGTACACGGTGTCGCGCATGGCCAGGGGCGGCTCGGCCGGGTTGAGGACGATGACCGCCTTGCCCACCGAGGCGCCGCCGACGACGCGGATGGCCTCGCTGGTGGTCTCGGTGAACTCGTCGATGTTCGCCCGGGTGCCGGGACCGGCCGACCTCGACGCGATGGACGCGACGATCTCGCCGTACGCCACCGGGGCGATCCGGGAGACGGCGGCGACGACGGGGACGGTCGCCTGGCCGCCGCAGGTCACCATGTTGACGTTCGGCTCGTCCAGGTGCTCTCCCAGATTGACCGGGGGCACCACGAACGGGCCGAGCGCGGCCGGGGTCAGGTCGACCATCAGCTTGCCGTGCCGCCGGGCGATCTCGGCGTTGCGGACATGGGCCTTCGCGGAGGTCGCGTCGAACACGACCTTGATACCGGCGAACTCGTCCATCTCCACGAGGCCGTCGATCCCGCGCGCCGTGGTGGCGACCTTGAGGCGTCCGGCCCGGGCGAGACCGTCGGACGCCGGGTCGATACCGGCCATGGCGCCCATGCGCAGGGTCTTCGACAGCCGCATCACCTTGATCATCAGATCGGTGCCGATGTTGCCGGAGCCGATGACGGCGACGGGGACCGTGCCCGTCGTGGTCGGGGGCGTGCCGCCCGGTCCGGTGGTCGCTGGACTCACTTGGTTTCCTCCTCGACGACTGCTTCCACTTCTCCCAGCCCGTCCAGCTCCAGCCGGAACCGGCCAGGTCCGGTGACCGGGACCATCGGGCCGAGCGCACCGGACATCACGACGTCCCCGGCGCGCAACGGCTGCTCGCGCCGGACCAGTTCGCGGGCCAGCCAGGCCACGGCGACGACCGGTGAGCCGAGGCAGGCGTGCCCCGCGCCGTGGGAGACCGGCTCACCCTCCCGGCGCAGCGTCATGCCGACGCGGGCCAGATCCCGGCCGGCCAGCGGATACGGGGTGGTGCCGAGGACGACCGCGCCACTGGACGCGTTGTCCGCGACGGTGTCGGTGATGGCCAGGTCCCAGCCCGCGATCCGGGAGTCGACGATCTCGATGGCGGGCAGCACGAACTCGGTGGCCCGCAGCACGTCGGCGACGGACGCGCCGGGCCGGTCGAGGTCACGGCCGAGCACGAACGCGATCTCACCCTCCGCACGCGGCTGGAGGAACCGGCCGAGCGGCAGCGGCTCGGTGTGGGCGTACAGCATGTCGTCGTGGAGCACGCCGAAGTCCGGCTGGAAGACACCGAACTGCTGTTGCACGACGGGGGCGGTGAGCCCGATCTTGGCGCCCACCCGGCGTGCGCCGGCCGTGACGCGGGCCCGGGCGACGCGGCGCTGCACCTCGTAGGCGGCGTCGAGGTCGCTCGTACCGAGGTACTGACGGACCGGGGCACAGGGCGTGCGGGCGGCGGCCGCGGTGGTGAGCAGTTCGACGGCGGCCTCGACGGGGTCATCGACGGGGTCATCGGACACGGCACTCAGGGGACGGGCGGGGGCGTGGGGGTTCGGATGCTCGCTCACAGCTGTACGCACACATTCGTCGGCTCGGTGTAGAAGTGCAGGGACGACTCGCCGCCCTCGCGCCCGATGCCGGAGAGCCCGACACCGCCGAAGGGGGAGCGCAGATCGCGCAGGAACCAGGTGTTGACCCAGGCCATGCCCACGTTCATCGCCTGCGCCACCCGGTGGCCGCGGCGCAGGTCGTTGGTCCACACGGAGGCGGCGAGGCCGTAGTCGGTGTCGTTGGCCAGCTCGATCGCCTGCGCCTCGGTGTCGAAGGGGACGAGGGCGGCCACCGGGCCGAAGATCTCCTCGCGTACGACCCGGTCGGCGTTGGTCAGCCCGGTCCACAGGGTGGGTTCGATCCACGAGCCGCCGTCGAGGTCCGGGCCGAGGGTGGGTACCGCGCCGCCGGTGAGCACCTTCGCGCCGCTCCGCTCGGCCAGGTCGAAGTAGCGCAGCACCTTGTCGCGGTGGGTCCGTGAGATCAGCGGGCCCGTGGTGGTCGCTCCGTCCAGCGGGTTTCCCAGCCTCAGGCGTTCGGCGCGCTCCACGAGTCCGTCTGCGATGTCGTCGAACACGGACCGCTGTACGTACACCCGCTCGGTGCACAGGCAGACCTGCCCGGTGTTGGTGAACACCGACTTGGCGAGCCCGGTCAGCGCTTCGTCCATGTCGACGTCGTCGAAGACGATCGCGGCGTTCTTGCCGCCGAGTTCGAGGGAGACCGGCCGCACCCGCGGCGCGACGGTCCTCATGATGTGCGAACCGGTGGCGGACGACCCGGTGAAGGTCACGCCGTCGATCCCGGGGTGGGCCGTCAGGTACTCACCGGCGGATTCACCGCCGAAGCCGTGGACGACGTTGTACACCCCGGCCGGCAGACCCACTTCGGCCAGCACCTCGGCGAGCAGGGTGGCCGTGCCCGGTGTCTCCTCGCTCGGCTTGACGACCACGGCGTTGCCGCAGGCCAGTGCCGGGGCGATCTTCCAGGTCAGCAGGAGGAGCGGCAGGTTCCACGGCACGACGACCGCGACCACGCCCAGGGGCTTGCGGACCGCGTAGTTGAGGGCCCGCTTCCCGCCCGGCAGATCGGTCAGGAACGAGTCCTGACCCGCCGCGGCGACCACGTCGGCGAAGGCGCGGAAGTTGGCGACGGCGCGGGCGACATCGAGCTGTCGTGCCTGGGTGACCGGTTTGCCGGTGTCGGCGATCTCCGCGGCGACGAACTCCTCGAACCGCTCCTCGATCCGGTCGGCCGCCCGGCGCAGCAGTTCGGTCCGCTCACGTACCGCCGTGTCCGCCCAGCCCGCGCCGAGAGCGCGCCGGGCCGCCATCACCGCACGGTCCACCAGTGCCTCGTCCGCCTCGTGAACACGGGCGTGGACGAGACCGGTGGCTGGATTGATCTTGTCAAAGCCGCGGTCGCCGTCAGGGCCGTCATCGGGGTCGACGAACCGTCCGTCGACGAAGTTGCGGATCCACCGCCCAGTTTCTGCCGTCATGCCTCTCACTGTGGGAGGAACGGCCATGCCCGGCAAATTAACTTCTCGTCCATCTGTATGCCCAAGTTGGTATATCCGGGCTTCAGGCTGTGGCTGAAATCGGGCTATGCCCAAACTGGTATGTCGTGACGCGTGTTCGGTATTTGTGCGTCATGTCTCAGCGGGCCAGGATCCACCGTTAAACGCGTCACCGAGTGATAGGTCATCCCATGAGCAGCTCACCTCAAGAAGACGGCGCGGGCGGAGGCGGAACCGCGGCGAGAAAGACAGCCGTCGCGACGCTGGCCGGAACCACGCTCGAGTGGTACGACTTCTTCCTCTACGGCACCGCGGCCGCGCTCATCTTCGACAAGCAGTTCTTTCCCTCGCTGAGTTCCGGGGCGGGCACCCTGGCGGCGTTCAGCACCTTCGCCGTCGGCTTCGTCGCCCGGCCGCTCGGCGGCCTGGTCTTCGGACACTTCGGCGACCGTATCGGGCGCAAGGCGACGCTCGTGGTCTCGCTCCTGCTGATGGGCGTCGGATCGACGCTCATCGGCGCCATCCCGAACTACGACGCGATCGGCTTCTGGGCGCCGGTGCTGCTGGTCCTGCTCCGCATCGTCCAGGGCATCGGCCTGGGCGGCGAGGGCGCCGGCGCGACCCTGCTGTCGATGGAGCACGCCCCCGCCGGCAAACGGAACCTGTACGCGGGGTTCCCGCAGATGGGGACCCCCGCCGGACTGGTTCTCGCCAACATCGTGTTCCTCACCACCAACTCCGTGGCCGGTGACGACGCGTTCACCTCGTGGGCCTGGCGCGTCCCGTTCCTGCTGAGCTTCGTCCTGGTCGCGGTGGGGCTGGTGGTCCGGCTGCGGGTCACCGAGTCCCCGTCCTTCAGCCACGCCGTCCACCAGGACGAGGTGGTCAGGTTCCCGCTGGCGGAAGCGCTCAAGGTCGGATACCGCCGCCTCGGCCTCACGCTCCTCGCCGTGGTCGCGAACTCCGCAGTGGCCTATGTGTTCCTGGTGTTCACCCTGTCGTACGGGACGAAGGAGCTCGACTACAAGAAGAAGTTCCTCATCCTCGGCGTGACCGCGGCCTCCGTGATCTGGTTCGCGACCATTCCGTACTGGACGAAGCTCGCCGACCGCTACGGCCGCAGAACGATGTTCATCGGCGGTTCCGTCGCCATCCTGGTGTGGTGTGTGGCGTTCTTCCCGCTGCTCAACACGAACAAGTCCCTGCTCGCGCTGGTGGCCCTGGTCGGCATGGGTCTCGTCATTCCGGTGACGCACTGCGTCCAGGGGGCCATCATCGCCGACACGTTCCCCATCCACGTCCGGTACTCGGGCTCCTCGCTGATCCTCCAGCTCGGCGCCATCCTCGGCGGCGGACTCGCTCCGCTGATCTCCACCGCGCTGCTGGACGCCGGAGGCTCGTCGACCGGCGTGACGTGGTACCTCGTGGGGATGTGCTCCGTCAGTTTGATCGGAGCGATCGCGCTGTTCCGCCTCGTCCCGGAGAACACGCCGGAACCGGCCACCGAACCCCCGGCGCAGGCAGCCGTGGCCCGCACCTGAACGACACGCGCCTGAACCACAGGTGGGTGAACGACACGTGGGTGAACGACACGCGGGGCCGGGGCCGGGGCCGTCGCCCGACCGGCCCCGCAGGTCACGTCCCTGCTCCGACCCCGGTGCTCCGTACCCTCGTCACCACCCCTGTCCGGAGGCCGCACATGACCGATCCCACCGACGCGGTGGTGCGCACCGGACCCGTCCGTTACGCCACCGCGGCACGCTTCGCCCGGCCCCGCCCGGTGGCGGCCGACGACCACCGCCCGTCGAGCGGCGAGATCTGCCCCCAGCTCCCCTCCCGCCTCGACGCGGTGATGGGACCCCCGCTCGACACCCGTCCGCAGGGCGAGGACTGCCTCAATCTGACCGTCACCACCCCCGCCCTGGACGACGGAGCCCGTCCGGTCCTCGTGTGGTTCCACGGCGGCGGCTTCAGCAGCGGCGCCGGCCTCATGGACTGGTACGACGGCGGGGCGCTCGCCGCCCAGGGCGACGTGGTCGTCGTCGGCGTCAACTACCGCCTCGGAGCCCTCGGATACCTCTGCCTGGACGGCATCAGTGAGGGAAACCTCGGACTGTACGACCAGCTCGAAGCGCTGCGCTGGGTGAGCACGCACATCGCCGCCTACGGGGGAGACCCAGGCAGCGTCACGGTCTTCGGCCAGTCCGCGGGCGCCCTCTCCCTGCGCCTGCTGCTGGAGATGCGGGAGGCGCGGGGGCTCCTGCACAGGGCGATCCTCCAGAGCCCGCCGCTGTCCATCACGGCCCGTCCCCGCACGGACTCCGAGGTCCTCGGCCGTGTCTTCGCCGGCCTGCTGGCCGAGGACCCGCGCACCGCCGGACTTCCCGCGATCCTGGCGGCCCAGCGCGAGACCGCGAGCATCAACCTGCGACGCTCGGGAAGTACACTGGAACCCCCTTTCCTCCCGGTCAAGTTCCCCGCGGCTCAGGACGGCGAACCGGCCGTCGCGACAGTACGAGGTCTGGACGTCCTGTACGGCTGGAACGCCGACGACATGACCGCCTTTCCTGTGGACGATGCCGACCCGGCGGAGCTGACCCGCCGCCTGTACGAGAAGCCGCTGGCACACTACGGGGTCGAACTGGCGCGGTCTGGGGCCCGGGTCCACACGTACCGCCTCGACTGGCGCCCGGCCGGTTCGCGCTTCGGTGCGACCCACTGCCTCGAACTGCCGCTGCTGCTGGGCACCCGCGAAGCATGGCGGTCGTCGCCGATGCTGGGGACGGAGCCGTGGGCGGAGGTGGACGCGCTGGGCAGGGCGGTACGCGCGGCGTGGATCGCCTTCGCCCGCACCGGAACGCCCGGCCCCACGCCGGCACCGCTGAGCTGCGGCCGGGGACCCGAGCCGGTCTGGAGAGGAGAGCCGCCGCGGGGAGGGCCTGCCACACGGCCGGGTGACATCTGAACCGGCTTGCCTCACAGGCACATGGCGGGGGTGCCACTGCGGTCGTGATCGAGGACTACGTGCAGGACCGGACCGACCCGGCGGTGCATGTGCCTGGCGCCACGACTCGGATCCGGCGAACGACCGGGCGGTCATCAGGGCCCTGGGGTAGCCGAAGGACCGTCAGCCACCTGCGGCTTCCCCCCTGGCCGGACGTGCCGTCAGAGGCGTGCCCACCATGTGGGTCGGCGGGTGGGGAGCCGTTGCGTCGAACGGTTCATGCAGCATCGTCGCTTTGGCGTGGTGCCGTTCACGGATACTTGAACTCGACGTCTGCCCGGTTGAAGGGGACTTCCCGCTGCAGCATGGCCTGAGGACGGATGAGGTCTTTGAGTAGGAACCGAACCAGGGCGCCGCCCGACATATGCCTCAGACGTCGGGCCACGTCGGGACGTGTGTGCTCGATGCGGGCGAGCTCGACGACACAACGCTGTGCCAGGCCTGGGATGATGTCGCGACCGACGAGGACGTTCGAAGAGGGATGCTCTCCGCGGGAGTTCGTGATGCCGGTACCGTGATAATGGGTGACGCTGGTCCCCTCCACCACATCCGCCGGCCTGTGGATGCGGACCCGGCGATAGTATTCCAGAGAATCCGTGAGTGCCTCTCTGCGCTCCCTCTTCAGCTTTTCCAGCTTCCTGTGGTTGAGTTTCGACAATTCGATCCGCAACGTGGCTTCCTCCCTGCGAATCTTCCGCATTGTCGCGACCATCGCGTGCACAGCGGCCGGGCTGCGCAGCTCAGTCAGCCGACCGGCCGATTCGGCCAAGACAGCCAACCGCTCCACACGAGTATCGATGTCGGCATAGAGCTTCCTCATTTCGTGGACGCTCCTCTTCAGTCTCCCTTCTGGAGATTTGGCGGGAACCGAGGGATACAGGTCCGACCGACCGGTCGGTTCCATCTCTTCCTGGAGCTCCGGGTCGGTGGTGCGGACGTAGCTGATCAGGTATCCGTCGGCATCGGCGCGGATGGTGGGGAACTCGCTGTCGAGGAAGTCGTTCAGCATCACCCAGCCGTTGTTCTCTTCGAGTGCACGGATGGGAAGTGTGATGCGTGCAGGATCGTCGCCGCCGAAGCGACTGGGGCGAAACTCCGCACGCTCCGACTCGATATAGAAGAAGACGAACCCGTGATTGGCCAGGCCTTCGGAATCGAAATCTGCGGTGTTGTGCTGGATGTCAGGCACTTCGTCCTCCAGCACGGCGAGTGACTTGAGTGCGGGGCGTTGATGGGGCGCATGCCTCGGACCGAGGATCTTCTGTACCCGCTCGGCCGGCGAGTAGTGCCGCAGCACACACTGCCGCAAGGCGGCTTCGATCTCCGTCTGCTTCTGGTCCACCCACGCCGGGCCCGTTCGGCCGGCGGCCGCGTGCAGTCTCCGCACCCGGGAGACGGCGAGATCTCTCCTCAGGGACTGCAGAGTTTTTGTGGACAACGATTGGAAATGTTCCAAGTAGGCACCGGTGAACATGTCGCCATACATTTCAGGCTTGCGCCAGAGTGCACCGAAATGAATCATCAGGAAGTAGCCGTAATTTCGCACCTGATCACTGAATCTTCTGATGTCGCTGCTGACCAGATGATTCGCCTCTTGCAGGTAGGAGGCGTGAACGATGCACCATCGTCGGACACCCATGTCGATGCCCGCCAGCCTCTCGATACGTTGTAGTTCGCGTTGGAAACCAAGCGCAGCCTCGAGGGCTGAATCCGGATGCTTGCCCAGTTCGTAGTCGCCCTCCTTCAAAGCCTTGAGATGAGCGAGCTTCGTCTGGCTGTAGACACTTGAGCGATTGTTCAGTCTGTTCACGGCCTCGTTCACCTGACTCGGCGGTTCGGGCCACGGGTACTGGTTCGCCGCGTGGTGGGATCCGGTCAGTGTGCTCAGCTCGAATGCCTCCCCCTCGTTGTCCGGGTCGGGTGGCGTCGAGGCGAAGTCGTGCATGTGGGTGTCCCCGTCGCTGTCGGCCTGCGGCGGAGCTTCGGGTGTCGGGGGGACGGAGTCGTGCATGTGGGTGTCCCCGTCGCTGTCGGCCTGCGGTGTGTTGGCCTCCTGTGGCACGTATGCGTAGTAGCTGCCGCTCAGTGTCGTGGTGGTGGTGTTGAAGCCAAGGTGCAGTCCTCGGGAGTACGAGTCGTCGTACTCCACATCCATGAAGTGCGCTTCGTCGAAGACGTTGTTCATGGTGACGTCGATGGTGGATGCGACGACCGGAACCTTCAGCACATCCGCCAGGCGCTGAGCCGGCGGGTATGTTCCCGCGCCGGCCTGACACACGACCATGTGGATGTGAACTCCGGCAGGCAGTGTGCCGCCGTACATGGACTGGATTTCGGCCGCCGCTGCCTGGCCGTCGCTGAACTGATGACCGTGTCCGATGATGACGAGCTTGGAGCCGGGCTCGAGACTCGTCGGGCCGGGCAGGACATCGCCGCGCTCCCGCATCAGGGCGCCTTCGAGGATGCCTGTCTCGAAGGAAGGGATCTTGAGCACTGCGTCTCCCGGCTCGATCGTCAGCCCTGCCACGGTCGAGTCAGTGGTCGCGGACGTGGATCCGGTGAGTGTGCTCAGCCCGAATGCCTCCCCCTCGTCGTCCGAGGGGTCGAGGAAGTCGCTGGGGGACGGTGAAGGCGGTGACGGCCAGGACGCGTAGTCCCGGTCCTGTGAGTCCTGGCTTGGAGTGGGCGAGAGCCGTGGCGAGGCATCGGCGGGTCCATTGCGGGCATCGTCAGTCGTCGTCGTGGTAGTGGCCGTGGTCGGCGGATCCTTGAACTCGACGTCCGAACGAGTAAAGGGGACTTCCCGCTGCAGCATGGCCTGAGGCCGGACGAGGTCCTTGAGAAGGAACCGGACCAGGGCCTCGCCTGACATGCCCTTCAGGCGTCGAGCCACGTCGGGGCGAGTCATCTCCATGCGGGCGATCTCGACGACGCAGCGCTGTGCCAGGCCGGCCATGACGTCGCGGCCGACGAGGACGTTCGAGTCCACCGGCTCCGGGCGGACGTCGTTGAAGACGAGACCCTCGTAATGGGTCTGCCCGGGCTCCGCCGCTGTCTGCCCCGGTCTGTGGATACGGACCTTGCGGAAGTAGTCCTTGGATTCCTTGAGAGCCGCTTCACGCTCCTGCTTCAGTTCATTCAGCTTTTCATGGTCGATATTCTTCAGTTCCGCCCGAAGAGCGTCCTCCTTCTTCAGGAGCTGTCGCATGGCCCCGACCAGTGAGGGAGCGTCGTCACCTTTCTCCGCCAGTGTGCTGGCCCGTGCGGCAGCAGCGGCCATTTCCAGCACGAGAACCTCGGCATTGAGATGGAGCATTCCTATTTCATGGACGCTCCTCCTCAGCTTCCCTTCGGGAGATTTGGCGGGAACGCTGGGGAAATCATTCGGATCGCCCAGTGCGTAGAGCTCACTATGGAGGGCATGGTCGGGTTTACGGACGTAGGAGATCACCTGTCCCTGCTTGTTGGCGCGGAGGGTGGGTATCTCGCGGTCGAGGAAGTCGTTCAGCATCACCCAGCCGTTGCCCTGTTCGAGCGCACTGATGGGGAGTGTGACGCGGGCGGGCTTGTCACCGCCGAACCGGCTGCCGCGGAAGCCTGCTTGCTGCGACTCGATGTAGAAGAAGACGAAGCCGTGGTTGGCCAGCTGGGAGGAGTCGAAGGTGCCGGTGTTGTGCTGGAGGTCCGGTACCTCTTCCTCCAGCACCGCGAGGGACTTGAGCGCGGGATCCGGATTGGGGGTGTGCGTGGGGCCGAGGATCTTCTCTATGCGCTCGGCCGGCGAGTAGTGTCGCAACACGCAGTGCTGCAGGGCGGCTTCGATCTCCGTGCGCTTCTGATCGACCCACGCGCTGCCCGTTCCTCCGGACGCCGCATGCCGTTCCCGAGCCCTGGTGACAGCAGGGTCGTGGTCCAGCGAGTGCAGGGTGTTCGCCGAAATGGACGAAAAATAGCCGACGTACGATCCGGTGAATGCGCTTCCTCTGACTCCGGGTTCATTCCAGAGAGAACCGAAATGGCACATCAGGAAGTAGGCGTAGTTTTGCGCCTGCTCGCTGAACACCATGATTTCGGCTGCAATCTGACTGGTCGCCTGTTGCAGGTAGGAAGCGTTGTCGGTGCACCATTGACGGACCCCGGAGTCTGTGTTCGCCAATGTCTCGATGTTCTGCAGTTCACTCTGGATTCCGAGCGCATACTGGAGAACCGCATCCGGATATTTTCCCCGCTTGTAGTTGCGCTCTTTCAGGGCGGTTAGATGAGAGTTCTTCACCTGGTTGTAGATATCGGAACGATGGCCCAGCCTCGCCACGACCTCGTGTACCTGGCTCGCCGGCTCCGCGTCTTCCTGGAGTTGGTTCGCCACGGACCCGGACCCGGTCAGCACGTTCGGTTCGGATGCCCGCATCATGCCCAGGGAGGGTGCACTGCCGATCGAGCGTACGGGAGAGGGCGGCGGGAGGACGGCAGCGTCGACGGCAGCGGACCGGGTCCGCGACGGCTTCGGCCGCGGGTCCGGGGTGCCGGGCGTCAAGGGGACGAAGTCGCCGTCGCGCCGGCGGAGCCTGAGGTGAGGGCTGCCGTCAGGGGAAGGGCCGGGGTACGTGTGGGCGGTGCCGTCCTCGTCGACCAGGGTGACGGTGGTCCGCATCGCGGCTGCGGCCCACTGGGCCATCGCCGGGTCGGCCGAGGGACCCCACGATGCGTCGGTCAGCTGACGGCGCACGTCCTGTTCCGGGAGCTCCGGGCTCCGACCAGGCGTGTGAGGGCCGGCTTGGGGTGGAGGGCTGGACAGATGGTCGCCTTGGTCCCGACTGCCGGGGAGGTGGTTCAGGTGCAGTAGTTCGGTGGCCGGCAGAGCAGCGCGGAGGCGCAGCCGTACCGCTTCCTGACGGCTGTGCCCAGGCTGCTCGGCAGCGTGACGCATGGCCGCGGAGAGTGCACCGAAGAAGCCGTTGCCGCGGCCGGACCGGGTGCCCTGGACGTAGGTGGTGCCGTCAGGTGCTGTGAGCACTCCGTCGCGGTCGATGCGATACCGCGGAGCGCCGCCGATGCGAGGCAGCCCTGACGGGGCCGCCTGGCTGCTGTGCGCAGGGGGTGGGGTGCCGGTGTCTGAAGGCGCGGTGTTCGCATGCTCGGTCCCGGGAGGTCGGCTTTCCGAGGCTTCTTCGAGCGGGCTGCCCGAAGTGCCGTCGTCCGGGTCGGAGCCGGGCGTGTCGAGAGAGGTCCCCGCCGCCGAAGAGGTCGGCGCGTGGGTGGTGACCGGGGCGGGGGTGCCCGGTGGAAGGGCGGCGTGGAAGAAGCCGTCGGCCGTGAAGAGGACCGGGTCGGCGGTCGGGTCGACGGCGGCCGCATCGCCGCCGTGCGGCAGGAAGAGCTGCGCGCGGCCCTCGCCGGTCACCACGGTCAGCGGGGTGCCCAGCACCCGGGCGGCCAGGGCGGGCAGCAGGTCCGCGCCGCCGTGGTCGCCGGCGCGGCGTTCCGGCCGGGCGGGCTCGCCGTCCGGGGGTGCGGCACTGTCCTGTCGCGGCTCGCTCACGAAGGGCCGGGAGAGGGCCGCGGTGGCCAGGGCCACCCGCTGGGCGGGGTTCGGCCAGAAGGTCTCCGGGAGACGCCCGAAGGCATCGAACTCGGCCTGCTGAGCGGGCGTCAGCTCCACGCCGGCGGCGTTGAGCTCGTCCTGGCTGAACGTGTCCGAGACGTCCAGGGCGAGAGCGTCCAGCAGGTCCTCGTTGCCGTCCGCGCCCAGGGCCCAGGCGAGCCGGTCGCGGGCCGCGCCGACGGCCTCGTTGACGACCTCCGGGTCGCCGGGGGCGTTGGTGAGGCGATCGGTGAGGTCGGTGCCGAGCAGGTGGGGGAGGCGGCCCCGCGCCTCGGCGGCGGCGAGCAACGCGTGGAAGAACGAGGCGCCGTCGTGCGGTACCTCGTGCACCTCGCGCACCGTAGCCCCGTCCGGCGAGATGAGCGCGCGGGGGCCGGAGTCCCCTCCGCCCGTGATCCGGTACTTCTCGGGCGCCTCGGAACGCCATGCCGGGTTGCTGTGACTCGGTGACGGATCCGGCGCCGGAACCGAGTTCCGGTTCTGGTGATGGGCGGTGACACGGGAGGCGTGGAGGTGCAGCCGGTGAAGTTCCGAGGCGGCGGCGTCGGTGCGCAGTTCCCAGCGGCGCACCTCCCCGCGGGCGGCCTGCCAGGAGACGACCGCCGGGGACTTGGCCATGGCCGGCGGCAGGTCCGTGCGGCCGGAGCCGTCCTCGCCGAGCGCGGCCTGCTCCTCGGGGCTCATCCCGAGCCACGTCTCCCGCGCCCGTGCCCGTGCTTCGTAGTAGCTCTGCTCGGCCGCGGTGAGGTCACCCGTCGCCTTGGCCACGTCCTTCCACGCGTTGCCGGCCTCGTCGGGGAACGTGGCGTCGTCGAGGAGGCCGTGGTCCCGGGCGATGTCCTCGCGCAGCCAGACCAGGGCGGTGGTCTCGGCCTCGGCGGCGCGCGGGCCGCGCACGGGCTTGCCGAGCGCGTGCAGCATCTTGTTGTCGGTGATCCGGTGTTCCACCTCGGCCACGGCCAGCCAGCTGACCGGCAGCGCGAAGAGCATGCTGCGGGCGGGGGCCACCTTGACGTGGTCGGCGAGAGTCGTGTCGACGGTGCCCTTCTGCCCGATGCCGTCGTTCGTCCCGGCGATCGGCACCGTCGTGCCCGGGGTCACCATGCCGGCGCTGGAGGTGCTGACCAGCGGTCCGGTGCTCACCGTGCCCTCGACGTTGTCGGCGATGCCGGCCTCGTGCGCGTCGGAGGTCTTCGTCCGCCGGCTGCCGTCCATCTTCGGCTTGTGCTCCACGGCGAGCAGCCGGGCCCCGCGGCGGTGCATCTTCGCGTAGAGGCGGGAGTCGGCGGTGTGGAACTGGCCGAGGAGATCGGCGGAGGCCTGGACGGGCAGTGCCGATCCGTTCGCGCCGAGCGCCTCGCGGAAGCCGGAGGTCAGGCCGGTCTGCCCGGTGGCCTCCTGCTGCAGCTGGGCCGCGGCGGTGCCCAGGCCGGTGAGCGGGGTGAAGCGGGCCATGCGCAGCCGTTCGGTGAGGACGCCGCCGGTGTGCCGCTTCCCCAAGTCGTTGTCGACGAACCCGTCGGCGCGGGCGGTGGCGAGGGTCAGGGCGTCCCCCACGTTGGACGCGCCGATGATGTCCACGGCGACGATGCCGGAGCCGATCCGGTCGTCGAAGGGCAGGATGTCCGGGTCCGCGCCGCCGTCGGCGCCGGGGCCGCGGTCAGTGGTGCCGCTGTCGGGGGAGGTCCGCCAGACCGCGACGCCCTCCGGGCGGGCCTGGGGAGCCGGCAGCATCCGTACCGCCCGTTCCGGTTCCGGCACGGCCTGCTCGGTGAGGGTGCCGTCGTCGCCCTCGCCGACCGGGGTGAGCAGGCTGGTCGGTACGAACTCGTTGAGGCTGCCGACCGGGGCGGTGACCGGCGGGACGATCTCCTCGCCGGACATGTCCGTCGTGGTGACGGTCAGGCGGTAACTGGTGACGGTCTCGACGTGTGTCTGGGTGGTGGCCATCGACGGCAGCGACGCGTGGCCGGTGCTCTGCCCGCTCGTGCTGGACCATTGCCCGGCCGCGGTGCCCTGGAGCATGGGGTTGGCGGCGAGAACACCGCCCTGAGTACGCGCGCCCACGCCGAGGGACAGCTCGGCACCGCTCTGTTGGGCCTCGCCCTGCGCGTCGTCGCGGGCGGTGGCGCGGATGTCCTCGAACTCGAAGCCGGTACGCAGGCGTTCCACGGTGGTGGTCACCGGGATCAGCCGGATCCGGACCTGGCCGGGGCTCCCGCCGACCGGCAGGTGGTGCGGACTGGACCAGGAGCGGTAGCGGATCGGCAGCGGCATTCCGTCGGCCGTCAGTTCCTGCCGGTTGGCCCGGAGGAAGTCGGGCGACAGACGCTGGAGGACCTGCTCCCGGTCGTGCGAGGGCACCCCGATGTCCTCCAGCCGCGGCAGCAGTTCGCGTGCCACGGCGCTCGCGTCGAGCTGGCCGCTCGGGTGGGCGGGGAGGGGGCGGCCGCCGAGGAACGACGGCATCCGGTATCCGCCGCCGAGGTTGCTCGGAGTGGAGGTGCCCAGGCCGTCCGGCGCGAGCCCGGCCCCGATGACGTCCTGCATCGGCAGGTGGAACATCACCGCGTCCCGGATCTGCTGCACCGCGGCGGCGGCCCGGCGTGGGGCGAGGCCGTCGGCGAGGCGCCGGGAGAACCGTCCCGCCGCGGAGCTGATCGCGTTCCCGGCACGGGTGCCCACCGCACCGAACGCCGCCGTCCAGCGGTCCCGCACCGCGATGGTCTCCACGACGTCGGCGACCACCAGATACATCCGGCCGGTGAACTTGAGCGCGGTGTTGCGTCCCGACGTGAGCGTCTGCGTGACCTGGCTGGTCCTGCCGCGGGAGTACTGGAGCCCGGCCGTGTAGGAACCCGCCGCCACGGGTCGGCCCGGAGGCTGCTGAAGCGGACGGTCGGCACCCTGGACCCCGGCGGTGAAGCGGGAACCGCTGCTCGCACCGCCGACCAGACGGTGCTCGGCGCCCAGGGTCGCCTCCAGGCCGGACCGCCGCGGGTCGCTCTTGACGCGCACGTTGCGCAGTTCCCCGCGGACCGCGCCCTTCAGGTAGTGGGTCCGGAACGGCCCGGCGCCGACCAGGCCACTGACGCGGGAGCCGAAGGGGCCCAGGTACTGCCCGAGTTGTGCGGTCACACCGAGGTTCGCCACCGCCCGGCGCAGAGCGGTGCCGGCGCGGGTCCCGGGCGCGTTGACGTGCCAGGAGTCGCCCGTGGCGCGATCGGCGGTGTCCTGCATGAGCTGCCGGCGCTGCCCGCTGCCCTCGACGCCGAGTACCACGTGCGGGGCGCTCAGCAGATGGCGGGCGAGCTCCCGGTCGGCGGAGCCCTCGACCGTCGGCCGGCGGGTGCCGTCCAGGAGGTGGTCCGCATCGGTGGAGGACAGCTGCTCCGGCGCGGGCGCCGGTGCACGGGACGGACCGTCGACGGGACCATGACGTGCGGAGCCGTGCGCCGCCGGCACGGCCAGCTCCACCCGCCCCACGGCCTGGCTGTCCCCGTGGAACAGCGGACGCTCCGCGACCTTGCTGACGAAGTAGCCCGTGCCGAGCAGGCCGACGGAGACGAGACGGGCCCAGCCGCGCGGCCGGCGGTGGCCCTCGAAGGTGGCGTCCAGCTCCACCCGGTAGCTGTAGAGGTCGGAGCTCTCCTGGAAGGACAGGTGGTCGTGAGTCACCGCGACGGTGCTGCGGGTGGCCTTCTGGGTGGTATGGGCGTAGCGCCCGCCGACGGCCACATTGCCGGTGTTTTCCCTGAACGCGGGTTCGGCCACCTTGCCGTGAGTGCGCGGCGAGACTCCCACCTCGATGCCGGCGGAGAGGGTGGTGTCCGCCTGCTGGCCCTGGCCGGAGACCTCGGTGCCGATCACCGCGTTGCGCATCGCGCGCTCGCTCAGGGTGGTCTCGAACCGCCGGTCGGTGAGGCGCGCCCGCAGGACCAGGACGTGGTGGCCCCGGCGCACCGTGCCGTCCTCGGTGAGGGCGACCGGCACCCCGGTCGTCGTCAGGTCGTCCAGGCTCTGCGCCAGGGTGGGCCGGTTCAGCGCCTCACGCACCTGCCGCTCGTTGTGCAGGGCCGTGCGTATCCGCCCGTCGCCGTACCACAGTCCGGCCAGCCGCGGGTGCTTGAGCGCCCAGGGCGAGAGGAACATCGACGGGTACGACTGGTGCAGGGTTTCCAGTACGGAGTCCGAGAAGACCCGCAGGGGGTCCTGGGGGGTTCGGGGGCCCTGGGGGCCCTCAGGGATCGGCTGCCCGGCGGCGTCCTGACGCGGGCGGTCGGGGCGGAAGCCTTCGGCGCGGACCTGACCGCTCAGGTGCACCGGGTCCTCGGGAGTGAGATACCAGGGAACCGGCGGCTCGGCGTCCGGGTCGGGTCCGGTCCGTCCGGGGGTGCGGCTGTCCCAGCCCGCCAGCCGGCGTGCGTCCTGGGTGGACATCCAGTCCAGGGTGACCACCCGGACCGGGCGGGCCTTGGACGCCGGCTCGCCGGCCTTGCGCACCATGAGGGTGCGCTCCACCTGGTAGAGCGCGACGGGGCGTTCGCGTACCAGACCGGTGGTTTTGCGGGCCGCGTCGTTGCCGAGGCCGTGGGACCGTCCGGTGCCCAGGTCCGCGCGGACCAGGGGGCCGCCCTGGATCCGGATGTCGGTCTCGGGACCGACGACGGTGCCGTTCGGCCCGCTGCTGACCTGGATGCCGAAGCGTGTGTCGCGGACGTGACCGCGCTGGTTCTGGTACGTGGTCTGGGTGAGTTCACGCACCTCGGTGCCGATCGACTCGGTGACCAGCGTCGCCCGGTGCGGGATCGAACGCTCCACGACCAGGTGTCCCAGCGGACGCTGACGGCTGCCTCGGGTCACCTCGGGTCCGCTGACCGGACCGGCGAACCGCCCGAACAGCGGGAGCAGTTGCGCCGGCTGGACGAAGGAGACCAGCCTGCGGTGTGCCGAACTGCCGGGCCGGGCTCCGGAGAGCACGAGCACCAAGTCCTCCGGGGGGTCCACCAGGTGCAGTCCGGTGGTGTCGGAGACACGTGGTTCGCGCCCGTCCGGGAAGGTGAGCGTCTTCGGGGCGCGCCGGGGTCCCTTGAACGGAACGGTGAGCGCGTCCGGCAGGCGCCAGGTGAGCCCGTCCCGCACGGCGAACGCCGCGGAGTGCACCTGGCTGCGCTGCCGGCGGGGCTCCGGCGGGGGCGGGCTGTCCGGCCGGCCCGGAACAGGGTTGTTCCGGTCGGTGACCGGGCCGCTCTGCGGCGGTCCGGCGGGCGGAGGGTCCTGGCCCACTGTCCCGGGTCGCTTGGTGAGGCGGCGACGGGGCAGGACGAGGCGTTCCACCCGCACCTGGTAGTAGACGTCGTCCAGGTGCAGGTGCGAGCCGTCCGGCTCACGGCTCTCCGACTGGTGGTACGTCTGGGTGCCCAAGGCGTAGTCGGTCCTGCGGGTCCAGCCCAGCGAGGCGCTGATCTTCAGGATCCAGTTGAGCGGCGGGCCCAGTCCCAGGGCTCCCGCGATCCGGCGTCCCGTGCCGACGCTGCCTCCGACACCCGTGCCGGCCTGCCCGCGCCGCGTGGTGTCCAGCTTGACCGTGCTGCCGTCCGCGTCGGAGAGACGCTTCCAGTGGTGGTACGGAATGGCCTCGACCCGCATCTCGTGGCCGACCCCGGACTTCTCGCGGCCCACCAGGAGTGCGCCGCGCGGGGCGGTGAAGGCGCTGGGCTGCTCCGTCAGCAGCCGCAACAGCTCGGCCTCGTCGAACTGGGAGCGCAGCTTCGAGGGCAACTGCCCGAGGATCTGCTGTGCCACCTGCCCGGGTGAGCGCAGGGTGAGGACGCCGGGGCCGGTGAGAAGTCCGGTGGGCGGGCTCTGCCGGGTCCCGCTCGGGTCGCCGTCACGCGGACCGGACTGCGGGCTGATCAGGACGGAGGGCAGCGCACTGCCGTCCGCGAAGGTGAAGGTGCGTGGGGCCGGGCGCGGCGGAGAGACGTCCGGTCCGGTCATCAGCTGTGCCGGGCGATTCCGTTCGAGCCGGGTCTCCAGCGGCACCCGCTCGTCGGGGTCGGGTCCGACCAGGTCGGGGGTGCCTCCCATGTCCTGGAGCCATTGCGTGAAGGGGCTGGGCTGTTGAGGGGTGGGTGTGGGAAGGTCGGTGACGCCGGCCATGTCGTGCAGCCATTGCCTGAGGGTTTCCTGCGGGTCGGGTCCGTACAGGTCCGGGGTGCCTCCCATGTCCTGTAGCCATTGCCCGAACGGGTCGGACTCCCCGGGGGAGGCGGCGGCCGATGTGCGCACGGGAGGGAAGGGGACCAGCGCGCTGTAGTGGTCGGTGCCGTTGTAGTCCAGGTGCAGGGTGCCGCCCCGACCGCCCGGATGGAGGCTCGTGACGAGCATGCTCCCCGGCGACTGCCGGTCGGGCTGGACGAGCCGCAGGTCGAGGTCCAGGGTGTGGGCCAGAGCCTGGGGCAGCAGGTCGGAGAAGGGCGAGGCCCACAGCTCGGGAAGCCGGGCCGCCGTGGCGATCAACTGCTCGGTGCCGATGCGCCGCGCGTCGGCGGGAGTCGGGGCGAGGGCGGCGAGGTGCGGGTAGCCGCTCTCCACGAGGATCCGCTGCCACTCGCGAGGGTCGCCGTCGGTGACGACGGCCTGTGCGATCTCGTTCCAGTGCTCGGTGATCCGCTGCCGCCCGGCCGGGTCCTCCACGCCGGCCAGGGCGTCCATACGCAGGTCGTCCACCACGGCGAGCACGGGGTCCGGGGTGGCCTCGGCGGCCGCTGCGGTCAGTTCGGACCCGGTGAGCCGGTCGGCCAGCAGCTCGCGCAGCCCGGCCACGTTCTGCGATGCCCACGCGGGTGGTATGTCCTGGCCCCGCGCGCTGTCGAGCAGCGCCCGGAACAGGCAGTTCCCGTCCCCCGGGGTGGTCAGGCGCATGTAGGCGGTGCCGTTCGCGTGCACGACGACCGGAGGGTTGGACGGCGTGGTGACTCCGTCGGTGCCCCTCGGGTCTTCGACGACGCTGCCCGTGCCGTCCGCCACGGGCACCAGGTCGGTCCTGCGGCGCGCGAGTTCGGCCAGGTCCCCGGGGCTCAGGGCCAGCTCGGACAGCGGCAGCGGCGTACTGGAGAGCGACCATGTGATCCGAGCGGACGGCGCGTAGCCGAGCCCCTGCACGTCTTCCGGAGCGACGAGCGTCGTTGGCGGGAGTACGGGCGGTGGTGGGGGCAGCAGGGTGTCACGGGCGGTGTCGGACTCGGCGGTGCCGCGCAACCCGGCCGCGTCGCGCAGGAACCCGGTGTACTGCTCGACCGTGGGGTCGGCCCCCGGATCGGCGGCGGTGCCGCCTGTCGCGGCCTGCCGGCCGGTGACCATGCGACGCAGCAGGTCCGGGGTCATCCGGCCGTCGCCGTAGCGCGCCGCGGTGTCCGGGCCGAGCCAGCGCAGCCCGTCCACGAACGCGAGTCCGGCGAGCAGGTCCCGGTTCTCCGGCTGCTGCTCGGCGTCCGGGCCGAGGATCTCGCGCAGTGTGCGCACCTGCTGGAGGGTACGGGCCTGGGTGAAGGCGTCGACCGGTTCCGGGCCCGAGTGCAGCCCGATGTCGCGTGCGAGCCGGTCCAGATCCGGGCCGCTGGGCTCGGGAGTGAACAAGCGCCATTCTCCGGGCCCGTCCGGGCCCTCGACGAGCACGGCCTGGACGTTGCCGTGCTTGTCCCGGACCGTGCCCGGTTCGGTGGTCGGCGCCCAAACGGGTCGTCCCGTCCGGTTCGCGACATGCTGCGCCACCGGCAGCCCCGCCACCTCCGGCTGCCGTCCGGTCTTGCAGGAGTACAGCACCAGCGGCCCGTCGCCGCCGAAGAGCTTGAACACTTCGCCCGCTTGTACGCCGTTGACCGTCACGGTGGGATACGCGGCGTCATGGCTGCCGAACGTGACGGTGCGGGGCGTGCCATGACCCACGAAGTAGTCGGCACCACTCTCGGTGCCCGAGCCGGGGAGGGGTGAGGGTGCGCCGGTGAATACGACACGGGGCGGTGGCGGGTCCGGGGTGGGCCCCGCCCCCGGATTGCCGAGGGTGGTGCGCACGCTGCGGAAGGTGCCCTGACCGAGCAGCTCACGACGAGCCGCGCCGCCCGCCGTTCGGTCCTCGGCCGGGCTGTGGGAGATGGACAGACGCTGGACCGGGTGTCCGGGCTGGGGCTTCGCGGATTCCTGCACCCAGAACCGCAGCTGGGCGACGGGTACCGTCCGGCCGTCCGTGGCGATGACGACCGGATCGCCCGCGGGCACCGTGGAACCGTTCCTGCCGGTGCCGGTCTGGCCGTGCTTCGCGGGCCGCACGATGATCCGCCCCTGCGGGGAGGCCGCCGCCGGAGGATTGGCCGGAGGCATGGGCGGGGGCATGGGCGGGGGCGGGGTGCCGCCGGGCCCGAGCCCAGCGCCGGGACCGGGGACGTGTCCGCCGCCGCCGGAGTCGGGGACATGCCCGTCGGGTCCGCCTTCGCCGCCGTGGCCCGATTGCAGGTACAGATCGGTGGCCGACTCGGCGGAGGGGTAGGAGTCGTACGGCGTCAGGTAACTCGAGTTCGGATTTTGCGTACTCGAATAGCCGTGGCTCGGGCCCTGGGGATTCGAGTAGCCGTGGCCTGGGTCGTACGGATTCGGATAGCCCTGGCTCGGGTCGTACGGATTCGAGTAGCCGTGGCTTGGGTCGTACGCATTGGCGTTGGGTGTGGGGCTTGGGTAATGGGACAGTTGGGAACTGGGCATCTGCTGTGAAGGGGGAGCGAAGCGGGTGAACCACCCGGGCACCGTGTTGCCGTGTGCGTCCCAGGTCTGCGTCGAGCCGTAGCCGGAGCTGTTCGTCGTGCCCGGGATGCGCCGGATCCGGACACCCCATCCGGTCGGTGCGTACCACGTCCGGGTGGAGCCGTGATCGTGCATGTACCGCGCGAAATCCGCGGCCGCGGTGGCCCGGGGGTGGCCGGAGAGGCAGGACATGAGCAGCCCGTCCTGGTCCGGGACCAGTTGGGTGGCCTGCCGGTACCCGGGGTGGTGTCGCAGGATACGGCCGAATGTGGCCCCGTCGACCTTTAGTTTCATGACGGTTCCGCCGCCGATGTTCACCGGGAGGTCGAAGAATTCATTGCTCGCATGAGCATGGACGTACAGGGGACGGTTATTCCATGGCGCAGGAAGGGCAGGGCCCATGTGATAACGCGGTGATTGCGGGTCACCTGATTGGGTTATGCTGTAGGCCTCTGTGTCCGAGGTCCGGTATCTCTGCCTCGCCCAGTCTGTGACCTGCTCAATATCTCCAGGCGCGGTCGGGAAGGATATCCCGATCAAATTCCCGTCATAGTCACGCATCGACTTCGCCTGCACATCGCGATAATCAAACTGGTAGTACTCCCCCCGGGAGTTGATGCCGCCCAGCGGGCCGCCCGGTCCCCGAGCGGGTCCGGCCAGTGTGCTCAGCTCGAATGCCTCGCTCTCGTCTGAGAGAGGGGGCGGAGGGGTCGGGCTTTCGGGCGTCACGCCCTTGCCGTGCAGGGGAGACACCGGCGTTGAGGGCGTCTTCTCGGGCCTGTCCGTAGCGGTGAGGAGCCGGTCGCCCCGGTCGTGTGTCTCGGTGCTCTGGGTGACGGGGCGGGGCGCCGGGGCGGGAGTGGCGCCGAGCGCGTCGGCGAGCGGCAGCAGTACATCCGCGCCAGGGAACACCGTGTCCGCGGTGTCCATGGGGCTTCCGGAGTTCCGGACCCCGGCCGGACCCGCGGGGCTCCCGGTACTGGCCGGCGTCGCGACGGGCGGGCCGGTCAGCGGGCGAACCCGGACCGGCGCGCCCGGTCCCTCACGGGTCAGCTCGACGGAGGAACGCACGGGACGCCCTGTTCCGTCCGGTGCGCTCACCGGCCCGAGCACGACGGCCCGGTCGGTCCCAGCCGTGTCCAGCAACTGGGCCGCCTCCGGCGTCCCTTCGGCCGGGGGTGCCCCTTGCGAGACCAGGATCGTCAGCGGCGACGTCTGAGCGGGAGCGGCATTCTCCGGGACCGGGTCACCAGTGGTGACGTCGCTGGTGTCGCTGGTGTCGCTGGTGTCGGCGGTGTCGGCGGTGTCGGCGGTGTCGGCGGTGTCGGCGGGGGAGTCGGGGTTGTCGGTGGTGACGGGTGGCGTGGGTGTGTTGCGGTTGTCGGTGAGGGCGGAGTTTTCGGGTGTGGGGGCGTTTTGGGGGGGTTCTTGGGTGTGCGCGGGGGTGTTGGGGGTGGTTGTGTCCTGGGGTTTGTTTTCCGGTGTGGGGGTGCTCTGGTGCTGTGTCTGGGAGTTGGGTGTGTCTTGGGGTGGGGTGGTTTGGCGGGTGGGGGTGTGGTCGTTCGGCTGGTGGCTGGTGTCGGGTGTGGTGGGGGTGTCGGGACTGTCAACGGTGCTGCTGGGCGTGTTGGGGGTGCCGCTGGTGTCGCCGATATGGGGGGTGGGTGTGTTGGGGTTGTCGGTGGTGACGGGTGGCGTGGGTGTGTCGCGGTTGTCGGTGGGGACGGAGTTTTCGGGTGTGGGGGCGTTTTGGGGGGGTTCTTGGGTGTGCGCAGGGGTGTTGGGGGTGGTTGTGTCCTGGGGTTCGTTCTCCGGTGTGGGGGTGCTCTGGTGCTGGGGGCGGTCGTGCGTTTGGTGGCTGGTGTCGGGCGTGGAGGAGGTGTCGGGGCTTTCGGAGGTGATGGGGTCGCCGGTCCACGGAGGGGGCGTGGTGGGCGCACCGGCGGGGGAGTCGACCGAGGTGCCCGTGCCGCTGCCGACGGTGTGGGGGACCGTAGAGGGAGGAGGCTCCACCGTGACCGGGCTGCCGAAGCCGTACAGGATCCGGCTGACCTCCTCGGTGTCGGTCTGGACGGCGGCACTGTTCCCGGTCGGTACCACCCGGATCCCGGGCACCTGGGAGAGGGTGTTGTACAGGCCGCCCCGGATGCCTGTCTCCGTGCTGGTGGGCGGCTGGGAGCCACGCATGCCGGCGAGGTCGCGCAGTGCCTGTTCGCGCATTTCGGGCGACCCCTTGTGCACCTGCTCCCACAGTTCGTTCTCGGCGGAGGGCGCGGGGTCCGACCCCTGAGGGTGTGACGTCGGGGGCGCGGGGTCCGCCCCTTGGGTGTGCGACGGCGGGGTCCCGGCGGTGTCCGGCACCGGACTGCTCGGGAAGCGGGACGGCGGGGGAGCCGACGGGGTGCCGTCGTAGTCTCCGGTGCTCGTGGGCGAGCGGCCGTCGGACGAGCCTCCGGGGGTGGGGGCACCTGTGCCGCCGGACACGGTGGGCGGCCGGTTGCGCAGGTTGTCGACGGCGTGGCGCACCTCACCGCCGATGTTCTGCGCGGTGTCGCTGAGCGTCGACTCGACGTGGCTGCTGAGCCCCGCGCCGGCGAACGTGTCCCAACTCCAGGACCACTCGCCGTAGAAGCCCCCCTTGACCACGTACTCCCCAAGCCCCTCACCGGAGCCGGAGGCGGCGAAGTCGGTCGTCGCCTTGAGCCCGTAATGTCCGGCCACGGCGCCCGGCCGGTGGTGGAAGCCGCGCAGGTACGGGTTGTTCCGCCACAGCTCGGGATTGTTCCGGAAGGAGAGCGGGTGGTCGCGGGAGGTGACCGGCGGCTTCTTCGGGGGGGCGGGTGCGGGGTTCGGGCTGTTGCCCGGGGGGTCGGGGTGGTTCTTCGGGGGGTCGGGAGTGGGGTCGGGTTTGGGGTCGGGGTGGTTCTTCGGGGGGTCGGGAGTGGGGTCCGGTTTGGGATCGGGTGTGGTTTTCGGAGTGTTGTCCGGAGGCCCGGGGGACCACCTCTTCGGCAGGTCGGCGCCGTTCTTGAAGTCGAGGTCCGGGCCGTTCTTGAAGACGTTCTTGTCGTAACCCTTGACGATCTGCTTGGCAATGTCGTCGAAAATACTGGTGAAGGCACCTGCGGCGGCACCGAACGCAGCTGCCTTGAGGACGTCGCCCCAGTCGATGCCTTTGGGCCGGCGGCCGTCCGGGCCGAAGGACATCATCGCCAGCTGCACCGCGAAGTCGGTGAACGCCTCGGCGATCGCCTCACCCAGCGTCGGTGTCAGATGCAGTCGCTGGAGCAGGCGAAGGAGCGAGGCGAGGATCGCGAACCGACTGCGCAGCTTGGCCAGGAAGAACTGGCTGGCCGAGGCACCGCCGGTGAAGTAGGCCAGCACCATCAGGACGGCGAGCTCGATGAGGAGCCTGACGACCTCGGCGATGATCTCCCACTTGGACTTGATGATGTCCGTGGAGCTCTTGATCCGGCCCTCGGCGATCGCGTCGAGCTGCCCCACGAACTCCTTCAGAAGGTTCTTGCCCTTGTCATCGGTGAGCAGGCCCATCGCGTCGGAGTACGACTTCGCCACGTTCTCCGGCATGGCCCCGGAGATGGCGTGGACCGACTCGGTGATCAGGGCAAGGAGCCGCTCCAGCTTCCGCCCCAGGCCGGAATAGGACAGCCGGTCGTCGTAGGCGAGGTCCTCGTCCGCGTCGATGAACCGTTCCCCGGTGAGGGCGAAGACCACCCCCCTGACCTCGGGCGAAGGCTGGAGACTCATCGGTGCCCGCTGCGCAGACCGTGCGGGCAGGACACAGCGGCCGCTCCCCACGGGGTGTGGGGGCGGCAGACGGCCGCGAGGTCAGCGGCCGCCACGCCGGCCCGAGCCGCCATAGCCGTCCACCCCATGGGTGTTGATGCGGTTGTTGCCCTTCTCGATCTCCTCGATGTTGTGGTCACGGGTGTTCTTCATGAGCTGGACCTGACCCATCGTGGCGTCGGTGATGCTCACGAGGGCGTCCCGAATGGAGATCATGGTGTCCTTGGCGGCCTGCCGCTCCTTCTGCTCCTTCGGCACGGCCTTCTTGGCGAAGTCGCCGATCGTGCCGGGCCAATGGCAGGTGCGCGACACGTCATCGAGGAACTCCTCGGTCATATCCCGGGACAGAGCGGAGATCTCCTCCAACGTCCTTGTCAGAGCCTCGATGCGCTCAGGGTCGGCGTGGTACCGCTGCCCCATCCGTCAGTCCTCCCCGTCCTCGCCGAGCGCGTCCCGCCAGGCGGGGGTCGCCGTCCGGCCGGCCCGGGCCGTTTCCGCGTCGTCCTCCTCCAGCACTTCGGGGCCGAAGATCCGGCCCCAGTCCAGGTCGAAGCCCTTCAACTCCGGTACGGCGGCACTGGGTTCGGTGAACGGAGCCAAGGCCTTCATGACATGGCGGTTCATCTTCACACGCGCTGCCCCCGCCGCCTCCAGGACGCTGGCGGCCAGCTCCTGAGGGGACATGTCCCGGTACTTGTTCTCAAGGAACTCGACCTTGGTCAGCTCACCCTGAGGGCCCGCGGTCGCGCGTACCGCGCGGTCGGAGGAGAGCACCGAGAACGACGTCTCCCGCAGTTCGCGTTCGACGCGTGCGACGCCCTCCCTGACGGACTCGAGTTCGGCCATGGCCTGCTTGAGACGCGCTTCCATCGACTCCATCACGTCATCCGTCCTTCTGTACCGGTCCATGGTCCCGCCATGGTCGTTCTGCCGGATCCTGGTGGAACTCACCGCCCGATGACGGCCGGGGTGCCGCCCTCCTCGGTGCCCCAGACGTCCGCGTCCTCCTCGAGATAGTCGGCGGAGCTGGTGGAGGCGCGTTCGGGCTCCGTCCCTTGCACGGGGGAGTGACCGCCCGTTGTCGACACCCGGGAGGCCGGCGCCAGGAACGTGTCGTCGTCCTCCTGCCGGTTCCACGGACTGCGACGCCGGCGGTTGCGGCGTTCGCTCTCCTCGGCCGCGTCGACGAGAACGGCACGTACCCGCTCACCATTCCCCTTCTCACCACCCGCTCCCATGCCACCCATGCCGCCCATCGGCGATCCGGGGGTACCGGGAACGCCCGGGGCGCCGGGTGTGCCGGGTGCGGACGGAGCGAACGGCTGGAGGACGTCGTCGGGGGAGCCACCCGACCCGGGCGTACCGCCGGGAGCGCCGGAGAGATCCGGCGGGGAGTAGCTCGCCCGTGACAGGCTGCCGCCGCCTGCGGTGCCGATGCCGCCCCCGCCCCCGCCGCCGAGGTCGAGTTCGGGGAAGGTCAGGTTCCGTCCGCTGGCGTCGTCGCCGGTTCGGTCCGGGCCGTCGGGCAGACCGGGGCTGTCGAACCTGTCCGGCCTGCCGGTGTCCGGAAGCGTGTTGAGGTCGCCAAGGTTCACCTTCTCCGTCCTGCCTCGCGGGTCGGTGACCTCGACTGCGCCGGTGTCCGGGTCGATGACCTGTTTGGTGCCGTCGGGGAAGGTGGTGGTCAGTTTGCCGTTCTGGTCCAGGACGGTGGTGGAGCCGTCCGGGTTGGTGACCTTGCCGCCGTGGGTGAGGTCGGTGGTCGTGGTGGTGCCGTCCGGGCGGGTGGTGGTGAGCTGTCCGGTGTCGGGGTCGAAGCTGGTACGGCTCCCGTCCGGGTACGTGGTGGTGAAGTCGCCGCCGTCGAGCACGGTGTGACCGCCCGTCGGGGTCGCGAGGCCGGGCCGTTGGCCCAGGTCGCCGATGTCGCCCGGGCTTCCGGGACCGTTCCGGCCGTTGAGGTCGCCCAGGTCGCCGAGGTGCTGTGTGGTCGTGGTGCCGTCGGGGCGCGTGGTGACCGCCTGGCCGGTGTCCGGGTCGATGACCTGTTTGGTGCCGTCGGGGAAGGTGGTGGTCAGTTTGCCGTTCTGGTCCAGGACGGTGGTGGAGCCGTCCGGGTTGGTGACCTTGCCGCCGTGGGTGAGGTCGGTGGTCGTGGTGGTGCCGTCCGGGCGGGTGGTGGTGAGCTGTCCGGTGTCGGGGTCGAAGCTGGTACGGCTCCCATCCGGGAAGCCGGTGGTGAGCCTGCCGTCGCCGAGCTGAGTGCTGCCGCCGGTCGGAGTCCTCAGGGAGCCGCCGTTGAGGCCGCCGATGCTGCCCAGGCTCTGGGTGATCGGGGGCGGGGCGCCGGGACCTTGCGGATCACTGATGCCGGGCGCGTCCGGAGCCCTGACATGGAACGCGGACTGCGGGTCCGGCAGGCCGTTGGGCAGGCTGACCTTCCGCTGAACGGATTCGTCGCCGCCGGGGCTGCCGGGGTCGTTGAGGCCGGGGATGCCGTTGGGCCAGGTGACCCTCTGCTGACCGGGTTCGCCGCCGCCGGGGACGCCCGCTCCGCCGAGGTCGGACGTGCCTCCGGGGCCGTTCAGTCCGAGGAGACTTCCCCGGTCGAGCGTGCCCGAACCGCGCGGCACACCGCCGCCACCGGGAGCGTCGTCGGGGTCGTTGAGGCCGGGGACGCCGTTGGGCCAGGTGACCCTCTGCTGACCGGGTCGGCTGCTGTCGCCGGGGTTGCCGGGACCGTTGAGGTTGGGAATGTTGCCCAGGTTGTTCAGGTCGGGGCCGTTGCCCGGTCCGTTGAGGTTGGGAATGCTGCCCAGGTTGTTCAGGTCGGGGCCGTTGCCCGGTCCGTTGAGGTTCGGGATGTTGCCCAGATTGCTCAGGTCCGGCAGCTCGGGCCACTCGGGCGGGTCCGGCCACTCGGGCGGGTCGGGCCACGGAGGAGGCTGGTTGTCACCGCCGGGCCATCCGGTCTTCCACCACGGGTCCTGACCGGGCCCACCTGGGGGGTTCCCCAGCCCGTTTCCCGGGCCCCCGGTCGACTTGGGCTCGGGCAGGTTCTCCGAGAAGTCCTTGCTCAGGTCCAGGAAGTGGTTGTTCAGGTTGGACCGCACCGTGTTCGCCGGCGTGCCCAGATACGCGTCGATGCCCTGGTACCAGACCTTGACGGCCTTGTCGCCGACCTTCCCCCAGCTCGCCATGTCGCTGAGATCGCCGTACTCCGGATGCGCGTCCGTGAAGCCCGGCTGCGGCTCGTGGGAGACCGTGTTCGGACGATCCTTGCCACGGCCGGTTTCCACCACGATGTCGGTCCTGCGGACGTTGTTCTCGTCCACCCAGCGGGCGAGCTCGTCCAGGACGTAGCGCAGTACCTGATGAGGATCGTAGTACGGGGAGTTGGCCCAGGCCAGCCAAGCCTCCAGCAACTGCTTGGCAGAGTCCTCCAGGTACGTGCGGCCCAGCGACAGAGCCCGCGAGTACACCGTGTTGCCGGTGCCGGTCGCACCACCCCCGCCGACCTTGGTGTCGAACGTCTCCACGTAACCGTCGTAGTTCTGCCGGATCTTCTTCAGCAGGTCGCGGAAGACCTCTGCCGCCGCACCCTTCCAACTCGCGTCTTCCCGGCCGAACCGGTCCTCCCAGTCCTTGACCACCACCGCCTGGTCCCTGAAGAACTTCGCGGCGAAGTCGAAGGAGTCCCCGGTGGTGGTGAAGGAACCGAGGTCCACCACATCGGCGTCGGGCACACTCAGGTCGCCGAACCGGACGTCCTGCGTGCCTCCGGCCAACAGGGCGAGGAGCGCCGCCCGCGGCCCGTTCATGTACCGGGCGAGCGGGACGGTACTCATCTCGTCCTTGTTGTAGTCCCTGAATTCGTTGCCTTCCCGGACGTTGGCGTCGCGGACGTTGTCGGATCCCGGGTCGGCGAAGACGATGTTGTTGCCGTCCTTCACCCGGCCCTCGAAGACGATCCGGGCCTGCATGATCTTGTCCGACTTGCCGCTCTTGAAGAACCAGATGTCGTAGTCTTCGCCGTCGTTCGTCAGGAAGCCGGACTCCATGGCATCGCCGAGCTTCCGCTCCTGGATGTCCATCCGGAAGAGCTTGCCGCCCTTGCTGGACCGGAGCTTGTCGAAGACGATGTTGCGGTCAGGTACCGGGTAGCCGGTGAGGTGGATGACCAGGGTGGCCCAGGGATCGCTCGACGGATCGTCGGAGTCGTCGAACTTGCCGAGATTGGCGGCGGAGTCGGGATCGTAGCGATCGGCCACCGGGCACCCTTTCTGATCGGTCCTTCAACTGTCACGTCGTCCGCCGGCCGGGGCTCCTGGACTCCCGCCGGCCGGCCGTGCGCGGAGGGGACTCAGGAGCCGTTGTCGCCCTTGCCCGAGCCACCCTTGCCCGAGCCACCCTTGTCGTCGTCGCGGTCCTGTTCGCCGCCCCCGTCGGGGTCGTCCGTCCCCGGGCCACCGCCCCCGCCGGTGAGCGCGTACACCTCACCGAGGGTCTGCAGCAGCATCTGGGCGTCGATCGCGGCCAGGTTCTTGCCCTTGGTCTTGTTGGCCTCGTCGATGGTTTCGGTGAGCGCCTGCTTCAGCTCCTTGAACAGGTTGATCTGGTCATCGAGCAACTTGTCGATGGTCGTGGCCGCCTGCTTGACGCCCTCGAGCAACGTCGGCCCCGAGACCAGAGGCTCCTTGACCATCTTGCCGAGGCGCAGCAACTGCGTGTCCGGGTCGGGGTTCTCCGGGGTGGTGTGCCCGTCGACGAGATCGCCGAGCGGACGGATGTGGGCCCCGTCGCCCTCCTCGCGGTGCTTCTTCGCGGCGAGGTACACCGGATGCACCTCCTGGTCCCGGAAGTGCTCCATCTGCTTGAGGTCGAAATGCCTGACGTCGACCTTCTCACCGGCCATGGGACGCTCTCCTGCCGCCCGGGGGCGGATGACGGTGCGGATGACGGTACGGATGTGGCCGTGGCCCGCCCCCTCGGCGCGGGCCACGGCATTCCTCAGCGGGCGCGCACACCGCCCCAGTTGTCGGCACTCCTGTGCTCGTCACGGGAGTGGTTGTTGTGGATGGTGCCCACCAGTTCGCCACTGTCGCCGAGCAGCACGGCCATGTTCTTGGTCGCCTGGTCCCACTGCGCCTGGACCTCGCGGTACATCTGCTGGTCCGCACCCTCCCACGACATGACGAGCGGCTTCAGATCGTCCTCGAGGGTGTTGAGGGCCGTGATGATCTGCCGGGTCTGGTCCGTCAACTCCTCGACGGCGTGACGGACCATGGCGTACTGCACGTCGATGATGCCTTCGGCCACGACGTCTCCTCTCGGGTGACCGGGCGCACTGGCCCGGTGGTCTCACGGGTCGGCCCTGACGAGAAGGCCGGTGGCCGCCGGGTCAGAGCAGTGCTTCGAAGACGCCCCGGCTGGTCTTGCTGTTGAGAACCTCGGTCAGGTCCTGGTTCTCCTTCGCGAGGCGGTTGGCGGACGTCACGTTCTCCTGGAGCGCGTCGATCATCCGCGAGATCTGGATCACGACCTTCTGAGCCTCGGCGTTCCAGCTGCGGAACAGTTTCAGCAGGGCCTGTCCCTCGTCGCCGCCGACGCCCGAACGCGCGGCGATCTCGGCGACGTTGTTCTGAATGCGCTCGACCTGGCTCCGGGCGGACTCCAGGGAGGAAACACCCCCCAAGCCCTTGGCATAGTCCGCTTTCCTCGCGGCGCTGTCCGCCATGTCGCGTTCCCTTCGTTCGGGCGAGTCCGTTGGCATGGTGGCCCGCCGAGAACAGAGGAGAACCGCATTCCACGCGGTGCCGGATCCCCATCGGCTGACCATAACTCTTGTACCTCAGAGAGATTGTTCAAATGTTGCTGCAGGAAGAGAACCGGCCGCCGATCGGGGCGATACGGGGGAAAATTGGGCGTACAGGGGCGATCGAGGGACCTCGGATACGTGCGGCGGACAATGTTTGTGCATTCGACTGGTTCCGCGGAGCTCCGGAGCGATTGCGGGGGCGTCGTCGAGGGTGCCGCACTCGCCCCCTCGGCAGCCCCCGCGGTCATATGCCGTCGGCTTCGAATTCAGTCAGCGTTGTTCTGGCTGTCCGTCCGAATTGCCCGCGCTCTTCGCCTTCTTCCCGGCGCCGTGTCCTCCGCTCCGCTCCGCTCCGCCGGGGGCGTCGCACCGGGGAGCCGTGACCTTGGGCTCCGTGGCGCCCGACGCGGCCGCCGGGTCGAGATCCACGCCGGTCGGCAGAGCCGCGAGCAGCGGCGCCGGAACCGAGTCGACGTCCGCGCGCTCGTACCCCAGCGCCTCCAGCGCGTCCTTGCCGACGACGCGGTACTTCACGCCGTTCTCCGCCACCAGGTAGGTGGTCTCCGCATGGGCGGCCCCGCTCGCGTGCAGCGCCCGTACCAGAGCGCCGCGCCCCGGACGTACCACCGTGGCGCCGACAGGGACGCAGGCCGGCGTCAGAGGCCGACCGGTGCCTTGCGACACCGCGACGGGCGTCAGCTCGGACAGCTGGACGAGCACCGACCCGATCCGGGCACCGCCGTCGTCACCGTCCACCCGCGCGCACAGCGCGCTGCCGCGCGGCACGGACCGGGGGGAGGGCGGCGCGTCCGGCAGCTGTGCGGATTCCGGGGAGTCCCCCTTCTTCGCCCGGTGCTCGCGCAGCGCGTCCGAGCCCAGCACACGTACTTCGGGCGAGCTGCCCTGGTAGGCATCCTTCTGAGTGGCCGGGTCGCCCAGCACCAGGGCGGCGCCGAGCCGGGTCACCGGCACCAGGCCGTCCTCGCGCAGCAGATGGAAGGTGCTGTCGCCGCCGGGCACCTCGACCTTGAACAACTGGCCGATCCGGCTGGCCTCACCGCCGAGCCGGGGACCTTCCTCGCCGCGCCCGGACACCGCGGGCGGGCGCAGGAGGGGGCCGGGGGCCAGGGCGTCGAGGAACGCCGCCGAGACCGGGACCGGCCGCTGGGAGCTGTAACCGAGGGCGTTGCGGGCGGCGGAGGCACGGTCCAGGGGAAGTCTGCTGCCCCGCCACACCAGGTACTCGGTCTTGTCCGGCCCACGGACCAGCACCGCGTGGTCACCGTCGAGATCGCTGGACTTCACCGGCACCCCGGCCACCACGGTGGTGGTCCCCGGCTCGTCCACCTCGGTATCCCCCGCGGTGCCCGAGGTGTCGGGCAGGGCTCCGCCGGGTCCCGTGACGCACACGTGCCAGGGGGAGTCGTCGAGATCGCCGGGTCCGGGAATGGTGTCCGGGGCGCTGGGGACACCGACGGGGGCACCCACTGGAACGTCCCGCAGGGACGCGGTGCGCACGTCCGCGGTCGGCAGGTCGGAGCCTGCGATCAGCCGTGCCGAAGCGTAGTTCAGCACCGGGTGCAGCACATCGTCGGTGCCGGTCCACAGATACCTGGCGCCCGTGTCGCGGTTGACCACCAGGTGCTCACCGTCGCGCCAGCTGTCGTTCCCGCCGGGGCGCAGCAGCCCGTAGACGGTGGCGCCCGCGCCCACGAGAACCGTGATCAGTACGCCGAAGACCACGCCCCGGGTGGTGCGCCCCAGCGGGCTCTCCGGGGCGTCCGGGTCGGCCGTCAGCAGGCCCGAGCTGAGCCTGCCCATCATGAAACCGTGGGCGTGGACCTGATCGCGTTTGGACTGCACGTGCCTTCCTCAACTCGTTTTCCGGGTACCGGTGTGATCAGCCGAACAGACCGCGCAGCCAGCCGAAAAGCCCTGCTGCCCAGAGGGTGAGGGGCAGCAGTGCCACGGCGAACGCGGTGTGCCCCAGCTCCGCCGCGCGGCCCCAGTACGGCAGTACACGACGACCGGGCACCGTCCAGGAGGCGATCACCAGCGCGGCGGCAACGGCCAGCAGCACGGCGAACACCACCACGCGGCCGGTGCTGTCGAGGTCCGCCGCCCAGGCGCGGGCGAGCAGCAGCAGCCCCCAGACGCCGGGTACTGCCAGGGCCAGCCGCTGCCCGATGTGCCCCAGACCACGGCTGTGCAGGAGGAGCAGCAGGCTCAGCGCGAGAGCGGTCAGCACCTCGGGCAGGTTCGGCCGCTCGGCGAGGACCGCCAGGGTGGCGGCCGCGACGACGCCGACGGCGGTGAAGAGCGCGGTGACCCAGCGTCCGGCCAACTCGGTGCGCTCGGCGACCTCGTCGCCCGCATAGGGCTCGATGCCCTCCTGGAGCTGCGCGGCGGAGGACGGCAGAGCGGGTATTCGCATCCCGGCCAGCTTGAAGGCGAACGGTGCCACCGTGCCGGAGGCCAGCGCGACCACCGCGGCCACCAGCGCTGCCGAGGCCGGCACGGTCAGGTGGGTATACCCCATCAGGGCCCCGGTGACGGCGGCCGCCACCGAGACCACGGCCGTGGCCAGGAGCGCCGGGGCGCCGACCGCGGTGGCAGCCAGCGCGAGGACCGCGCCGCCCGCGCCCGCGGCGCCCGCCGCGAGCAGCCGCGCCCCAGCCGCCCGCGCGGCGTCCGGGCCGGTCAGGTCGCCGCCGACCAGCAGCCAGCCGGACAGCGCCAGGCAGGGCGCGACCAGCAGGGCGAGCGCGGTTGCCGACAGACGGTCGCCGACCGCGCGGCTCGCCGTGCCCGCACCCGCGAGCAGCAGCAGCCCGGCCACCGCCGCGCAGGCGGCCCGGGAGGAGCCGGAGCCGGTCACCCCCGGCCGGACCACCAGGACGAGAGCGGCCACCGCGGTCACCGCCGCGGCTCCCACCAGAAACCCGCGGGCCGCCGCCGGACGCCAGGTGTGCAGTCGTCGGCCCGCGGTGTCGGCTATCCCGTCCACCAGGTCGTCGAGCCTGGCCTCGGGCAGCGCCTCGGTGTGCGGGCGCAGGTGGAGCACGGCGCCGTCGAAGAGCCCGGCGCGGGCAAGGGTGGTCTCCTCGTCGAGCGGGGCGTCGCCCAGCCGCTGGAGCACCCAGCCGGCGTGGTCGAGTCCGGCCTCCTCGGCATCCTCACCGACGTAGCGCAGCAGCGTGGGCAGGAGATCGGCGACCGGCACGTCGGCGGGCACGGCCAGATCGACGGAGACGCTCGGCGCACGTACGGTCAGGCGGCACAGTCCGGCCACCGCGCTGTCGGTCATCAGCTGAACTCTCGTCTTCCGTGGAGACTTTGTCGGGGAGGATTTCCCGGAGAGGGAACGTGCGAAGAGTACGGAACGCCCGCGCGGCCGGACAGGGGCCGTGGGGTGAAATCATGTCCGCGGGCCCGGCGACAACCTCTGCCGCGTGGACAGTTCGCGTTTCGTGAATGCACACTACTGCCTGAGCCCGCCGGTTCGTGCCGCGGACCGGACTCTTGTCCGGGACGAAGCCGGCCGACAGGAAACCGACCGACAGGCATTTCCCCCACAGGTGCGCCGGTATTCGGCGCGGGCCGGAAAGCCAGTGAAACCGGAGGTTCTGTTCCGTGAGTGTCGTGCTGTTCCGCCGGCCGGCCCGCAGACGCGGACCGGAGATGCCCGACGGGCAATTGACCCTCCAGGAGCCGCCGGTCCTGGCCGAGACGGTGCCGGACACCACGGCGGTATGGACCTACCTGCCGATGGCACTGATGTCGGTGTCGATGATGCTGCTGTTCCTGCGCCCCGGCGGCGGCAACGGTGCGTTCCTGTACATCGCGATGGGTGTCATGGCCCTCTCCGTCGGTGCCATGCTGCTGGGACAGCTCATGCGCCGCTCCGGCGAGCGCAAGCAGCGTCTGAAGGGGGAGCGCCGTGACTACCTCCGCTATCTGGCGCAGATCCGTCATCGGGTCCGGGTCTCCATCGCCGAGCAGCAGCGGGCCCTCGCCTGGCGCCACCCGGAACCCGCGTCGCTGCGCTCGGTGGCCCGCACCTCGCGGCTGTGGGAACGCCGCCCGGCCGACGAGGACTTCGGCGAAGTCCGGCTCGCGGTCGGCGAGCAGCAGCTCGCACTGACCCTGACCCCGGTCTCCACCCGTCCGGTGGAGGACCTTGAACCACTCTGCGCGCACGCCCTGCGCCGCTTCGTCCGTGCCTACTCCACCATCCCCGAGCAACCGATCGCCCTCTACCTCCGCTCCTCGGCCCAGGTATTGCTGCGTCCCGAAGAGGCACCCGGTGACGTGCCGCGCGGGGAGAACGACCGAGGCGGCGACAACGTCGGGCACGGTGAGAATTCGGCAGAAGCCACCGACGCCGTACGTGCCCTGGTCCGAGCCGTGGTCGGCCAACTCGCGGTGTTCCACGCGCCCGAAGACCTGTGGCTCGCCCTCTGTGTGAGCGACGAGCGCCGGCCCGACTGGGAGTGGGCCAAGTGGCTGCCCCACACGCTGCACCCGTACGAGGAGGACGGCGCCGGGCAGGTCCGCCGGATCATCGCCGACCTCACCGAACTGGACGACCTGCTCGGCGTCGAGTTCGCCGAGCGCCCGGGCTTCGACCCGGACGCCCGGCCGGGCCGTGACGAGCCCTTCACCGTCGTCGTCCTGGACGGTGTCACCGTCCCCGAGGGCCACCGGTGGGCGGGACAGGGCTACCGCAACGCCCTGGTGCTCGACGTCTCGGGGGCGCTGCGCTGGCGGCCCGGCCGCAACACGCTGCGGCTGACCGTCGGCCCGGACGTGGTGAGCCTGGTGCGCACCGACCGCAGTCGCAAGGAGCGCTCCGTGCCGCTGGGCCGGCCCGACCGGCTCGGCCCGCCGGGCGCGGAGTCGCTGGCCCGGCTGCTCAGCCCGCGCAGGATCAGCCTGGGCACCGACATCGCGCAGCCGCTGGACGCCGACGTGGAACTGACCACCCTGCTCGGCGTCCCCGACCTGCACCGGCATGATCCGCACGCCCTCTTCGAGGCGCACATCGGCTCCGGGCGGCTGCGGGTGCCGATCGCGGTCGGTGTGGACGGGCGCCCGGTGGAACTCGACATCAAGGAGTCCGCGCAGGGCGGCATGGGCCCGCACGGCATGCTCATCGGCGCCACCGGCTCCGGCAAGAGCGAACTGCTGCGGACCCTGGTGCTCGGCCTGGCCCTGACCAACTCCTCCGAGACCCTCAACTTCGTCCTGGTCGACTTCAAGGGCGGCGCCACCTTCCTCGGCCTGGAGGAACTCCCGCACACCTCCGCCGTCATCACCAACCTCGCCGACGAGGTCGACCTGGTGGAACGCATGCAGGACGCCCTGCACGGCGAACTCATACGACGGCAGGAGCTGTTGCGCGCGGCAGGCAACTACACCTCGGCGCTGGAGTACGAGCGGGCACGTGCCGCCGGGGCCGGCCTCACCCCGCTGCCGAGCCTTTTCGTGGTGGTCGACGAGTTCAGTGAACTCCTGGCCGCGCACCGGGAGTTCATGGACCTGTTCGTGATGATCGGCCGTCTCGGCCGCTCCCTCGGGGTGCATCTGCTGCTTGCCTCGCAGCGCCTGGACGAGGGCCGCATGCACCAGTTGGAGAGCCACCTCTCGTACCGCATCGGCCTGCGCACCTTCTCGGCGATGGAGAGCCGCGGCGTACTCGGGGTGCCGGACGCCTACGAGCTGCCGGCCCAGCCCGGCAGCGGCTACCTGAAGTCCGGCGTGGAGTCCCTGACCCGGTTCCGCGCGGCCTACTCCTCCGGCACCTACCAGCGACGCAACGGCGCGGTGGCGCAGGCCAGGGTGGCCAGTCAGGTGGTGCCGTGGACCAGCGGCTGGGTGGTGCCCCGGACGCTGGACACCACCCCGGTGCCGGAGCCGGAGACCGAGGAGAGCGGCGACGAGGAGACCCTGCTCGACGTGGCCCTCGGCCGCCTGCGCGACTCCGGTCCCGCCGCCCACCAGGTGTGGCTGCCCCCGCTGGGAGAACCGGTGCCGCTCGACGCCCTGCTGCCCGGCCTCGCCCCCGACCCCGAGCGCGGCCTCACGGCCACAGGCTGGCCCGGAACGGGCAAGCTGCGCGTGCCGGTCGGCCTGGTGGACAAACCCTTCGAGCAGCGCCGCGACCCACTGGTCGTGGACCTCTCCGGAGCCGGCGGACACGTCGCCGTCGCGGGCGGCTCGCAGAGCGGCAAGTCCACTCTCGTCCGCACTCTCATCGCCGCCCTCGCCCTCACCCACACTCCGCAGGAGATCCAGTTCTACTGCCTCGACTTCGGAGGCGGCGGCCTCGCGCAGCTGGCCGGGCTGCCGCACGTCGGTGGCGTCGCGGCGCGGCTCAGCCCGGAGCGGGTGCACCGGGCCGTCGCCGAGGTGATGACCCTGCTCGCCCACCGCGAGCAGTTCTTCGTGGACCACACCCTCGACTCCATGCAGTCCTACCGCCGCCGTCGCGCCGCGGGGGAGTTCCCCGACGAGCCCTTCGGCGACGTCTTCCTGGTGGTCGACGGCTGGTCCACGGTCCGCCAGGACTACGACGACCTGATCCCCAAGTTCAACGAGATCGCCGCCCGCGGCCTCAACTACGGCATCCACCTCATCGTCGCCACCACCCGGTGGGTGGAGCTGTCCGCCCAGGTCCGTGACCAGGCCGCCACCCGGCTGGAACTGCGGATGGGCGACCCGATGGACTCCGAGACCGACACCCGCAAGGCACGCACGGTGCCGCGCAGCGGCGGTCGCGGCATCACGGCCGACAGCAAGATGCACTTTTTGGCCGCCTTGCCCCGACTGGACGGCAGCGGGTCCCTCGACGACCTCGGCGACGGTGTCGGCGACCTGGTCACCCGGGTCGCCCGGCACTGGTCCGGCCCGGTGGCCCCGCAGGTCCGGATGCTGCCGCACCGGCTCCCGCTCGCCGAACTTCCCGCGCCCCTGCCCACCGAGGGCGGCGGCATGCGTCTGCCGCTCGGCATCGACCAGGACGCCCTGGAACCGGTCTGGCACGACTTCAGCCGCACCCCGCACCTGATCGTGGTCGGCGACACGGAGAGCGGCAAGACCAACCTGCTGCGTCGCGTCACCGCGGGCATCACCGCCCGCTACACCCCGGACGAGGCGAAGATCATCGTGGTGGACTACCGCCGTACCCTGGTGGACAGCGTCCCCGAGCAGTACCGCATCGGCCACGTGATCTCCCTGGACAACCTCAAGGAAACCGTCGAGGGCGCGGCCCGCGCGCTCAGGACCCGGGTCCCGGGCGCGGACATCGCCCCGGCCCGCATGCGCCGGTGCGACTGGTGGACCGGCCCACGGCTGTTCGTCCTGGTCGACGACTACGACATGGTCGCCAACAACACGTTCGAGAGTCCTTTCGAGCCGCTCTTCGAGTATCTGACGCTCGGCTTCGAGACCGGCCTGCACATGGTCGTGGCCCGCGGCGCCATGGGCGCCGGCCGCAGCCTCGGCGACGCGCTCCTGCGCCGCCTGGACGAGGCGAACAATCCCGCCCTCCTGCTGTCCTGCCCGCCGTCGGAGGGCCGCCTCTTCGGCGATGCCAAGCCTCTCGCCCTTCCGCCCGGGCGAGCCCTTCACATCGCCCGCCGGCGGCAGCGGCTGGTACAGACGGCGCTCATGGAGGAGCTCCAGGGACAGCAGGACTGAGGGACGCGGGCGACCCGGGCCCCCGTCCCCGGACCGTGGACCTACGCTTCTGGCTGTTCCCGCTCCGGCCCGCCCGCTTCTGCCGGACGCCATCCCCGGGCGCGGGCCGTACGAAGGACGAAAGCGGCCCAGAGGACGACGAGAACGCCGGCGCCACCCAGGAGAACGAGGAGGGTGGCGCGTGCCACCGTGCGGTCGGCCGCGGAGGTCTCCGGGACGGCCACGGGATCCGCGGCGCGTTCGGCGTCGGCGGACGCACCCGGCATACCGAGGACCGTGGTGACGGCCGCGTAAGGGTCCAGCTGCGGAATGTCGGCAGGGTAGGCGGTGGCGGTCAGCCGGCGGGCGACGGCACCGGCGGAGTCGTCGGGGTGGGCGGCACGGACCGCCGCGGCGGCCCCGGCGGCGTACGCCGTGGCCACCGGGGCTCCGTCGCCCAGGTAGTGGCCGTTGCCGCGCGGGCCGCCGGAGACGACCCCGTACGCGGGGGCGACCAGGTCGATGCCGTCCGTGCGCGGGGCGTCGTCCGGACGGCTGCCGTCGGCGAGCATGCCGGCGACCGAGAGGACGCCTGGCTCGCCCGCGGGCCAGTAGGTGCGGAAGGGCGGCTCGCCGCTCCCCCCGCGGGGCGGGTCGGGCGCCGCGGCGGCGACCACCACAGCGCCCGCCCGGCGCGCCTCGGCGACCGCACGGGTCAGCTCCGCGTCACGGTCTGACAGCGCGACGGCGACCGCGATCACACCGGCCCGGGCGTCGGTCGCCTCGCGTACCGCCGCGGTGACCAGAGCGGGGTCGGGCTCACCGAACCGGCTTGTGCCGCGCAGGGCCAGGATCCGTGCCCCCGGGGCGACCCCGGCCAGGTGCGGATGGTCTCCACCGGTTCCGGCGATCAACCCGGCCAGGAAGGTGCCGTACCCGACGCAGTCCTCGGCGGCCGCCCCCCGGGAGGTGACCCGGTCGCCGAGCCCGACGGCGCCGGGGACGACCCCGGTGCCGATCAGGGCCACGGTGACGCCGGCGCCGGTGCTGTGCGCACGGGACCGGTCCAGGTCGAGGCGCTGGCGGGACCAGTCCGGCTGCTTCGCGCGCTCGGCGGAGGCGGGGGTGCAGGCCTCCGTGCCGTCCGGATCGAGCGCGGACGGCATGCGGGGCAGTTGCTGGCCCTTGTCGCCGTCGGCCGCCACCACGGGCGTCAGGGGCTCTGTCCAAGCAGGAACGGCCGCGGACAACAGCAGAGCGGCGGCGAGGCCGGCACCGGACATCAGACGGGCGGCCTTGCGGGTGTGCCGCGTCACCGCGCCACACCCCCCGACGCGGCGGCCGCGACATCCTCCGGCAGCAGCAGACGCAGCTCGTCCAGTGTGGGCACGGACACCGAGCTGAGCCGTCGCGCCTGCCGGGTCACCATCGACTCGACCACCTGGCGGGCCAGGCGCGCGTTGCCGAAGGAACGGTCCCGGGGCAGTGAGTCGAAGTACTCCATGAGCAGCGGGCCGGTGCCGGGCCCGCACTCGTAGCCCATGGCCGTGGCCCGGCCCCGCACGATGGTGACCAGTTCGTCGGAGGAGTAGTCGGCGAAGGCGATCCGCCGCGGGAAACGGGACGACAGGCCGGGGTTGGACGCGAGGAAGCGTTCCATCTCCTCGGTGTAACCGGCGACGATGACGACGACCTCGTCGCGGTGGTCCTCCATCAGCTTCAGCAGCGTGTCCACCGCCTCCTGTCCGAAATCGGCGCCGCCGCCGCGTGGGGTGAGGGTGTAGGCCTCGTCGATGAACAGCACGCCGCCGCGTGCGCGTTCGAAGACCTCGCGGGTGAGCTGGGCGGTGTGGCCGATGTAGCGGCCGACCAGGTCGGCGCGGGCCGCCTCGATCAGCTGGCCCTGCCGGAGGATACCGAGCCGGGTGAGGATCTCCCCGTAGAGGCGGGCGACGGTGGTCTTGCCGGTGCCGGGTGGACCGGTGAACACCAGATGGTGGCTGAGCGAGGGTACCGGCAGTCCTGCCGCGGCTCGATGGCGGGCCGTGGTGATGAGATTGACCAGATCCGAGACGTCGCGCTTCACCTCGGCCAGTCCGATCATGTCGCCGAGGCGGGTCAGCGGGTCGTCGTCCGGGTCCGCGGTCCCGGCGGCCCGCTCGGCGGCGGTGTCGGAGACGTCCTCCGGCAACAGCAGCCGCAGGTCCCCCTCACCGACCTGCCGCCGGGCCGCGAGCCGGACCGCCTGCCGGTCCACCATCTCCTCGAACACCCCTCGTGCGGCCCGGCCGTTGCCGAAACCGGCGTCCCGCGGCATCGCCTCGAAGTGCGCGGCCAGGGCCGCCGCGGTGCCCTCGCCCAACTCGTACTGGTGCCGGCCGCACATGTTCTCCATGATGGCGACCAGTTCGGGCACGGAGTAGTTCTCGAACTCGACCGTCCGGGAGAAGCGGGATGCCAGGCCCGGGTTGGAACCGAGGAAGGACCGCATCTGGTCGGTGTAGCCGGCCGCGACCACCACCACGTCGTCGCGGTGGTCCTCCATCAGTTTCAGCAGGGTGTCCACCGCCTCACGGCCGAAGTCGGCGCCGCCGTTGCCGCTGTCCGCCGTGAGGGTGTACGCCTCGTCGATGAACAGCACGCCGCCGAGCGCACGCTCGAAGGTCTCGGTGGTCTTGATCGCGGTGCCGCCGACGATCTGCGCGACGAGGTCGGCACGTGAGACCTCCACCAGATGACCGCTGCGCAACGAGCCGAGCTCGGCCAGGATCTCCCCGTAGAGGCGGGCGACGGTGGTCTTGCCGGTCCCGGGCGGACCGGCGAATATCAGGTGCCGGCTCATGGGCGGAGCGGACATGCCGAGTTGTTCACGGCGCCGGGCGAGCTGGGTGAGGTTCACCAGGGTGCTGACCTGCTGCTTGACGTTCTCCAGGCCGATCAGCGCGTTGAGGGCACCGAGCGGCCCGTCCGCGCGGTCCGGTGCCGGTGAGTCCGCGGCGCCGGCGCCGGCCGGGTCGGTGTTCTCGGCACTGCCGGTGCCCCAGGCGTCCCGCTTGCCGTTGCCGGTGCTGGTCCAACCCTCCACGGCGAGCCGTTCGCCGGGCGCGGTCTGCACCAGTCCTCCGCCGCCGTTCTCCCGGGCGAGGCAGTTCACGAGGGAGACCGGCGCCGTGGACTCCACCCGGAAGCCGTCCCGGGCCCCGCCGCTGACCTCGCAGCCGCTGAGAGAGGCGAGTGCTCCCTCCTGCAGCAGGACGCCGTGGCCCTTGGCGGCGTGCACGGTGGCGCGGTTGGCGGTCAGTTCGCCGCCCGCGGTGACCAGCACGCCCTCCTCGCCGCACATCTCGACGCGGAAGTCGCGCACGGTGACGCTGCCCCCCTCCTCCACCACCAGGCCGTTGGCCGCGGTGTCGGAAACCCCGCCGCCGGCCAGGTAGAGCGTGCTGTCCGAGCCGACCCGCACCCCCGCGTCCTTCGGCCGGACGATCTCGCAGTCCTCGACGCGTCCGCGGGCCCCCTGGGTGGCCGTGATGCCGTCGCCCGAGGGCTCCACCAGCCGGGCCCGGCGCAGCAGCGGGTTGGCGCCGTCGTGTACGGCGATCGCGGGCGAGCCGCCGTTCACCTCCAGGTGGTCCAGTTCCGCCGCGGAGTCCTCCTCCAGAAGCAGCCCGGCTCCCTCGCAGCCGCGCACCGACAGACCGGTCAGTGCCGGGGAAGCGGCCCCCGCGACGCGCAGGGCCGCGCCCTGCGCGCCGTCCACCCAGCAGTCCTCGAACGTGCCGCGCGCCCGGTCGGTGACCAGCACGCCGTGACCACGGGTGCGCGAGACACGGCAGCGGCGCAGCACCGGGTCGGTGCCCTGGGCCAGAGTGATCCCGTTCACCGAGGCCCCGCTGACGCGGACATCCTCCAGCGTCGTACGGCCCGCGCTGCTCAGGTGCACACCGGTGCTGGTGTCGTGCACCACGGTGCGTGACACCGTCAGGGCGCTGTTCTGTTCCAGGGCGAGAGAGGGTTTGTCCGTGGAGGAGATGTCGCAGTCCTCGACGGTGCCGCGCGCCTCGCCGTTGGCGAGCACACCGTTGCCACGGGCGTCGCGCACCGTGCAGTCGCGGACGCGGGCCTCGCCCTGTTCCGCGAGGACCAGGGCGCTGGTGCCCAGGTGCTCGAGTGTGCAGGACTCCACGGTGGTGGGCGTGGTGGAGGTGACCACGATGCCCGCCCCCTGGGGGTTGCTGACCCGGCAGTTCCGCAGTGCGAGCGAACCGGTGCCCCCGGCCAGCAGCGCCGTCCACGCGGCGCCCACGACCTCGCAGCCGTCGAGCGCGGCCTGTCCGCGCCGCACGTCCACGGCCGGCTCCTCGGCGTCGTTGCCGCGCAGGGTCAGCTCGGACAGCATCACGGCGTCGGCGCGCAGCGTGAGCACGCTGCCCGAGCGCGGTCGTATCTCGACCGTGCCCGGCCCTTCGGCGGCGGTGAGGGTGACGCGGGTGTGGATCACCATGTTCTCCGTGTACGTCCCGGGCCGGACGCTGATGAGCGCGCCGGTACGGGCAGCCGCGAGTGCCTCACCGATCGTTCTGTAGCGGTCGCGGTCCCCCGGACCGACCGTCAGTACCTGGCGCGACACGCGCCGACCTCCTTGCCACATAGGAGACATGCGGGACGCCCTGCTCGGTCGAGGGCGGGTGTCGGTGAGCCGACGACGCCATCATGCCCTGAGGACGACGCGGCCGCCGCACCCGCCACCGCCGGACCCCCCGGACGGGGACCGGCGGCGCGAACGACCGGCTCGCGAAAGCCGGTTCAACCGTCACTCCCGTCGCCGTGCGCGCCCGTTCCTCCGGGCTGTGGCATCGACGCATCGGGCGGCGGCTCGGGCGAGAGGCCGGGAAGACCGTCCGCCGGCAGCACCAGGGGAGCCACGGCCCCGGCGTTGACCATCATCAGGGTGTCCGAACCGCTCAGTGAGCGGGCCAGCACCCGTGCCGACAGTCTGTCGTGCTGAACCGTCGGGGACATGAACTCATGTTCCGGCGAGGTGAACAGCAGCACGACGGGCGCTCCGTCCGGGCCGGCGGCCGTGAGCGGTTCGCCGTCGGGCCCGCGAACCACCGTGACGTCCGCCTCCACGAGCGCCTCGAGCACCTCGTCCACCGATCCGTATCCCGTGGCGGCCCGCTGCGCCGCTGCGTCCACCGGGTCGGTGGGTTCCGGCCAGCCGAGCACGCGGGCCGAGGGCCGGTACTCCGGGTTGGCGCGAAAGTCCCCCGCATCGCCCTCGTCGTCCGACTGCCATTCCCCCAGTACGGCCCACTGCGGCGGTGTCCCCTCCTCGGTCCACTCCGGGTCCACCACCGCGATCCAGTGCCCCGGTGCCTCACGGGCGACGGTCCGTACGGCCTCGGGTACCTGCGGGACGCCGGCGGGCCGAGTGCCGACGGGTGGTGCCAGGGCGAGGGCCGGGCCGGCGCCCCCGGGTGTCCCCGGCAGGGCGCCGGCCCCGCCTGCCTGCCGGTCACCGGGTCGTGTGTCCATCTGATCCCTTCGGTCGGTACACCATCCTGGGTGCCGGACGACCTGTCCGCGGCACCCGCGCCCATGCCCGCCACCGGTCGGGCACGTCTGTCCCGGGCCGGGCATCCCGGTTGAGCCGACAAGCCCGCCGTACGCGGATGTCCGGCGGGGGAGCGGGATCCGCGTGCCGGCCGAGCGGGCGGCCCGCGTTGACGACGTCGCCGGCCGTGCGCGGCATCCGGCGGTGCCCCGCGGGCCGTGACCGTGACGGGAAGTCACAGGGTCGGTTCACCTCCACCCGGCATCGCCCCGGACCGTTCGTGCGTCGGACCGACGAGTTGGTCACGGGGTCTACGCAGCGCCCGCCGGTCGTGTTGAAGGGCGGGAGAAGAATGTCTGCCGTTCGCGCCGGCTTTCGTGTCCGCCCGCTGCACCTTGACGCCTCCCCGCCCGGCGCGCTCCCGGACGGACACGTCCCGGCACCACCGGTCTCCCAGCTGTGCTGCATGTCCGACGCCGTCACCGCGCACCGCTCCTGAGGAGCACGCGCGTCACGTCCGCAGGCGCCGGACGGCTTCATGCAGCCCTGCGGGGAAGAGGACGTCACGGAGCCGGAGTCGGACCGGCGGGGAAGAACCGCGTGAGCCGTCCACGAGGTGCTCCAGGCGATCGGCGAGGCGTGCCGTCGCCGCGTCGGGAAGCCGGAGAACGTTGGCGGTCGCGAAGCCGGCGCTGTCGCGGCGGAGGTGTCCCGGCGCGTCGTCGGGGCCGAGCCGGATCGTCCGATCGGTGACGGCGAATCCGAGGCGATGGACGAGCAGTCCCATCCCCGCGGAATTGTCCTGATGCACGTAGCCCATGACCGGCTTGCGGTCGGAGTGGGTGACGGAGGCGATCGCGACGGTGCTCAGCAGTGTCCCGAGGCCCCGGCCGCGCAGGGCTGGGGAGAGGTGGAGGCCGCCGAACTCCCACCGGGGGACGGTGTCGAGTTCCTTGCCGTCCGGTTTGACGTAGCAGAGTCCCGCGATCTCTCCGTGACGTTCGACGGCGAGCATCTGATCTTTCTCGACGATTCGCCGGAACGCCGTCGGCGCGAGGGGCAGCATGAACTCACCGAGGTGGGCATGGTGAAACCCGAACGCGGCGTCCAGGTTGGTGCCGGTGACCGTGCCGATGATCAGATCTTCCGATGTATGTGTGGTTGGTTCCACAGACCCTTCTTCCCTACGCAGTGGATGAGTGCAGCCGCAGTCGGATCGCGGTCACCGTGGGCCGCGCACGCGGCGGCCTTTCCGGCCCGGGGATGGCGGTTCTGATCAGGGTGTCCGGAAGACGGCCGTATCGTCCGACGCGGCCGACGGCATCCCACCGCCGGCCGGCTCCTCCACGGGTTCGTGCTCGATCGTCGTCTCGGAAACAGTCCGCCGCGGGCACGCGGTCCCGAGCCACCACCCCCGGCCGGCGTGACCGGCGGCGTGCGCGGACGCTACTGATCGAGGTCCAGCAACTTCACGCTGGCTTCCCAGAGTTCGGTGGCGATGGGCTGGGTCTTGACGGCCCGCATCCTGCGCTTCTCGTAGTATGCGCCGGAGGCCCAGCTCCGGCCCGGCTCGGACGTGGCCAGCCACAGCAGCTGGCCGGCACCCTTGTCGGGCGACTGGAAGAAGAGGCGTGGCACGGGCGACCGGAACAGCGTGCCCACCGGGCTGCGGCTGTTCCTGGCGAAACCCGAGGCCACGCCCCCGGGGTGGAAGGCGACCGCCGACAGCCCGCGGGAGTGGTACCTGCGGTGAAGTTCCTGAGTGAAGAGGATGAGCTCCATCTTGGCGTTGCCGTAGGCGCGCACCGGTGAGTACCGGCGGGAGTTGTTCAGGTCGTCCAGCTCCACCCGCGAGGAGAGCCGGGCGGCGTTGCTGGATGTCTGGACGACCGAGGCGCCGCCGGCGAGCAGGGCGTCGATGAGCAGGTTGGTCAGCAGGAAGTGTGCGAGATAGTTGACCTGGAACGACTCCTCGAACCCGTCGGCCGTGACGGTGCGCTCACCGAGAATCGCTCCCGCGTTGTTCACCAGTACGTCGATCCGGGGATGGCGGACGTTGAGTTCCGAGGCGAGCGCGCGCACGTCGTCCAGCCTGGCGAAGTCGGCGGTGAGGTACTCGGTTCCCAGCTCGTCCGCCACCGTACGGATCTTGTCCGGCGACCGGCCGACCATGACCACGTGGTGCCCGTCGCGTACCAGTTGACGAGCGGCCGAGAGACCGATTCCGTCGCTCGCACCGGTGATGACGATGGTCTTGGGCACGTTCCTGTCCTTCGGTCGGTTGTCGGTTGTCGGTTGTCGGTTTTGGCCCGGGTGTGGTGTGTCGAGGCCGATGCCCGCGGCGCACCGGGAATTCACCCCGCCCGGCGGTGTCCGGGGTGGCCCCGTGCATCCCGTGAGGCCACCCCGGACGACGGGAGCGGTTCAGCCGCTCAGTGCGGCGTGGTGAACCATTCGTGATTGTTCTCGCTCTCCGGGGCACAGGGCCAGACGATCAGATTGCGTGTGGTGCCGTTGGCGGAGTAGGAGTCCAGGCACTGGTTGTCGCTGGCGAGGTTGCGGATCCAGTACTTGCCGTCAGGCTGCTGATCCAGCCACCACAGCTGGTTGTCGGCCATCGAGTTGGTGCAGGGGTACTCCGTCACCCTCGTCCCACCGCCGACCCCGGTGTAGCCGGGCAGGTTGAGGCACATCCGGTCCTTGATGTTGCGTATCAGGAACAACGGCGCGCCGCCCGGGCCCGCATCGCGGTACTGCTGTTCCAGATTCCAGAGCTGGTTGTCGTCCGCGTTGCTGTTGCACGTCGACTGGACGACCTGGCCCTCGGATTTGCCGTTCGAGAAGCCCGGGAGGTCCACGCAGGTGGCATTCGTGTTGTTCTTGATGAGCACCCTGGTCAGTGCGGAGGGCAGGTTGCTCTGCGACCTACGCGCGACCTTTTCCTGTGTGGTCTTCTTCTCCGGGGTCGTCTTGGTCGGGGAGTTGTGGGGCGAGGGGGCGTGCGCGCCGGGCGCGCCGTTCCGCACCGGCGTTTCCTTCTTCGCTCCGGTCCTCTTCTCGGGTTCCTTCCCTGTCTTCTTCGAGGACGGGGATTCCGCGACGAAGGCCCCGGGAGGCGCGTCGCCGCTGTCGAGCAGGGTGTCGGACGAACCAGCGCCGGCGACCTTGTCGCCGTGCTTGTCCTTGTCGTTGGTGGTCACCGTGATCAGCAGCGGTACGGCGATGAGGATCGCGCCCACCATGGCGGCACCGGCGAGCACGGGCTTCTTCGGACGGCCCGGGGCGTCCGTGCCGGAGTCCGGGGGACCGCTGTCGGCACCCGCCGCCGCTGTCGCCGTGGCCCCCTCCGGCCGTCCGTCGCCGGAACCGCTCGCCAGGGTGAGCGCGCGCCAACGTCCCCTGCGCGCGGAACCGGAGGTGGTGCCGGTGTCCGTGTCGGCCCCGGCCGCTGCGGACGCCGGGGCCGGGGCCGCCGTACCGGATGCCGTGCCGCGCGGTATGTCGCCGGCGGTGTCCGGTCCGGAGGACGACGCCACGACGGTGGCGCCTGGCCGGGGCCGCGCCGCTGCTCCACCGGCTGATGTCTCCGTGTCCGCGGTCGGCGCCGCGATCCCCGCAGCGCCGTCATCGCCGGCCCGGACGCTTCCACGGCCGACGACCGGGGTCTCGCGGGCCGGGGTTCCGGGGGCGGCGACCTGTGCCTCGCACTGGGCGGAACTCGCGCCCGCCGCTGCCTCGTGCTGTTCGGGCATGTGTTTCCTCCTCTGGCTCCGGAGCCGCTGTCCGGGATGGATGGATGGTGCGGAAGCGTCAGTGTTCGTGGTCCGGCAGCGATCGCCCCGGCTGGCTGCAGGTCGCGGCCGGGGCCATGGGGCCGGCCGCGCGCAGATGGTCGTCCAGGCGTCCTGGTTCGGCGTCGCTCCGGCCGGTGAGGGCACGGGCGATCTCGGAATGCAGCAACTGCCTGGACGAGGTGGTCAGCGCGCCCAGCAGCACGTCGTGAACCAGGTCGGGCAGACGGTAGTGGCCGCCGGCACGTACTTCCGGGTCCGCGTGCCAGACGACGAGTCGTCGGGCGACCGAGTCGTCGACCAGCCGCAGCAGTCGCCGGTGTGTCAGGCCCTGGACGTCCGCCAGAAGGCCGATGTCCAGCCGCCCCCCGTCGGCCGCGGCATACGTCAGCATCGTCCTGGCCGGTGCGGGCAGTTGGGCGAGCCGTGCCTGGACGATCCTGCGGACCGCGTCCGGTACCCGCGCGCACGGTCCGGTGCGCTGCCGGGGCGGCAGCTTCAGCAGCTCGTTCAAGACGAACGGATTGCCCTCGCTCCGCCGGTACAGTGCCTGGCTCTCGGCGGGAGAAGCGCCCTCCCCGCGTGCCGCGAGAATCTCGGCCACGTCACCGGACGTCAGGGCTTCTAACCGGAGCCAGCACGTGTCCAGCCGGGCCAGTTCCGCGAGCAGGCCGCTGACCGGGGTGGACTCCGTGTCCCGCAGGGCACACACCACGACGACAGGAACGTCCCGCAGCAGTCTCGCGAGCCGGCGCAACTGGGCGTGCACCTCGGGTGCCGCCCAGTCGAGATTGTCGACCACACACAGTGTGGGCACTCGCGTGACCTCCTGGACGAGCGCGGTGAGTACCTCATCGCCGGGAGGCCTGTCCTGCGTGGCTGTGCCGGGGGCGGGCCGGCGCAGGCCGTCGGCGAGCTGGGTGATCGGACAGCGCAGGGCCACATTGCTGCTGCCGCTCAGCGCGTACCCCCCGCTGGCCCGGGCGACGGCGAACCCGGCCTCGTCGGCCTGCGCGGCGAACTCGTCCAGCAGCCGGGTCTTGCCCGATCCCGGCTCACCCGAGACCACGGCCCACCGGGCGTGGCCGTCGGCCGCGTCGCGCAGCAGGGCATCGAGTTGTGCCGTCTGCTCCGCGCGACCCACGAAGGGTGCCCTGACCACCGGGGGGACGCCGGGCAGTGTCGTGGACGGCCGCGGTGGCCGGGGGATCCCGAGGGAGGCGGTGTCGTGTCGCAGGATCGCGAGGTGCAGGTCGCGCAGGCCGGGGCTCGGGTCGAGGCCCAGGTCCCGGCCCAGCATGGTGCGAAATCGGTCGTACTGACGCAGTGCCTCCACCGGCCGACCAGCGGCGTAGAGGGCACGCATGAGCAGGGACCAGGAGACCTCGCGCAGCGGAGCACTGACAGTGAGCTGCTCGGCGACGTTCACGGCGGGCACGAGGTCACCCTGCCTGATGAGGATCGTCGTCAGGAGCTCTCTGGCGTCCTGGCGGGCCGCGTTGAGGCGTGCGCTCTCCCGCATGGCGAAGGGGTACTCGGCGGCCTCGCCGAGAGCAGGACCCCGCCACAGGCCGAGGGCCGTGTCGATCTCGGTCCGGGCAAGCGGCAGTTGTTCCCGTGCGAGCGCGTCTCGTGCCCGGACCACGTGTGTCTCGAAGGCAGTGGTGTCCCGTGCTTCCCGGGGCACGCACAACGCATAGCCGGCAGCTTCACTGGCCAGTACGGACGATCTGCCCTTGCGGTCCGGGTCCAGAACCGAACGCAGTCGGCTGATGTGGGCGCGGATGGACGACACGGCGGCTGCGGGCTGGTCGTCTTCCCAGAGAGAGTGGCGGAGCTCGGTGAGGGAGACGGGCCGGCCGTCCTCGATGAGGAGTCGGATGAGCAGCAGGCGGCGCTGTCGCGGGCCCAGGTCGAGTGAGTCCTGGCCGTTCTGGACCACGACGGGCCCGAGCATGCCGTACCACATCGTGTGGTCGTGTCCTGGGTTCACTGGGTCAGCTCGTTTCCTGCTGACACCGCGCGCAGGCGTGGTCCTTGATGCGCTGTGGTCGTCAAGGGGATACGCAGGTTCCGGTAGCGACGTTGCGGGTCTCGGTCATGATGCCTCCCGGACCTTGCTCGCAGGTTGTTCCGTTCCTGGGGGACGCGCCCTTCGCAGGGGCGTCCGGTCCCGGAAGGCGGACGGGGCTGGGCCTCAGGACGTAGGCCCGGGACCGGGCGCGCCGGCTGGGCGTCGCGTGCGGGTTCTGGCTCCCGGGACGACAAGTGGTGTGTCATCGAAATCCCTTAGCGACTGTGGGAAGGCCGAAGTGATAAGGAGAGCGGCGCCATCCGTATGCCGAGTCCTCGAGGTTGGACAACGATGTCTCGCACCTGCGGCACGGAGTACCGCTGATGGGCCGGCACTCCGGGCGGCGTCGGCGCCTTGGACGGAGAGGTGCTCACGCAAGGTCTACGCAACACTGCGGGTATATGTTGAACGGGGATCCGTCGGGTGGTGGGAACGCACAGGTGTCCGCGGTCGGCGGCGCGGGGCCACCTTGGACCGTGTTCACGAGATGCCCTGACCGGGACTCCGCAGTGACCGCCATGGCCTGAGGTCCTCCTTCGACGTGGCGGATGCCACCGAGTCGATCGGCATGACCACAAACCTAGGAACGCGGTCCGCCTGCCGCCATGAAGCGGTCGGGTCACTCTGCGGTACAGCCTGCGCTACCACCCTCCGGTCCCGGCTCCAGGCGGCGATCACTCCGTTCCACTGAACGCTCCCTCAAGAGGGCACCTGGAGCGGCGGCTCACATCACCGCCCCCTGCCCCCAGCAGTCGCCCGCCGGCGTCATCCGCCGGCAGGCGCCGAGAGGGTGGTTCTCCAGGTGGTCCGTGTGAGCTGTCTGCCGGCCGACGGTGAGCTGGCGGATGTCGACGGCACGAAACGACGGCTTGCGGTGCGTTGCGGGAACTCCGACAGGCGGTCGTCGACGCCGTCGCCTTCGCGGAGGAGTGCCTTCCCGCCGCCCGCGTGTTGCCATACGCCGCTGACGACCTCACCCGGTCGCGGCCGCCCGGCCCCCTCCGACTGCGCCCTCCGCGCAAGGGTTTGAGAGGGCACAGCCGGATCGCCGGTCCACGACGGGGGGGACACAGACCGGCTGTTCTGACGATCGGCGTGCCCATGCCCACGGGTCGGCCGAGCCGTCCTGATGATCATATGGGGGGCGGGGTTGCTGCTTGCTTGTCGTCGGTGGACCCGAGCGTGTCCGAACGCGGGCTCTCGGGACGGCCGGGGCAGCGGAGTCGTCTGATGGCCACGCAGCGCGCACCGGCCGGTTGACCTCGGGCATGCCGAGGAGGTCGTCGAAGAGGAACCGCAGGGTGCCGTCGCGGGGTGCTTGTACCGCGGTACCAGGGTGAGTGCGAGGAGCAGGGTCGGGAATAGCCGGTGCTCTCCGTGACCGCCCGGCCGACGGGGCGGAGCTCGGTGTCGTAGAGGTCCAGCAGGCCGGGAGGTGCCCGGCCGTCGATCGTGGCGGCCGGCTTCCAGCCGAGGTTCAGGACGTGTCGTTCTGGTGGCGCGCGACCGCGGGCAGTCGGCACGCCCTTTCCTTGAGGACGACGTCCGTGGGGTACGGCGGTCGGTCTCTCACTTCGCGGGCTCGCCGGCCGGAATCCGTCGGCGGACGTCCTGGAGCATGGTCCGCATCGACAGGTGGAACATCTCGGCTTGGTGCGCGCCGACGAACGAGGTGTGCCCGAACACCTCCAGGACGACCAGGCCGTGCATCTGCCCCCACGCGCTGATCAGGATGGGCACCGCCGGAGACGGCATCCCGCCGAGAGCGTCCGGTGACAGGAACTCCTCCAGGTGGCGTCTCAGCGCGGGTGAGAGGGCGGGAGTGTCGGCGGCGGCGAGTTGCTCCGAGGTGAAGCCTCTGAAGAGTTCGTTCATGAAGATCCCGCTCATCCGGCGGACCGCCCGGGTGCTGGAGCCCTCCGTGGGCGCCGAGTAGTGCCGCAGCGGTGCTCCATAGATGAGCTGGAACCGCTCCGGATGGTCGACCGCCCACTGCCGGTAGCTCTCGGCCGCGATCACCATCCGGGGCACGTCGGAGTCCTCGGAGCCCTCCGGGTGACCGGGCTCCTCCGGCGCCGTGTCGACCGCGTGCTGAACCGCGTCGGCCAGGTCCTCGTACGCCTTGGTGATGAGCGCGGTGACGAGCTCGTCCCGGCTCGGGAAGTAGTGGTAGAGGGCTTGCACGGTCATCCCGAGACTGCGGGCGACCGCCCTGAGCGACAGAGCGGCCGGCCCGTTCTCGGCGATCTGGCTCTCGGCGGCGGCCAGGATCTCCTTGACGGCGGCGGCCCAACGCCGTTCACGCAGGGTGAGTGGGGCGCCGGCCGGCGCGTCTCCGTTCATGCACCTCACCGTACGACGGTTCCCTTACGGCGACAAGGATGATGTAAATAGGTCAAATTTACCTGACACTGTTAAATAAAATTACCTCTGCCAAACCAACTGCACCCCCGTCTAGCGTGAGTCCCGCGAACAGCGGTTTCGTCACTCCCCCCGCAGGCACGATTCAGGAGTCCCCCATGTCAACAACAGCCAGCATCACGTCGACCCGCCGATCGCCGCAGTACGGCTGGTGGCTGCTCGCCGTACTCGCGATCGGCACCGCCGGGTACAGCGTTCCGGCTTACCTGACCGGCAACGAGTCGCAGAGCAAGATCCCGCTCAATCCGGATCTGGCGCTGCACTACCTGATTCTCGGTATCCACGCCCTGCCCGCGGGTCTGCTGCTGGCGATCGGCCCGGTCCAGTTCGTCCCGGCGTGGCGGAACAAGTACCGCAAGATGCACCGCGTCCTCGGCCGTGTGTACATGGTCAGCATCCTGATCGCGTCCGTGGCTGCCCTCTTCGCCGCGACGTTCTCCGTCGACGGATTCCCCGCGCAGGTCGCCTTCTACGTGCTCACGGCCGCCTGGCTGTACTCCCTGTACCAGGCCTACCGGACGATCAGGAACGGCCAGGTCCAGCTCCACCGCATCTGGATGATCCGGAACTACGCGCTCTCCTTCGCCGCGGTGGTGCTCCGCGTGTTCCTGCTGATCGGACTCGCGCTCCGGTCGCAGCTGGACTGGCTGTCCTTCGAGGACGTCTACACCACGTCCGTGTGGGGCTCGATCCTCATCAGCGCCGGCGTCGCCGAATGGTTCATCGTCCAGCGCACCCTCAAGCCCCTCGCCCGCAGCCGCCGGCGTCCCACGGGCGCGCAGGAGCGTACAGCCGGGACGAGCGAGAAGACGGAGCCCGCGACGGTGTGACGGGCCTTCGGGGTACGGGGCTTGAGGGCCTGTGGGGCCCGGAGGACAGCAGGCGGTGCCGGCGGCGATGTCGCCGGCACCGCCTGTCGGCCGTGCCGGGGGCCGGGCGGCCGGTTCTCAGCCCCTGCCGAAGTGTTCCGCGGGGAACGCGCCCGCCGCCCTGAGGGTCCTGGTGAAGCCTGCGGCCAGTTCGGTGAGGCGGGTGACCCCGGCCGCGCCGAGATACGCGTAGGGCGCGGTGTCGAGACGGTCCGTCAGCGCCTCCGCCTCACCGCGCAGGGCGGTTCCGGACTCCGTGAGATCCCCCGTCTCGTCCAGCAGGCCGCGCTCGCGCAGCCGGTCCCGTGCACCGGCCCACTGCTGTGCCGACCAGCCGCGGGTCCGCATGAACAGCGCCGATGTCGGCGCGGTGCCCGTGGCGTTGTGCAGAACCAGCGCCTCGATCCCGGTCAGGCCCGCGACCGCCAGCGCGGCCAGGTGACCGTCACCCCGGTATTCGCGCAGCAGTGTCGCGGCGTGCCACAGCGCCAGGTGCGGCTTCTCGGGCACGGGGAGATCGGCGTTCGCGGTGTACAGCGGCCGCGCCTCCCGGTGGCACCCCTCGGCGGCGTGCAACGCCAGCCGGGCGGCCTCGGCCATGTCCTCGGAGGCCACGGCCTCCTCCCCGAGAAGCCGCCGCAGCGCCTTGTCGGCGCCGCGCAACCGGGCGGCGAGCACCGCCTCCGGTGTGGCCAGGGCCCAGGCGGCGGGGACGTACCGCCGCACGTGCTCGTGGTTGAAGTTGTAGAACGTGGCCGTCACAGCGCCCGCGCCCACCGCGCCGAGAGGGGCCGCGCGGCCCGCGTAGTAGGCCATGGGCCCGGGCTCCAGGCCGAGCGCCGCGAGTTCGTCCTGCCGTTCCGGTGCGAAGTACACACATGAGTGCAGGGGGGCGACGGCGTCGTGGCAGCGGCGGTTCGTGCTCGTCCGGGCTGAGGTCATGGCATGGCTCCGTAGGTGGGTCGAGTGCGCCTCGTCCGCCGAGGCCGACGCGGGGCATCAGGTGAGCATCCCACTCATCATAGATTATAAATTAGGTAATCGATTATTTCTCGGATGGTCGACTCGTTGCCGGAAGCGCCGAGCGCACGGACGAACGGGCGGGCTCGACGGTGGATAGGTGCCGTCGAGCCCGCCCGCAGGCTGGGGGACCGGGTTGGTCAGACCTCCGGTGAAGCCTTCGTGTACGTGGGCTCCGTCGCGGCCGCGGACGTGTACGCGGGCTCAGGCCCGGGCTGGGGGCCGCCCTCGCTCAGGCCGAACCGTCCGTGCAGCTTCTTCAGGAAGGGCGGCGCGTACCAGGCCGAGCCGCCGAGCAGGCGCATCGCGGCGGGGACGAGCACACCGCGGACGGCGATGGCGTCGATGAGGATGGCCAGTCCGCTGCCGAGGCCGAACATCTGCATAAAGGTGATCTTGGCCGTGCCGAAGGCGAAGAAGCTCACGGCCAGCAGGAGAGCCGCCGCCGAGACGATGCGCCCGGTGTGACCGAGGCCGTCGGCCACGGCGGACTCGTTGTCCTCGCCCTGGCCGTGGAGCTCCTTGATCCGGCTGGTGACGAACACCTCGTAGTCCATCGAGAGACCGAAGGCGATGCAGAACATCAGTACCGTCATCGACACCTCCATGGGCTGGGCGGTGAAGCCGAGCAGGGAGGAGAGGTTGCCGTCCTGGAAGATCCAGGTCATGACGCCGAGGGTGGCGCCCAGGCTGACCGCGTTGAGGGCCAGCGCACGCAGCGGCTGCACGATGCTGCCGGTGAACAGGAAGAGCAGGACGAAGGTGGTGAGGACGACCAGGGCGATCGCGATCGGCAGCTGGCCGCTGATGGACTCCTTCGCGTCCACCAGCTCGGCGTCGGTGCCACCCACCAGGGGCTCTGTCCCTTCGGGTGCCGCCACTGCCCGCACGTCCCCGACCAGTGCCTCGGCCTCGTCCGACTTCGGGGTCAGGTCGCTCACCACGTTGATCCGCTGAGCGTCGGGACGGCCGAGCGCGGGGTTGCCGGGACCGGCCGGCGAGCCTTCAGCGGTATGGGTTCCCGCGCTCGTCTCGACCCGGATGACGCCGTCGAGGGCGGCCAGTTCGCTCGCGTACGAGGTGAGCCCGTCCTTGGCCACTGCCTTGTCGATGGCGATGTGGAGGGCCGCCGCGTCGTTGCCGTTGAAGTTCTCGCCGAGCATCGCGGTGACCTGGCGGCTTTCGGCGTTCTCCGGCAGCACCCGCTCGTCGGGCGTACCGAAGGTGATGCCGATCAGCGGGGCGGCGGCCACCAGCAGGACCGCGAGCACGGGCAACGCGGTGAGCGCGGGGCGCCGCATCACCGTACGGGCCGTGCGACCCCACACGGACCCCTGGACGCTGGGCTGCTGCCGCTTGGCCCACGGCATCCGGCCCTTGTTGACACGGTGTCCCAGGACGACGAACAGGGCGGGCATCACGAACAGGGTGCTGATGGCCGCGATGGCGACGACTCCGACGCCCGCGTAGCCGAAGGAGCGCAGGAAGTACTGGGGGAAGACCAGCAGCGAGGCGAGCGCGGCCGCCACCGTAGCGGCGGAGAACGCGACCGTGCGGCCCGCGGTGCTCACCGTCCGGCGGACGGCGTCGTCCACGGAAGCCCCGGACGCGAGCTGTTCACGGAACCGGCTGGTCATCAACAGGGCGTAGTCGATGCCCAGTCCGAGACCCAGGGCGGTGACCAGGTTGGTCGCGGTGTTGGAGACCTCGGTGATGCCGCCGAGGAGGGACAGCTGGGCGAAGGCACCGGCGATGGCGATGACCGCGATGGCCAGCGGCAGCAGGGCGGAGACCACACTGCCGAAGACGAACAGCAGCAGTATCAGGGTCAGGGGAACGGCGATGGACTCCGCCAGCACCAGGTCCGAGACCACCTGCGTCGATATGTCGGCACTCACGGCGGTGCCGCCGCCGGCCTCGACCTCGAACGTGTCCTCGTAGGTCCCGGAGTAGGTGTCGATGACGCTCTGGGCGTTGTCCTGCAACTCCGCTTCCTCGCCCTTCACATGGGCGAGGACCAGGGCCTGCTTCCCGTCCTCGGAGCGGAGGTCGGGGAGGTTCGTGTCCCAGTAGGAGTACACGTTCGCCAGGTTCTTGTCGTCCTTGAGGTCGGCGACCAGGGCCTGTCCGCTCCGCTTGGCGGCCGGGGTGTCGACACGGCCGTCGGGGGAGCTGACCAGCAGGACCAGGTTGGTCTCCCCGCCGAACTTCTCGTCGATGACCTCGACGGCCCGGCTGGACTGGGAGCCGGGGTCGTCGAAGCCGCCGGGCAGAAGCTTGGTGAACGCGCCGCCGCCCACGAATCCCATGAGGGCCACAGCCGCGACGGCGACGACGAGTACCAGCCGGGACCGGCGGATCGCCAGCTCGGCCACGCGTTCGAACACGAGATCTCCTTCGCTTGCACCTGGTCAGAACGACATGAGGGCGCTGTCGCACTCCTCATGGCCGTGAGCGACGGTAGTCAAGGAGAGGAAGATTTAGCAGTATTCATTTTACTTAACACTGTCAGGATTTTTTGGCAGTCTTACTCAGTGTTTCGTGTGGACGTTAAAGTGCGCTCATGAAACTCGCCCAGGTCCGCCTTCTCGTCGCGGACTTCCCCCGCTGCTACCGCTTCTACCGGGACGTTCTGGCGCTGAAGCCGCAGTTCGAGGCAGAGGACGGCCCGTACGCGAAGTTCACCGCCGCCGACGACGGTGCCGCGGGCATCGCCCTCCAGGACCGGACCCAGATGAGTCAGGTGCTGGGCGAACTCGCTGCCGAGCCGACCGGATACCGGTCCCTTGTCGTCCTGCGGATCGACGAACTGGACCGCTACTGTGAGGAGATCACCGGGCGGGGAGCCGTACTCGTCCATGGTCCGGCTCCCATGACGGACCACATGCGCGTCGCCCACCTCAAGGACCCGGCGGGCAACCTCGTCGAACTCCAGGAGTGGCTGGTCCAGTCCGGGTGACGGCGGGAGGCAGGTTCAGCCGCCGGCGCCGGGAGCGGAAGGACGAAGCCCGGCACCACGGTCCGGGTCAGCAGCGGCCGAACAGGGAGACGAGCAGCGCGTTCTGCAGTTGGACCAGGCGCTGCTGACCCGGCTCGTCGCGGGTGGTGATCCACCAGATGCCGAACTGGCCGTGCAGGCCACTCCACAGCAGCCGCGTGATGTCTTCCGCGGGCAGTGACGAGGCACCCGCGTTGCCGCCGGAGCCGACGGCCGGGGCGTTCAGGTATCCCTGGACGACCTCGCGCCAGACCTTCATCACATGCGTTCCGGGGTGGCCCGCGGACGACTGCGGCTCGGCCAGTGTCGGCCCGATGTGGAACATGAGCTGGTAGCGCTGCCGCTGCTGGGTGGCGAATCGGCAGTACGTGTCGACGGCGGCCCGCAGAGCCGCCCATGGATCGGAGTCCGGCGCCGACTGTGCCGCCTGACGCATGTTCTCGGCCAACGCACGGCAGATGTCGTCGAGTACGGCGAGCAGAAGCTCGGACTTGTCCCTGAAGTGCTTGTAGATCGACGGAGCGGTGACGCCGACTTCCCTCGCGATGCCGCGCAGTGACACGTCCTCGGGCCGGCTCGCCTCCTTGAGCAGGCGGCCGGCCGCGTCCAGGACCTCCTGACGCAGCCGTTGGCCCTCTCCCCACCGGTTGGGAACACGAGCTCGCCCGCCGGACTTGTCCGGTGTTCCGGTGTGGCCTGTACCCATCGCTCCTCCTTTGCCTCTCCCACGGCACTCAGTTTACGGTGTTCATCGAATTAGTAAACAGTGATAGCCGATTGGGGTGGACCCGTGAAGGTGGCCATAGAACAGGAGAAGTGCGTGGGTGCGGGACAGTGCGTGCTGCTCGCTCCCGAGGTCTTCGACCAGCGCGACGAGGACGGCATCGTCGAGCTGTTGGACACGCTTCCCGCACCCGAAGCACGGGAGGGTGTCCGCGAGGCGGCCGCGGTCTGCCCAGCGGCCGCCATCCGTCTGGTGGAGGGGTGAGCGACGGCCGGGTGGTCGTGGTCGGCGCCTCCGCGGGCGGACTGGCGACCGTCGCGGCGCTGCGCCGGCTGGGGCACGGAGGTCACGTCGTTCTGGTGGGCGAGGAGACCCACCTTCCCTACGACCGACCGCCGTTGTCGAAGCAGATCCTCAGCGGCGCATGGAACCCGAGCCGGCTCGCCCTGCGTACCCCCGCCGAGATTCAGGCCCTCGACCTCGATCTGCGGCTGGGCACCGCCGCGACCGCTTAGTAGTCGTCGACCGTCCGGAGCGAGCGCCGACAAGAGACCGTCCCGAGGGGCGAACCCGGGACGGGCGAACCCGTGCCCGCTCGGCGGCACACACCGTCGATCCCGTGGTCTTCCGCCCCCGCGCCCCACTGCCCCCACTCGTCCCGCCACGGCGGAAAGGACGCGCATGACCATGACTCTGGCTTCGCCGGTCCGCATCGGAAAGCCCGCTGTCGCCGCTCTCGGCGTACTGGCACTTGCCACCGGCGCTCTGGAGTCGGTGGTGACGCCGACGCTCCCACTTCTGCAACGCGAGCTGGACATGAGTCCGGCCGAAGGCGCGTTATTGAGCATCATGCTCCTCATCACCGGCGCGCTCATCACGCCGGTCGCGGGCAAGTTCGGTGACCGTTACGGCGGGAAACGGGTTTTGATCCGCCTGATGGCAGTGGTTTGTGTCGGTGGCCTGGTGTCGTCCCTGGCACCGAACCTGCCCGTACTGCTGCTGGGCCAGGTTCTTCAAGGAGCCATGGTGGGCGCGCTGCCCCTGTCGTTCATCCTGGTGCGCAAGCTGCTCCCCGCGGGGGAGTCGAAGGTGGCCATCGGGTGGGTCAGCGGACTGTTCGTGGGCGGCGGGATGGCGGGAACACTGTCGGCCGGTCCCGTGGCGGAAGGACTGTCCCGGCACTGGATGTTCGCACTGCCGACGTTCGCGGTCATCGTGGCCACTGTGCTGGTGAACCGGCTGATGCCCGCCGACGCCCCGGGCCGCCCGGACGACGCCGGGGTCGACTGGCCCGGCCTGGCTCTGCTGAGCGGGACACTGATCACGCTCATGCTCGGGCTGGCGCTGGCACCCGATCTCGGCTCGCGGCCGCTCGTACTCGTGGCCGTCGTCGTGCTGCTGGCCGCCTTCGGCACCGGATGGGTAGCTGTCGAGCACCGTGCGGTGTCACCGATGGTCGACCTGCGCATGCTGGCACGGCCCGCGATGTGGAAGTCGTGCGCGCTGACGTTCGTGATCTGCGTCGGCACATCGGTGGCGGTCTATCTCGTACCGCAGTTGTTCGCGGTGTCCGAGGACGCGTACGGATTCGGTGCGAGCGCCACCGAGACGGGGTTCTTCCTCCTGCCCGGAGCGCTGGCCGCGTCACTGGCCGGGCCGCTCAGCGGGATCGGCGCGCGGCGGTTCGGCTCGCGTTCCGTGGTCACCGCCGGGATCGTCATGATGGCCGCCGCGCTGGTCGCCCTCGCACTCGTACACACCGAGATCTGGCATCTCGTCATCGGCAAGATGCTGATAGCGCTCGCCAACGGCCTGTGCGTCACGGCGATGGTGAGCAGCACCGCCACCTCCGTCGACCAGAGCGACACCGGCATCGCCACCAGCCTGATCCTGGTGACCCGCGTGATCGGCTATGCCGTGGGTGTACAGGTCAGCGGCGCGATCCTCACCGCTGGGACTCCTGCCGGGTCGGATGTCCCGGCCGAATCGTCCTTCGCCATCGGCTTCGTCATGGCCGGTGTGGTGACGGCGCTCTCCCTGCCTGTCGTGCGCACCATGAGCAAAGGAGAAAAGGAATGACTTCCGACGGTCTGATGACGGACTTTCGAACCACGCCGAGGCGGAAGGTCCTGATATCCGGGGCCGGCATCGCGGGGCTCGCCCTCGCGTACTGGCTGAACCGCCACGGATTCGAGGTCACGGTGGTGGAGAAGGGGGACACCTTGCGTGGCGGCGGCTACCCCGTCGATGTGCGGGGCACAGCACTGGAGGTGGTCCGCAGGATGGGGGTCCTGCCGCGACTGCGGGACGCGCACATCGACCTGCGCCGGATGACCTTCCTCGACGGTGACGGCAGCGAGATCGCCTCACTGCCGCCACATGTCGTCACCGGCGGTGTCGAGGGACAGGACCTGGAGGTGCGGCGCGGGGATCTGACCCACGCGCTCTACTCAGCGGTCCGTGACGACGTGGAGTTCGTGTTCGACGACTTCGTCCACACTCTCGGCCAGACCGCCCACGGGGTCGACGTCACCTTCAGCGGGGGCGGCAGCCGTACGTTCGACATGGTGTTCGGTGCGGACGGCATGCACTCGCGTACCCGGGAATCGCTGTTCGGTCCCGAGGAACGGTTCCGCCGGCACCTCGGCTACTGCTTCGCGGGATTCACCATGCGCAACACCTTCGGCCTCTCTCGCGAAGCCCTGATGTGGAGCACTGCGGGCAGGGCCGCGACGCTCTACGCGACGGGATACGGGGACGAGGCGCATGCCTTGCTGGTCTTCGCCCAACCGGAGCCGCCGTCCCACGTGTTGCGGAACCCGAAAGCCCAACGGGACCTGGTCGCCGAGACCTTCGCCGGTGCGGGATGGGAGGTGCCGCGCCTGGTCGCCGGCCTGCACGACGCGGACGACCTGTTCTTCGACGCGGTCAGCCAGATCCGTATGCACCGCTGGTCCAGCGGTCGGGTCGCCCTGCTGGGTGACGCCGCCTACGCGCCCTCGTTCCTCACCGGGCAGGGATCCAGCCTGGCCCTCGTCGGCGCGTACATGCTCGCCGACGCGCTGGCCGACCGGGGCCACACCGCGGGTTTCGCCGCCTACGAACACAACACCCGCGAGTTCGTGACTCTGAACCAGGACGTGGTGCGTGAGGGTGACGCCAGACTCTTCCCCACCACCGCCCGGGGCCTTGCGGAGCGTGACGACATGCTGCGCCGACTCGGCACACAGCCCGCCTCAGGGGAACGCCCCGTCCACTCGGTCCTCACCCTGCCCGAATGCCTGCCCGTGACGTGACCTCGGGCCGCCGTCCGGGCCGGAAAGGCATCTCCGAAGCGGGCATGACCCGGACACGCCCGAGGGAGCCGGCGGTGCACTGCCGGTGCGGCGCTGACGCGCAGGGTGTGACCCTGGCCGCGTCGTACGGGCACGCCTTGGTCAAGCGCGGCCCGCCCGATGTCGTCCAGCTCGCCGACACGGAGGAAGCCGGCGAGCTTGCCCGGCATGTCGAGGACAGACGGCAGTTCGAGGCCGCCGGGCGACTGGGTCGGCGGCAGTGTGCTCGGGCCGGAGGTTGGCGACGGCAGTGCGGACGGCGCCGCGGCTCACGCCGTGATCGCGGGCGGGCGCGGCAACGGAGCGGCCCTCCAGGTGCGCCGCGCGCACGGTGTCGGTCTTCCTGGCGGGGACGCTGGGGCGACGTCCGCCCTTGTTGCCCTTCGCCTCGGCGGCACACAGCCCGTCGTAGGTGAGTTCGGGCTGGAGGTCGCTTGGAAAATCCGGGCTCATGAGACGTCCGACGCGCCTGTCTTCATTCCATCGTCTGCCGGCAACCTGGCTGGTTGTGATCGATAAGGCGGGGGGCGTGTGAACCTGCGCTCGTGGTAGCCCGTAGTACCAGGTAGACCGACTGTGCCTGCTACCGACCGACGGCCGACCTATCCCAGGGGAAATGCGAGGCCAAAAGCCGTGCAGCGTCAAGAGGGGCACCGCCGTTGTGAGGACTGCCGCGAGGAGGATGCGTCAGCCGACGCTGGGTGCCAACCCCTGGTGAGCTTCGAGGTCTTGCCCGAGAAGGCCTCGAAGCCGCTCCGAGATGACGCCCGAGCGAGACGCGGGACGATCCCATATCGGTTGGTGTCAACAACCCCGAAAAAAGGACCATTACGCATGCGGAACATGATCGAGCCAGCGCACCGAAGACTGCCACTACTCTCAGGCGTCGTCTTTGCCTCCGTCCTGGCCTGCGCATCTCTCCAGCTGGCCGCCCCACCGCGGGCAGCCGCCATCGAAGGGGGGGTCCCTGCCTACGCAGCTGCTGACACCGTCCAGATCTGGAAAAAGGGCAGCCCTGGGGACCCGGACAGGTACATCTGCGCCGGTACTATCACCGCCGCGTACAAAATCGTCACAGCGACGCACTGCTTCATAAACGCCCCCGTCGACGGCAGCGGCCGGTACTACGCGCGAGCGGGCGATGTTGTCCTCGGCGGGGGTGAGAAATACATCTTCGAGAAGATGGCATCCAGGGGCGATCTGGCGGTCGTCACCACGAGTCTCCACGGCTCTCCGCTCCCCACCAGAAGAGTGGCCAAGCTCGGGCCGAACAAAAGGGTGCCTCGGAAAAAGATCCTCTACAGTTTCGGGTGGGGCCTCACCAGTGCATCATCAACCGTTCCTTCCCGGCTCCTCAAGCGCGCCCTGACTTCGGTCAACGATAACGAAGAGGGGTTGAGGGACGGGGCCAAGCCTGGTGGTGGCGCGTACCAGGTCCGGGCCATTGGTGCCAAGCTCCGTTCAGGAGACTCTGGTGGGCCCTCCGGCTACTACGTCGGCGGGAACCACTACCTCACCGGTGTGACTTCGACGTCGGATGTCACAAACGGCAACGCCAAGATGTCCGCGACCTACGACATGCCGGGATGCAACACGCCGGGCGCCGTGCCGTGCGTGTACGACTGGCTGAAGATCGAGGCCGATATGCAGGTCGCCAACGGCCATGACGAGCTGCGTCGGCGCAGCATCAGTGTGATGCCGTTGGGCGACTCGATCACAGATGGCTTCAAGAGCACCAATGGGGCGGGGTACCGCTCGCGCCTGTACGGCAGGCTGAACGAGTCGACACGAGATGTGGACTTCGTCGGTACGCAGCACAGCGGCCGCACGGTCGACCCGGACCACGAGGGCTACAGCGGGATGGAGATCGACTACGTGGCCGGCCGGGCCAAGTCCGCTGTCCCGCTCTCCCACCCCTCGGTGGTCACCCTGCACCTCGGCACCAATGACGTCGACCGGGGGACGGCCCTGCCCTCCGCACCGGACAGGCTGGGAGGGCTCGTCGACCAGATCCTGAAGGACTCCCCAAACAGCACCGTACTCGTGGCAACCCTGGTGCCCTCGAAGGACGCGAACGTCCAGGCTCGCATCGACACCTACAACGACGGCGTGGCCGAGGAGGTCATGGAACGTGCCGAGGCCGGCAAACACGTCAGTCTGGTGGACATGAACGAGGTGACGACGACCGACCTCGCGGACACGCTCCACCCCAACGACGGCGGCTACGACAAGATGGCCGACGCATGGTTCGACGCCATCGCGGGCGTCGCGGAGTCGGGTTGGCTCGAGGACACCGGGAGCGGGGACACGTGCAGCGACCAGCGGGGCGGATGGATCCCCCAGGGGCAGATCGCCTCCGGAGTCGGAGTCGACCGCCCCAACGTACGGTTCGCCGACATCGACGGTGACGGCCGCGACGACTACCTCGCGGTCGACCCCGGCACCGGCGCCGTGCGGGCCTGGATGAACACCGGCGGCGACGCCAACGGCAAGCCCGGCTGGAACCCCCGGGGGCAGATCGCCTCCGGCACCAACCCCGGCGAGCTTGAGTACGTCGACTTCGCCGACATCAACGGCGACGGCCGCGACGACTACCTGCTGCGCCGCAACGACGGCGCGATCCGAGCCTGGATCAACGCCGGTGGTGACGTCGACGGCAAACCCGGTTGGATCCCCCGGGGCCAGATCGCCGCCGGTGTCGGCAACGTCACGGACGGGCGCCGGCTCGCCGATATCGACGGGGACAAGGACGCCGACTACCTGATCGTCGAAGGCAACGGCGCGATACACGCCTGGATCAACGTCGGCGGTGACCGGGACGGCCAGCCCGGATGGATCGACGGGGGCAAGATCGCCTCCGGTATCCCCAACCCCTCGCGCATCTTGTTCGCGAACATCAACTGCGACAAGCGGGCCGACTACCTCAACCTGAGTTCCGTCGACGGATCGGTGGATGCCTGGGTCAACACAGGCGGTGACAGCGACGGCAAGCCGGGCTGGATCGCTCAGGGCCAGATCGCCTCCGGCAACGTCGGGGACCCGGACGGAGTCCAGTTCGCCGACATCGACGGCGATGGGCGTGACGACTACCTGGTCGTCACCGCCGAAACCGGCGTGGTCCACGCCTGGATCAACAAGGGCGGCGACCCGGCCTAGGTCCTGTGCGGCGGATCAAGTCGCAGGAGGCCGACGGTGGCTGGTCGACGCCGGTGAGCGGGGTGTGATGCGTGCGGCTGCAAGACGGAGGAGGGCGTCGACGCGGAGCGTCGGCAACCGACGACAACCGCCGCAGAGGTGCGTGCCACACCCCGCGTCTGCGGCATGATCCGCCGGACAGGACCTCAAGTCCGTACGGACGGGCACACATGATGTGACCCGCCTGGACCTTCCCGAGCCCCATGCCCGGGAAGGTCCAGGAGCCGCCCCATTCCGAGCCGGGCGAACGAGTTGCTCGGGATTCTGTGATCGACGGCGTTGCTTGCCGCTTCGGTCTTCCAGCCCCCAGCCCCCAGCCCGCAGCGGGGCGTCCGAGACGTAGTGGCGTATCCGGGTCATGCCCCTCCAGGGCCGGGCGCGGCCGTGGTCCTGGTGTCGGCGCATTCGAATGACAGCAACCCAAAAGGAGGCCCTGAAAGCGCGCATAATCCGCTGAAACAGTAGAATGCGCTGAAAAGCCTCTGGTGTACGACCTGAAGCCGACGCTGACGCACTGGAGGAGCGTGCGGGAGGCACTTCTCGGTGAGTGAGCCGCTCAAGGGATGATCATGAAGGCACACCCCCGTTCCGGTACGGGACTGCGCACCCTGCTGAGTCTGCGCACCGCCGCCGGGCAGGTGTTCGTCCTCCAGATCGTGATCGTGGTGCTGTTGGTCGTGGCCGGTGTGACGGCACTGATCCTGCAGGCCCGACGGGACAGCACGAGGGAGGCCAGACGGCAGTCGGTGACGGCGGCGGAGGCGTTCGCCCACGCTCCGGGCATGGAGGAGGCGCTGCAGTCCCCGGACCCGACGGCGGTACTGCAACCGAGGGCCGAAGCGGTCAGGAAGAGGGGCGGTGTCGACTTCATCACCGTCATGGACACGCATGGCATCCGTTACACCAACCCGATCCCCGACCGGATCGGCAAGAAGTTCGTCGGAACCATCGAACCGTCGTTGCGCGGCCATGTCCTCGTCGAGGAACTCGACACTCCCTCGGGCCGTGTCGTCCAGGCGGTGGTACCGGTGACCGGACCCGACGGCTCGGTGATCGGCCTGGTGTCCTCCGGGCTCAAGGTCCGCAACGTGGCCGGTATGGCCGCGAACCAGTTGCCGATCATCCTCGGCACCGGCGCCGTCGCGTTCTCGGTGTCCACGGCCGGGACGGCCTTCGTGGCGCGCCGGCTGCGCCGCCAGACGCACGGCCTGGGACCGGTGGAGCTGGCGCGGATGTACGACCACCACGACGCGGTGCTGCACGCGGTGCGGGAAGGCGTGCTCATCGCCGGACCCGACGGGCGGCTGCTGCTCGCCAACGACGAGGCCCGGCGGCTGCTGGAGCTGCCGGCGGACGTGGAGGGCCGTCCGATCGGGTCGCTCGGACTCGACGAGGGCATGGAACGACTGCTGGTGTCGGACGCGCCGGTCACGGACGAGGTGCGTCTGGCCGGTGACCGGCTGCTGGCGGTGAACAAGCGGATCACCGCCCCCCACGGCGGGCAGCCCAGCAGCGTGGCGACACTCCGGGACACCACCGAGCTGGCAGCGGTCTCGGGCCGGGCCGAGGTCGCCCGGGCACGGCTGACGTTGCTGTACGACGCCGGCGTGCGGATCGGGACGACGCTGGACGTGACGCGCACGGCGGAGGAACTGTCCCAGGTGGCGGTGCCGCGGTTCGCCGACATCGCGGCCGTGGACCTGCTGGAGGAGGTCTCGAGGGGACGGGAGCCGACGCCCGACGCATGGGGACGGATGCGTCGTACGGCGGTCTGCGGCGGAGCGGAGACATCGGCGATCCCCCCGGTGGGAAAGCTGATCACGATGGCACCCACGACGTCACCGGGCCGAGCGCTGGCGTCGGGGCGGGCTGTGGTGGAGACGGCCTCACGCGACACGGCAGGCCTGCCGCCGGAGGAGCAGGGACGGGACCAGGACCAGGTGCGGGCGATGCCGGAGTACGGTCTGCGGTCGCTGGTGACGGTGCCCCTGCGGGCGCGGGGCGCGGTGCTGGGAATGGTGCACTTCTGGCGCACCGGGAATGCGCCGGCCTTCGAGGAGGACGACCTGTCCTTCGCCGAGGAACTGGCGGCGCGTGCGGCGGTGGCCCTCGACAACGCCCGCCGGTTCACGCGGGAGCACGCGATGGCCGTCACTCTGCAGCGCAGCCTGCTGCCGAGGGGAGTCCCGGAACAGAACGCGCTGGGGGTGGCCTGGCGATACCTCCCCGCGGAGGCGGGGGTGGGCGGGGACTGGTTCGACGTCATCCCGCTGCCCGGCAGCCGGGTGGCCCTGGTGGTCGGCGATGTCGTCGGCCATGGTCTGCACGCGGCGGCGACGATGGGCCGGCTGCGCACCGCCGTGCACAACCTCTCCGCGCTCGACCTGCCGCCGGACGAACTGCTGGCCTACCTGGACGACCTCGTGATCCGGATCGACGCCGACGAGAGGACCGACGAGGAGCCGGAGGACGGTGAGGGCGCCGGGGTGACGGGGGCGACGTGTCTGTACGCGGTCTACGACTCGGTGACCGGGACCTGCACGGTGGCGCGGGCCGGGCACCCGGCTCCGGTGGTGGTGCGTCCGGACGGCTCCGTCGACAGTCCGGAGGTGCCGGTCTCCCCTCCACTGGGCCTCAACGGCATTCCCTTCGAGACGGCGGAGCTGCGCCTGGCCGAGGGATCGAAACTGGTGCTGTACACCGATGGGCTGATCGAGGACAGGAAACGGGACATCGACACCGGCATCGCGTTGCTGCACGGGGCGTTGCGCGGTGCGGCGGACCGTACTGCGGAGGAGACGTGTCAGACGGTGCTCGACACGATGCTGCCGGAGCACCCGTCCGACGACATCGCACTGTTGGTGGCGGACACCCGACTGCTCGCGCCCTCGAGGACGGCGCGGTGGGACGTGCCGTCGGACCCGCGGGCGGTGGCGGGTGTGCGCGGCGAGTGCGCGCGACGACTCCGGGCGTGGGGCCTGGAGGAGACGGGCTTCACCCTGGAGCTGGTCCTCAGCGAGCTGCTCACGAACGCGATCCGCTACGGAACCGAGCCGATCGGAGTACGCCTGCTGTACGACGAGACCCTGACCTGCGAGGTGTCCGACGCCGGCAGTACGTCCCCGCATGTACGCAGAGCGGCGATCACCGACGAGGGAGGACGGGGACTGTTCCTGGTGTCGCAGTACGCACAACGGTGGGGCACGCGCTACACGCCGGTCGGCAAGGTCATCTGGGCCGAGCTGGCGCTGCACGACGGCATGGCCGACGCCCCGGCCGACGCCACGGCCGACACCCTCCTCGCCCAGTTCGACGACTCGCTGTGAGGGCGAGAAGCGGGCCCGCGCCTTCCCGGTGTGCCGGGAGCGCTCTGGGGTGGGACATGGTACCGATGTGGTTCCGTCGACACCGCTCGCGGGCCGGCGCCGGTGCCAGGGCTCGCGCCGTCCCCCGCCCCCGCCCCGCTCCCGCGCCCGGCTGAGCGGGCGGGCGGCGTACGGGCCGCGGAACAAGCGGGGGAACAGGCGACGTCACGCGGTGAACGGCCGGAGAAGAACCGTTGCCCGGGGTTATGCCGTGCGGTCGACGCGCCCTAACGTCCCCGGCATGTCTGACGTTTCCCGCCGGAAGGTCCTCGGCACCCTCGCCGGCGGAGCCGCGCTCTCCTTCCTGCCGCCGTCGTTGCACGAGGTGATGGCCGCACCGATGCCACGCGGCGGCCTGCGTGCCGTCGAGCACGTGATCGTCCTGATGCAGGAGAACCGTTCCTTCGACAACTACTTCGGCACCCTCAAGGGGGTGCGCGGCTTCGGTGACCGCACGCCGCTGCGCCTGCCCTCGGGCGCCGACGTCTTCCGGCAGCCGCGACCCGGCGGCGGCGAGGTCCTGCCCTTCTCGGCCCGCCGGGCAGCCCTCGACGCCGGGCGCCCGGAGAGCGACATCCAGTACCTGGGTTCCCTTCCGCACGGCTTCCCCGACGCCGTCCAGGCCCGGGCCGACGGCTGGTGGAACGACTGGGCCGCCGCCAAGACGCAGAGCACCATGGCCTTCTACGACCGGCGCGACATCCCGCTCCAGTACGAACTGGCCGACCGCTTCACCATCTGCGACTCCTACTTCTGCTCGGTCTACGGCTCGACCAACCCCAACCGCAACTACCTGTGGACCGGCACCACCGGCTACGAACCGGACGGCGCGGGCCGGGCCGTCACCAACGCCGCCTACGACCACGGCCACGCCGGCTACACCTGGACGACGTACCCGGAGCGCCTGGAGGCCGCCGGTGTCTCCTGGCAGATCTACCAGGAGTGGGACAACTTCACCGACAACGCGGTGGAGTACTTCAGGCCCTGGAAGGAGATCGGCCGGAAGATCCTCTCCAGGGTCGGCGGCCGGTACAGCACCACCGAGCAGTTCTACGACAGCCTGTGGAGCCGTACCCCCGAGCAGCGCGCGGCCGCGCTGGCCGAGTTCCAGCGCGGCGTGGACGCGCTGACCGAGGCCGAGCGCGGGCTGTTCCTCCGGGGCGCCTACCGCTCCGAGCCGGACACCCTCATCCGGCGGATCCGGTCCGACATCGGCAACGGCACGCTCCCCGCGGTCAGTTGGATCGTCCCGACGGCGGCACTGTCCGAGCACCCCAGCAGCTCCACTCCGGTCGGCAGCGCCAACCTGGTCCACGACCTCCTCGACGCCGTCGCGAGCGACCCCGAGACCTGGTCGAAGACGGTGCTGCTGATCAACTTCGACGAGAACGACGGCTACTTCGACCACGTACCCGCCCCGGTCGCGCCGCGCCCGGCCTCCGGCAACGACGACGACTGGGTCGACGGCAAGCCCCTCGGGCCCGGCCCGCGCGTACCGATGACCATCGTGTCGCCGTGGACCGTGGGCGGCTTCGTCAGCTCCGAGGCGTTCGACCACACCTCGGTCCTCCGGTTCCTGGAGAAGTGGACCGGCGTGCGCGAGCCCAACATCAGCGCCTGGCGCCGCGGTGTGTTCGGCGACCTGACCTCCGCCTTCGACTTCCACCGCGCCCACCGGCAGCCCGAGGTCGAGCAGCCCGGCCCCGTGCCGGACGCGGTCGGCCGCTGGAACCCCGTACCGCCGAAGGAACAGTCGCTCCCCGCGCAGGAGACCGGCACGCGCCGGACCCGTCCCCTGCCGTACCGGCCGTCCCTGAGCGCGAGAGTCAGCCGTACCGGCGTCCGCCTCCGGCTCGGCAACGCGGGTTCCACCGCGGCCTGGTTCACCGTCTACCCCGGCGACGGCACCGCCCCGAGCACCCGGACGGTCCCCGGCCGCGCGAGCGCCGACCACACGGTCGCCTGCGACGCCGACGGCTACGACCTCCAGGTGCACGGCCCCGGCTGGTCCGCGTGGGAGCTGCGGGGCACGGGCGTCGGCGCCGAGGCGCACCTCACCGGCCACCAGGGCGCCGGCCATGTGCGGATCGTGTGCTCCAACCCCTCCTCCCGCACCCGCAGGCTCCTCGTCGGCGAGTCGGTCCATCCCCGAGGCCACGGCCGCGGCGGCCGGGTGCGCACCGTCAGTCTGCGGCCCGGCGCCTCCCGTACGGTGCTCATGGGCGTCCCGGACCACGGCTGGTACGACGTCGTGGTCGTCGACCGCGACGACCCGGCGTTCCTGCGCCGCATGACCGGCCGCCTCGCCCACGACGGACCGGGTGTCACCGACCCGGCGACCGGCACGCCCCCGGAACTGACCGCGGCGATCCGCCTGCCCGAGCCCCCGCCGTCCCTGGACACCCCGTTCGCACAGGGCACCCCGACCGAAGTCGTCGTCACGGTACGCAACCACGGCGACGACCGGCTCGACGGCCTCTCCACCGCCCTGACCGTCCCCTCCGGCTGGACCGTCGAACGCGGCGGCACCGCGCCCCGCAGCCTCGCGGCCGGCGGATCCGCCGACGTGCGGTTCACGGTCACGCCCGCCCGGGACGCCACGGCCGGCCGGCTGCTCGCCATCGCGCACGCCCGCCTCGACGGGCTGCTTCCGCTCGCCGAGGCACGCCTGCGGGCCGAAGTCGCCCCCGTCCTGAGCGTCGTGCTGTCCGGCCCGGCGAGCTCGCCCGGTACCGACGGCGCCGTCGAATGGTCCGCTCAGCCCAAGTAACAAGGTAGGAACGCCTGACCGCGCCGCACGGGGAGGCGAAGCGCGGCGCCGCGCCCGGGGCGGCGGGTCAGCCCCGGGCGTGCTTCTCGACGAACTCCGTCACCATGGCCACCATTCGGTCACGATGCCGGCCTCGGCGCAGCATGTCCGTGCCGTGGAACCCGTCGTCGTCGACGACGAGCCGCTTGTCCCTGGCGCCGGAGTTCTCGTACAGGGTGCGCACCTCACGCTCGACGGCTCCCTCCATGTCGCCCGACCCGACGACGAAGAGCGAGGGAGCCGTGATCCGGCGCACGGACGGCACCGCGTCGACGGAATGGCACACTGCGGGCGAGGACATGATCAGCAGTCCGGTCACGGGGAGGGGCTGGGCCTCGCCCGCCACGATCGCGGTCGTACCGCCGCAGGACGCCCCGGCGAGGAACACCCGCTCGGCCCCGACCCGCTTCAGCTCCGCGAGGGCCGCCTCGGCGTCCAGGTCGATGCGCCCGTTCTCCTCGTCCTTCTCGGACGCCCCATGGCTGCGGTACTCCGGCAGCAGCACCCGGAAGCCCTTCGCGGCGAGTCGCTGCCCCGTCTCGAGCCAGGAGCAGATGCTGTAGCCCTGTTCGTGGTCGAGCAGGACGCCGTCGGGGCCGTCGCCGAGGACCAGGGCGGACAGGTGGTAGCCGTCGCCGGTCGTCAACGTGGTCGCCTTGTCCCGCAGGTCCTCGGGCACACAGGTGTCGACCTGGTACCCGGCCTTCGTACGGACCGTGCGGTCGGGCCACGACGGGGTGTACTTCGCCGGCGGATTCGCCGGTACCCGAGGTTCACCGGTCCGTTTTCCGCCCGCACCCCCGTCCTTCTCCGCGGCGGGCCCGGACGCCACGCGGTCCGTAGTCGCGTGCGTGCCCCCGGTGGGAGCACCCTGGCCCGGTGTCGAGCAGGCCGCGAGCAGAAGCCCGGCCGCCGCTACGAGGCCGGCCACGCCCGGCCGTATCCGCCTCATGCCTCGTCCTTCCTGTTCCGCACTCGCCGCACGCCCGTTCATCGCCTCGGGCCCGTGCCGGGCACGTGGTCGACGGACACGCGCTGCGGTTCGCTCTCTCCGGGGAACGGGCGGGCTCCCGTGAGGTAGGGCGTGAGGTCGTCCCTGCCGCGCAGGAACCGCTGGAAGAAGGCCGACACCCGGTTGGCCGTCACCAGCCGCTGGTGCGCCGCCGTCATACGGGGCTGGTCGACCTGCGGCCGGGAGCTCCCCTCGTACTGCGACCGGCAGGTGCCCGGAGCGCTGCCGGGCACGGCGTCGTCCCGGGAGGCCACCTGGCCGCTGTCGGGTGACCACTGCCGGTTGTAGAAGGCGTGGTTGCCGCCGGTCAGGGTGTACTTGAACGCCGGGAACCGGGTGGTGGCGCGGTTGTTCTCGAAGTACGACCCGGTGTTCACGGCGTCGCAGGTGCCCCACATGACGGCGAAGGGGACCCTTGTCACCGGCTCGGAGTCCCAGGTGGCCGTGGGGGCCAGCGTGAAGGCGGCGCCGATGCGCACGCCGGCCGGCAGGGTGCGCGGGCTGTCGTCGGACACCTCCTGCATGACGCCGCCGCCTCCCATCGAGTGTCCCAGCAGCCCGACGTGCTCGAGGTCCAGGTGTCCCCGGAAGTCCACCGGGTCCGGCCGGCCGGTGGCCGTGTCGGTCAACGCGTGCGCCAGCGGCCCTTCCCCGCGCGTCGCCAGGCGCTGCCACAGCCGCAGATGGTGCTCGATGAGCAGGGCGCGGGCCCGGTAGGCCGTGGGCGCCTGACCGCCCTCCGTCGAGTTGAGGCCGTTGACGCCGACGGACACCACGACGAACCCCTGCGCCGCCAGCGTGCGTCCCAGGTAGTCGTAGCCCGTGCTGCTGGGGATCTGCCGGATGCCCGTGGCACACGGCCACGCCCAGAGCTTGGCGGCCGCGCGCTCGACGAGGGCGTTCTGCCGTTCGGCCTCCGCCTCGTCCCCGGCCTCCTCGGCCCGGTCGCGGGCCCGGGTGGCCCGCTCAAGGTCCGCTTCGGCCACCGCGTCCGCGCAGGTCTCCCACGAACCGTGCTGCATGACGACCAGAGGGAGACGGCGGTTGCCGAGGTCGGCCGGACGGTACACCGTCGCGGCCACCTCGGCGCGGCCCTCGTACCCCAACTCGGGCGGCGGGGCGAAGGCCTGGTCGCCCAGGTCGTAGCGGGACTCCCGGACCGCGGCGCCGTCCCGCGCCGCCGCGGCCGTGACGTACGGACCCTGCTGCTGGGCCGGGCGCGGTCCGGCGGACGCCGTTTGGGCGAGCGGGAGTACGCCGAGCACGGTGGAGGCGGCCAGCAGCGGCAGCATCCCGCGGCGGCCCCCCGTCCTCGCCGGACGGCGGGCCGGTCGCGGATTCCTCCGGGTGATCTTCCCAGCTGGCACAGTGCTTCTCCTGGTCGGGTCGCGGACGGTGCGATGAGGCCGTCCCCGTGCCGCACGAGCCGGGCAGGCCACACCCTCACAGACGTGCCGGACGCCCGCGGGTTGCGGGTCGCGGGGTGCGGATACGACGGCACGGCTGTCGTGTCCGACGGTGTGCGCGGCACGCGGCCGGCCGGTCCGAAGCCCTTCAGCCCGCGTCCTGCTCGGGCCGCTCGGGCCTCGGCACGTCCGGTGACGGAGTGGGGGCGCTCGTCGTGGGTGTGGCCGAGGGCCGGTCCGGGGGCAGCGTCCGGGAAGGGGCGGGCACCTGGGCGGGAGAGTGCTCGGGGGCGTCGGACAGCGTCAGCACGACTGCCGCCAGCGCCGCCGCCAGGGCGAGCAGACCCGCCACCTTCACGCCCCTGTGCAACGCCCTGGTGAACGGCCCGCCGCCCGACGGCGGCAGCGGAGGACGCAGACCCCTGTACGTCACCGAGGCGGCCCTGGCCTCCAGCGCCTCGCGCAGCCGCTGCTCCGGGTCGGTCATGGCGCTTCCTCCAGCCGCCGGGCCAGGGCGGCGAGTCCTCTGCTCGCGGTGGACTTCACCGTGCCGCGGGACAGGCCGAGGGTGTCCGCGATCTCCTCCTCGGACAGGTTCGACCAGTACCGGAGAACGATCACCTGGCGCTGACGGACCGTGAGCCGGCGCAGCGCGACCAGTACCTCCCGGTGCTCCTCCCGCAGCAGCACCTCCTCCTCCGGCGGCGGCGCGGGCGGCGTCCGGGGAGGCACGTACGACCGTACGGTCCGCCGGCGGCGCAGTACCGAACGGGCCGCGTTGACCACACAGCGGCGCACGTACGCCTCGGGGTCGTCCAGACCCGCGAGCCGGGGCCCGTGCCGCCGGTACACGGCGGTGAAGGCGTCCTGCACCACGTCCTCGGCGGTGGGCACGTCGTCCACCAGGAGGACGGCGAGCCGGACGAGTTCGAGCCGCCGGTGGTGGTACAGCGAGTCGATGTCCTCGGTGCGGGCGCCGACGCCGACACCGAGGACGGAGGGCGCGGGTGGGGGTGCGGCGCCCGCCCGGCCGTCGGCGACCCGCCGCAGCAGCCTCCGTATCCCTCGGGCAGGGCGTACCGCCGGAACGAGGAGAGGTGTCGCGGACACTCAGCGGCCCGCAGGGCTCGGGGCGGGGTGGAGTGCCGCCGGGTGCTGGGACGCGGCGGCCTCGGCCATGTGCGAGTCGGCGGAGGTCCCGGGTGGCACGACCCGGCGCGTTCGGTCGGACAACGTCATCCTCGAATCTGTCGGCGAAGACGATCCCGAAGGCTGAGCCTCGGGCCCTTCGCCATGACAGACGTCCGTCAGCCGCCGGGGTTGCGGGCGCGGAACGATTTCCGGTCCGGGCTTCCTGCCCAGGGCTCGGTGCCGAGCGGGTCCGTCCCGTGGCCGGCGGTGTCACCGGCGGTGTCACCGGCGGCGTCAGGGGCGGCGGCGGGCGTCCTCCAGGTAGTGCAGGACGGCGGCGACCCGTCGGTCGACCTGCTGGGTCGGTGCCAGGTCCAGCTTGGCGAAGATGCTTCGGATGTGTTTGTGCACGGCGCCTTCGGTGACGACGAGCCGGGCGGCGATGGCGTTGTTGCCCAGACCTTCCGCCATGAGGGCGAGAACGTCCCGCTCGCGGGGGCTGAGGCGTTCCAGCCGGGTGTCCTCGCGTGAGCGCGTGAAGAGCTGCGCGACGACCTCCGGGTCGATGGCGGTGCCGCCGTCCGCCACCCGTCGCAGTGCGCCGAGGAACTGCTCGACCCGTCCGACGCGCTCCTTGAGGAGGTAGCCGATGCCGCCGACGCCGCCGGTGAGCAGGTCGGTGGCGAAGCTCTGCTCGACGTACGCCGACAGGACGAGGACGGCGAGCCGGGGGTGGCGGCGCCGGGCCTCGACGGCGGCACGGATGCCTTCGTCGGTGTGTGTGGGCGGCATCCGCACGTCGAGGATGGCGACGTCGGGGAGGTGCGTGTCGATGGCGTCGAGTACCTCGTCGGCCGTGCCCACCTTGGCGACCACGTCGAGCCCCTCCGCGCGCAGCAGCAGGGCGAGCCCCTCGCGCAGCAGGGGGTCGTCCTCGGCCATTACGATCCGCATGGTAGATCCACCTCGAGAATGGTCGGTCCGCCGTGCGGACTGGTCAGGCGCAGCACACCGTCGTGTGCCGCGATGCGGCGTCGGATGCCGCTCAGGCCGGAGCCGCCGTCCTCGTCGGCGCCGCCCCGGCCGTCGTCCTCGACGCGCAGCAGGAGCCGGCCGCCGCGGCTGCGGACGGTGACGGTGGCGCGGGTGGCGCCGCTGTGCTTGGCGATGTTGGTGAGAGCCTCGGCCGCCACGAAGTAGGCGCTCGCCTCGACGGATGCCGCGCACCGCTCCGGCAGGTCGACGTCGGTCCGGCAGGGCACCGCGCTGTTCGCGGCCAGCCCCGAGAGCGCTCCGGCCAGTCCCCGGTCGGCGAGGACGGGCGGCAGGATGCCGCGGGCGACGGTGCGCAGTTCGGCCAGTGCCTGCTCGGCGGCCGACTGGGCGCGTTCGAGGAGTTCGTCGGCGCCGGCGGGGTCGCGGGCCACCATGCGGCGGACGGCGCCGAGCAGCACGGTGACGGTGACGAGGCGGTTCTGGGCGCCGTCGTGCAGGGAGCGCTCGATGCGGCGCAGTTCGACGGCGTGGGCGTCCAGCGCGGCGGCCCGTGTCGCGGTCAGCTCGGCGACGCGCAGGGAGAGGTCGGTGTCCGGTCCGGCCGAGAGGAGGGTCAGGCCCGGGCGGGACTGCAGCCGGGCCAGGGCGGGGCCCAGGCCGAGGATGATGGCGATCCAGCCCAGGCCGAGCAGGGACACCACGCAGGCCTGCGCCCAGGAGTCCGCGGTCCCGATCCCGAGTGATGTGCTGGTGGCGCCCTTCGGGGCGAACGGCCACAGCAGGGGGAAGGCGGTGTCGCGGACGGCGGCGAGGGGCAGCAGCACGCCGAGCAGACCGAGCACCAAACCGAACGTGGCGTGCACGGACACCCAGCACATCTCACGGCCGGTGGTGGCATCGGCGAGGGCCGCCCGCAGTCGTGTGGGCGGTGGTTGTGGGGGGACGACGTCGAGACCGTGGCGGCCGAGCCGGGCGCGTTCCCGCCCGGCGAGGGCGTGCAGGACGCGCAGCGCGGCCGGTGCGACGAGCAGACCGATGCCCACCAGACAGGCCGCGGCCGTCGCCACGAGCAGGACGATGACCGCCAGGGCGAGCAGAGCCGTGCCGAAACCGCCCACGAGCTGCCTCAGCGCGGCCCGCGCGGCGCGGACGGCATCGACACCGGCATCCCTCAAGGAGTCCGTTCCCCCGGGCCTTCCCCGGTGGCGGGGGTCTGCGTTCTGCCGGCCTGGCACCTCTTCCGCCTTTCGCCGAGCGCGCCGATACGCCCGTCACCCTATGCCCTCCCGCGGTGAGGGCGGGCGGCTGGTCGGGCTGCTGGTACAGCGTGCTGTACCACCGGTCCGGCGGCCCATGGGATCGGCGGGGAGGCCGCCGGTCCGTAGCGTCGATGTCGTCGCACACGCCGTTGAAGGAGCTCACATGACGTACACGGATCCCTACCGTCTCACCCCGGCCGCCGGCCGGGAGGAGACGCCGGACCGGTCCAGCAACGTGGGCGCGGTCCGCACTCTGCTCTGGGTGGTTCTCGTGGTCAGCGTGCTCGGCAACACGGTGGCCTCGTCCGCCGGGTCCGGTATCGGGGTGCACCTGGCCGCCGGCGGGGTCACCGCGCTGTGCGCCACCGTGCTGGTCGTGCTCCGGATGCGGAGCAGCCGATGAGCGCCTGGGGCCTGGGCCGTCACGCCGCCGTCCGCGCGCAGCCCGCCCAGACAGGTCCGGCCGTCGCGCTGACGCAGGTCAGCAAGGTGTACGAGGGCGGAGTGCGGGCTCTGGACGACGTGTCGCTGACGGTGTGGCCGGGCACGTTCGTCGCCGTGATGGGCCCGTCGGGCTCCGGCAAGAGCACCCTGATGCACTGTGCGGCCGGCCTGGACTCGCCCACGTCGGGCAGCGTCCGCGTCGACGGCCACGAGATCGCCGGCCTGGACGAGACGCGCCGCACCGAACTGCGGCGCGACCGCGTCGGGTTCGTGTTCCAGGCGTACAACCTGATTCCGTCGCTGACCATCGAGGACAACATCACGCTGCCGCTGCGACTCGCGGGCCGAAGCCCGGACCGGGAGTGGGTGCACGCCCTGGTCGAGCGGGTCGGGATCGCCGGCTGCCTGGGCCGCCGGCCGGCCGAGCTCTCCGGTGGCCAGCAGCAACGAGCCGCCGTCGTGCGGGCGTTGGCGGCCAAACCCGCGGTGGTGTTCGCGGACGAGCCGACCGGGGCGCTGGATCTGCACAGCGCCCACCAGGTTCTGCGACTGCTGAGGGGTCTCGTCGACGAGTTCCACCAGACCGTGGTGATGGTCACCCACGATCCGGCGGCCGCGGCCTGGGCCCACCAGGCCGTGGTGATGGCGGACGGCCGGGTGGTCGAGTCCCTCGAGGCCCCGACCGCCGCCTGGCTCGCCGACCGCCTCATCACACTCGGGGAGCGCTGACCCATGCTGCACCTTGCTCTGCGGATGGCCGCGCACAGATTCACCGCGCTGCTCGCCGTGGCGTGCGCGGTACTCGGCGGTGCCGCCCTGCTCACCGGGACGGGCGTACTGGCCGAGTCGGGCCTGCGGTCCCAGGTGCCGTCCGGCCGGCTCGGCGGCGCGGATGTGGTCGTCGCGGCAGACCAGGAGTTCCATCCGAGCGGGGACCTGCCGATCGCGCTCCCGGAGCGAGCCACGGTCCCGGCGGGCCTCGTCGGCCGGCTGGCCGAGATCAAGGGGGTCACCGCGGCGGTCGGCGACATCGAATTCCCCGTCGCGCTCGTCGATGCCCGCGGTCGGGTGCTGCCGGCCGGGGACCCCCGGACGGCCGGTCACGGCTGGTCGTCGACCAGGTTGCTGCCGAAGCCGCACATCGAGGGCCACCGGCCGTTCGGGCCCAGTGAGATCGCGGTGCCTTCCTCGGCCGGGGTACGGGTGGGGGACCGGATCCGGGTGGTCACCGGCGACAGCCTCCCGGCCGCCTCCGGCACCCGGAAGTCACCCTCCTACCTGGTGTCCGCGGTGGTGGACGCGCCGGGCGCTGGCGTCTACTTCGCGGACGGCACCGTGCGGCGGCTGTCCGGCCGCGCGGGCATCTCCGACGGTGGCCGTGAAGGCGGGCCCCGGGCCGGAACGGTCGACCTGATCGGTCTGCGTGCCGCCCCCGGCACGGGGGAGGCGGTGGCGGCCGCGGTGCGCGAGAAGGTGGCGGGCAAGGGGCTGAAGGTGCTCACCGGCGCGGACCGCGGTACGGCCGTGGCCCCCGGAGTGAGTGCGGCGCGCTCTCTGCTGATCCTGCTGGCGGGTTCGCTCGCCGGGATCCTGCTGATGGTCATCGGATTCGTCACGGCGGGCGCGCTGGGCGTGTCGATCGCCGGGCAGCGCCGGGACCTGGCGCTGATGCGCGCGGTCGGTGCGACGCCGCGGCAGATCCGCCGCCTCGCCGCCCTCCAGGCCACCCTGGTCGCGGTCGTGTCCGCCGTCCCCGGCATCGCCCTCGGCTACCTGCTGGCAGGGCAGTTCGCGCAGGTGCTCGTCGACCAGGAGGTCCTGCCGCCCGAACTGCCTCTCACCTTCAGCCCGTTGCCCGCGCTCGCCACCCTCGTACTGATGCTGGCCGCCGTGCAGGTGTCGGCCCGCGGCGCCGCCTGGCGCACCTCCAAGCTGCCGGCCACCGAGGCGGTCGCCGAGTCGCGCAGCGAGCCCCGCACTCCGTCCCGTACCCGGACGCTGATCGGTCTGCTGCTGATCGCGGCCGCGACCGCGTCGGCGGTCACCCCGCTGTTCGTCCGGACCGCGCTGGGTGCCACGTCCACGTCCGTCGCGGGCATCATGGCCGCGATCGGTCTGGCGCTGTCCGGCCCGGCGCTGGTCAAGAGTGCGGGCGGGGCGGCGCTGCGGCGCATGCGGCCCGGTGCTTCCGCCCCGGGCTGGCTGGCGGTGGCCGGCATACGCGCCTACGCTCTCCGGTTCGCCGGGGTCATCAGCCCGCTGGCCATGGGGGTCGTCTTCGTCCTGACGTACACGCTGACGCAGACGACGGTGCTCGCCGCGACCCAGCAGGACATCCGGGCCGGCACCCGCGCCCAGTACACACTGAGCGCGCCGCAGCTCGGCGGACTGCCGGCGGACACACTGCCTGCCGTGCGGCGGCTGCCGGGGGTGAAGGCCGCGGAACCCGTCACCACCACCACCGCGGTGTGGCAGTACAAGGAGTTCGACGAGGTGACGAGCGAGTCGGCATCCGCCATGATCCTTCCTCCGGGTGCGGCCGGAGTGTACGACCTCGGCGTGCGGGACGGGGACCTGGCGCGTCTGAAGGGCGCCACGGTCGCCGTGAGCGGTGAGGTCGCCGGTTCACGCGATGCCGGGCTGGGACGACGGGTGGAGCTGATCCTCGGGGACGGCGCGCGGGTGAAGGCCCGGGTCGTCGCCGTCTACGACCGGGGCCTCGGCTTCGGCCCGGTGGTCCTGTCGCAGGATCTGGCGGCGGGACACACCACGGTGGCCGCGCCGCAGAGCGTCCTCGTCCGGACCGACGGCAGCGCCGCCGCCGGGAAACGGCTCACCGTGCTGGCCGGCGAGCACCCCGGGCTGGTCCTGTCGGACACGGACCCGTCCGGCACCGGGCAGGACACCCCGCCCGAGGTGTGGATCAACCTGGCGGTCATCGTCGTCCTGCTCGCCTACCTGCTGCTCAGCATCGCCAACAAGCTGGTCGCGTCCACCGTCCAGCGGCGTACCGAGATCGCCGCGCTCCGTCTGGCGGGTACGACGCCCGGTCAGGTCCGCGCGATGATGCGCCGGGAGGCGGCCGTGATCGCCGTCACGTCGTGCGGAGCGGGGCTGGTGCTGTCGGCCGTGCCGCTGGCGCTGCTCGGTCAGGGGTTCCTCGGCCGCCCCTGGCCGGCGGGCCCCGTCTGGCTGCTGCCGGTCACCGTCCTCGTCCTCACCGTGACGGCCTTCCTGACCATCGAACTCCCCACCCGGCAGGCCCTTCGCACTCCACCGGCCGAGGCCCTGCGCACACCGTGACGACGCCGGCCGCGGTGCCGGGCCGGTGGCCACCGCACGGGATCCCGTTCGCAGCATGCGGGCGGGATCCCGGGGCGGCTCCGACACCGCTGAACGCCGCCTCCCGCGTGCGCGTGGGAGGCGGCTTTGCGGGAGAACGCCAGGCGGCACAGAGGTGTATCCCGTGACAACCAGGAGCGAAATGCCATAGGGCGCATGGTCGATCTGTACGAGCAGGGGCACGACCAGGTGATGGCCCGTCGCACCCGGACGGCGACCGGGTCATCCGTACCCTGGCAGCCCGCCTCTACTACCGCCTCGTCGACCGCATGGTCGACGTCGAGATCGTCGACGGCGTGGGCGACTTCAGGCTGCTGTCCCGGCGGGCCGTCGACGCACTGCTCCACCTGACCGAATACCACCGCTTCTCCAAGGGCCTGTTCGCCACCTCAGTCCCTCGGCGCCGGTGCACCAGGTCGTTCGGCGAGCTCTCGGTGAGCCGTCGACGAGATGCCGGAACAGGGTGAGGCACCTGCGGACGACAAGTAACCGACAAGGTCGCCTCATTATGATCATGGCAGTTCAGCGCCTCAGCGGACGTGAGGCGCTGATCCGGATCCGCCGGTCGGTAGCTCCCCCGTCACAGGCCGGTGGACCAGCCGCGCCCTCTGTCGTTCCCGCCGGACGGAGGGCGTGGCTGGAGGGGTGCCCGGACCAGACGATCAAGGGCCGGCACCCGCACGGCTACTTGGCGACGCCGTGACGGCGGAGGCCGGGCGGCCATCGTGAACGTTCCTCGCTACCCCGGTTCGTGGCGGGCGGAGCCGGTCAGTACGGCCGCGGTCAGGGTGAGGTGCCGGGCCAGTACCTCAGCCGCCGTGTCGGCGTCGCGGGCCAGCGCGGCCTCCTCGAGCCGGCGGTGTTCGTCGGCGCCGTCCCGGCCTGGATTGCGGTGCGCCGACCAGCGGCGGGCCAGCTCGCTCGCGGTCCACAGCCGGTCGAAGGTCTCCAGCAGGACGGGGTTGCCGCAGCCCTCCAGCAGGATGCGGTGGAAGGCCCGGTGGGCCTCGGACCAGGCTCCGCTGTAGTGCTTGCTCTCTTCCGGTGTGTACACCGGAGTGCGGGCCAGACGGTGGTGTGCGGCTCGTACGCGGGCCTCCCAGTCGATGTCGCCGCGCTCGATCGACATGCGCAGCATGACCGGTTCGACGGTGCGGCGGGCCTCGGCGATCTCCTGCCAGCGCCGGTCGGAGAAGGCCGGGACGGCGAAGCCGCGGTTGGGGAGCCGGTCGGCGAGGCCGTCGCCGACCAGCCGTACGAGTGCCTCGCGCACGACGGCCAGGCTCACGCCCTGTTGCCTGGCGAGGTCCTGCGGCTTGAGGGCCTCGCCGGGGGAGCGGTCGCCGCGCATGATCGCGTCCCGCAGGTGTGTGTAGACCTGCTCGGAAAGCATCTGTTTTCCCGTCGAGGCGGCGGAGGCGGCCGTCTGTGTCATGCGGCCAGCATAGACGGCGGGATGAATAATCGATTATGGAATGCTCGACGACAACCGGTCGGTTCGTGGAAGGAGACGGGGTCGCGCGGGGGCGGCAATTCTTTCTCGCTCTCTTCAACACACGTGGCGGGGTCTGCGTATCCCCTGGTGAACACGTCGTCTCCGGGAATGGAAAGCACCATGACAGCGTGCGGGGAATGGGATGCGGGCGGCCGTGTCGGTGAGCGGTAGCCCTGTGAAGTGGTTGCGTGGACGGTTCGGGTCGAGGGACGCGGAGCCGGCCGCACTGCGCACCGACCGTGAGGTGCAGGCCGCCTACGAGCTCTACGGCGGTGAACTTCTCGGGTTCGCGTTCAAGGCGCTGGATGACCGGCAGCTCGCCGAGGACGTCGTCCAGGAGACTTTCGTCCGGGCCTGGAAGTCGCCCCGCGGTTACGACCCGGGTCAGGGGTCCATGCGGACCTGGCTGTTCGCCATCGCCCGGAACGCGGTGGTGGACGCCATGCGGCGGCGCAAGGTCCGTGAGGGGACCGGCTTCTCCTCGTGGGACGCCGTGTCCGAGTCGTCCTCGGCGTTCGACCCCGTTGATCAGCTTCTCGAGCGGATCCAGCTCGGGGAGGCACTGGAACGTCTGAGCCCGCAGCACAGGGAGGCGGTGGTGGAGGTGTACTTCGGCGGCCGTACCTGCGCCGAACTGGGCGAGGAACTGGGTGTTCCGGCGTCCACCATGCGCAGCCGCCTGTACTACGGCGTGCGTTCCCTGCGGCTCATCCTCGAAGAGAACGGGTGGCTCACGTCATGAACAAGGTATGCGCACCCTTCCGCCCGCTGCTGACCGAACACCTGCTGCTCGGAACACCCCTGCCGGAGGAACTGTCCCGGCATCTCGAAGAATGCCCGGACTGCGCCCGCGAGGCCGCCGAGACCGACGACGTGGTGCGGACACTGCGACGGGTCGACCCGCTCGCCGGCTGGATCGACACGCGCCTGCTCGGCACGCCCGAGCGTCCCTCGAAGGACCTGGGCGACCGCATCCGCCGTGAAGTGGCCGGAGCGCGGGCCGACGACCGGCCCCGCCCCCGGCCGCGGCCCCGGTACGGCAGGCGGATCGCCCTGGGCGTGGCGGCCGGCTTCGCCACGGCGGCCGCGGTCGCCGTCCCGCTCACGCTGGACCAGACCCAGCCACCTCCCGCCACGACGGCGGCGGTGGTCCTGGTCCGTGACGGAAGCATGGTCGAACGCCCCGGGGGCACCGAGGTTCCTGTCGCCCTGTCGGGGCTGGAGGCGGGGAAGACCTATCGCATGATGACCGTCAACGCCGAGGGCACGCGCCTCGCCGGCGGCACCGTACGGGCCGTGGACGACGGACCGGTCGACACCCGCATGGTCACCGCCATGCGCAAGGACACCATCACCGCCCTCATCGTCGAGGACGAGGACGGACGAGTCGTGACCCGGGTTCCCGTGGCGCCGTCCACCTCCGGCTGACAGCCGCAACACCGACCCCCGACCTGGCCCACTCGCCGGACCACCGGCTGCCGGCCGTCGTGAGCGTCACGAGCAACACCGTCCACATGGTCGACACCAGGACCGACAAGGGTCGCCGACCGGAACCGGGACACCATCTCGCTCGAGGCGACCCCGGTCCAGAAGGAGGCCTTCACCACCCAGGGCAGCCTGCACGGCCACGCGGCGAAGACCGCCGACCTCCTGTACTGCGACCACCGCTCACCCCGACACCGACGACACCAACCCGAGAGGACGTTCTCATGTCCCGCCGCACACGACGGCACATCGCCCCGTTCGTCACCGCCGCCGGAACGGCGGGAGCGGTCCTGCTCCTGGCCGGGCCCGCCGCAGCACATGTCCGGGTCATCGGCGACGTCATCCCCGGCAAGCCCGCCACGCTCCAGTTCCGCGTACCCAGTGAACTGGCCGACGCCACCACGGTACGCGTCGTGGTAGCTGTCCCGTCCGACATCTCCGTCACCTCGGTGCCGGCGCTCGACGGATGGACGGAGAAGACCGTCACCGGGTCCGCCGGAAAGAGCTCCCAGGTGGCCTGGACGGCGGAGCCGGGGCACGAGATCGAGCCGGCCGCCAGCCAGACCTTCACGGTGAAGGTCGGGCCCGTACCGGACCGGTACTCCCTGACCTTCGACACGGAGCAGACCTACTCCAACGGCACGATCGCCGCGTGGAACCAGGAACAGACCGGGAAGAAGGAGCCGGAATTCCCCGCACCGGTCCTCGTCATCAACCCCGAGGCGAGCCCGGCACCCGGCGAGGCCGCCGACAGCCCGAAGTCGGGCACCGGGGAAAGCGCCGCTCCGCCGTCCGTCGCGGCGAAGCCCGCCGACACGGCTGCCGACGAGGACGAGGGGTCGTCCATGGGTCTGCCGCTCGCGATCGGGGCGGGAATCGCCGCGATCGGTGCGGCGGCCGCCGTCTGGGCGGCCCGGCGGCGCAGGGGTGGGGGTGCGTCGGCTTCGTGACGGCCGACTCCGCGGCCTGTCCCCGGCGCGGCGGATCTCCATGCGGGTGACCGGCTTCTGCCCGGTCGTCTCAGGTGCCCGGCCGGTGAGTACCCCTCTCCTCGAAAAGGTGTTCCGATGTCCGCAACCTTCGTTCCCGACCCTGCGGAGACCGCGGCGTCCCGCGGCTCCGTCGGCCGACGGGCCGCGGTCGCCCTGGCGGCGCGCGATCGCTGTGTCCGGGCGACACGCCGCTTCTCTGCCGCGGTCCTGGCACGCTGGGGAGTCCCCAGCGAGAAGTCCGAGGCGGCCGTGCTCATCGTGAGTGAGCTGGCCACCAACGCCGTACGGCACGGACGGTCCGACCTGACGGTCGCCCTCGCCCTCGTCGGCGACACCCTGCGGATCGACGTCACGGACTTCGGCGACCCGACGCCGCGGCCCGTGTCGTCCGCGGCCGGCGAGTGCGGGCGTGGCCTGGACATCGTCGCCTTCCTCGCCGACCGGACCGAGACGTGCCAGGAGGCCTGGGGCCGGCGGGTGACCGTCACCGTCGGAGTCACCGGTGTCCGGCACGAGGTCCGGCACGAGGTCCGGGCACCGGAAAGCCGCCCGCTCGTCGGGCAGGCCGCCACCGAGAAGGCACGCCTCAGCTGACCCACGACGGCAGACCGGTCCACGACGACGGGCCCCGGGCCCGTCCTTCGCAGGCCTTCCCGCCCCCTGTCCCCGAAGGCGGCCTGCCCCGTGCGGGAGTGTCGCGCAGCGGACTGTTCGCGGTGCCGGGCGGGCGGCGGAGGGCGAGTACGTGGGGCAACGGCTGCTGGAGGGCTGAGCACGCGCGGCGGATTCGTCGGCACGGTACTCCGGCCGGCACCGCGTCGGTCCGGACCGACGGGGCGGTCCGGACCGAGCGTCGGCGCCATGGGGCGGCGCCGAAGCGGCGCGGTCGTACGCGGTCGGACACCCGTCGAGTTCGTCGTACAGGCGCACGGGCGCACGCACGGGTGCAGTCGCACGAGCCCAGGACATGAGGGCGTACGGGCAAGAGGGCGTGAGGCCGGCCACGTGGGGCCGGGCACCGCCTACGCGGACGGGGCCTGGGGGAGCACGCGGAGTTGCAGCATCGCGGCGAAGCGCGCCTCGGGGCTGTCCAGGTCGATGCCGCCGATCTCGGTGAGGCGGCCCAGACGGTAGCGGAACGTGTTCGGGTGGACGTGCACCGCCGCCGCCGCCGTGCCGACGTCACCGAAGGCGTCCAGCCAGGCGCCCAGGGTCTCGATGAGATGCGCACCGCGTCGTTCGTCGTACGCGGCCAGCTTGGCGATGGGGCCGGTGAGTTCGTCGCCGCGGGCCGCGACGAGGTCGCGCAGTTCGCACAGGAGGGCCTCGACCTGTACGTCGGCGAGCCGGGCCACCCGCCGCCCGGTTCCTCCCGCGCGCAGTGCGCGCAGGGCACGGTCGGCGCCGGAACGCGCGTGGGCGAGGCCGCCGGCGTCCTGGCCGGCCGGGCCGACGCCGATCACCGCGTCGGTCCGCGACCCGACCCGGTCGAGGAAGTCGGCGGCGATACGCACCACCCGTTCCTCGCCGGCGTCGCCGTCCTGCTGGGCGGGGACGAGTCCGTAGGCGGTGTCGCCGAGCAGGGAGGCGGCGCAGTGCGGGTGCACCGCGCCGAGATGCATCGCGAACGCGTCGGCCAGGTGCTCCCGTTCGGTGGTCACGTCCGCGTCCGCCCCGGGGCTTTGCAGGCCGCCCGCGTCGTCCCTCGGCGCGAGGGCCAGCACCACGACCGGCCGGCCCGCCAGGCCGAGTCTGCTCAGCGCCTCGCGCGCACCGGCCCGCCCTTCGAGGGCGGTGCTCACCAGATCGGCGCGCAGCCTGCGTTCGACGTCGGCACCGGCCCTCAGCCGGAGCATGTGGAGCGCGACGATCTTGGCCGCGTCGCGCAGCGCCAGGCACCGCTCCGGGCTGAGGGGTTCGCGTACCGCGGCCCAGATCGACCCGATCGCCTCGTCGCCCGCGCGGACGGCGACCGCGACCCGCGGCACGGTGACGCCCTCCGCGCCGTCCCGCAGGGGCGGGATGCGGACGAGCCGGTTGCCACCGTAGAGGTCGCGGAAGACGCCGCGGGCGATGAGCTGCCGCGAGAAGCGCTCGGGGACGTGACGGCCGAGGATCGTCTCGGCCCGGGAGGCGTCGGCCTCGTGCTGCCGGCCCGAGAAGGCCAGCACCCGCCAGTGACGGTCCTCGATCGTCACGGGGGCGTCGATCAGCGCGGCGATCGCGTTGGCGACGGCGAACAGGTCGCCGGAGAGGGTGCCGCCCAGGGTCTCGGGGCCGTCCGTGCCGACGTCGCCCTCGGCGAGAACCGCGCGGATCATGGCGGAGACCTGGACCCAGGACGCCCCGGGGGTCAGCCCGAGGACGCCGACCCCCGACGCCTCGGCCGCCGCCGCCACCCTGGCGTCCAGTGGCACCGGGGCGCGTACCACCAGGGCGACGGCGTGCCTGCGTCCCAGGTCACCGAGCAGGCGGGCGATGCCGTCCGGTTCACGCAGCCCGACGCCGAGGACCAGGGCGTGCCGCGGCGGTGTGGAGTCCTCCACCGGGTCGTGGATGACGACCCCGCCGATGTCCTCGGTGTCGCGGGCGCCCGCGTGGACGACATCGAGCAGGGTGGCACCAAGGTTGTGCAGGACCCTGACAAGACCGCCGTGTACGTTCATGGACGGTGCCTCCCGGAGGCTTCAGTCAAGACAGCACCACACCTGGCGCGGACGGCGCAAGCCCCGCACGCGAACCAGCCGCCCGCGCACAGGGCGCTGGTCACGACCCGTCCCGGCCGGGAATCCACTCGACGAGCCGGGTGACATCCGCGAGCTCGGCCTCCAGCGGCTCCACGCCGATGCCGGGTCGGGTGGGTACCGTGAGGTGCCCGTCGCTCACGACGAACGGTTCGGTGATGTCGGTACGGTAGTAGCGGTCCGAGCCCGAGGTGTCGCCGGGCAGGGTGAAGCCCGGAAGGGCGGCGAGGGCGACGTTCGCGGCCCTGCCCAGCCCGGTCTCCAGCATCCCGCCGCACCACACCGGCACTCCCCGCGCGAGGCAGACGTCGTGGATACGCCGGGCCTCCAGATAGCCGCCGACCCGGCCCGGCTTGATGTTGACGATCGCGCAGGCACCCAGCCGGATCGCGTCCGCCGCCGCGCGCGCCGACGTGATCGACTCGTCCAGGCACACCGGTGTGCGGATGAGCCGCGCCAGGTCGGCGTGGCCGAGTATGTCCTCCTCGGGCAGCGGCTGCTCGATCAGCAGCAGGTCGAAGGGGTCCAGGCGGGCCAGGTGGCGGGCATCGGCCAGGGTGTACGCGGTGTTGGCGTCGACCTGGAGCGCCACGGCGTCGCCGAAACGTTCGCGCACCGCGCGGACCGGCTCCACGTCCCAGCCGGGCTCGATCTTGAGCTTGACGCGGACGTATCCGGCGTCGAGGTATCCGGCGACGCTGTCGAGCAACGCGGGAACGGAGTCCATGATGCCGACGGAGACGCCACACGCCACCCGGTCCCGCACCGCGCCGAGTTCCCGGGCCAGCGGACGCCCCTCGGCGCGCAGTTCGGCGTCCAGGACGCCCATCTCCAGCGCCGCCTTGGCCATCCGGTGGCCCTGGAAGGGTGCGAGCACCCGGGCCACGGCCGTGGCGTCGATCCGGCCGGCACCGGCGAGCGCCGGGACGAGGAAGCGGCGCAGGACGTCGGCGGCGGCATCGGCGTACTCGGAGGAGTACACCGGGCTCGCCATCGCCACGCACTCGCCCCATCCCTCGCCCTCGTCGGTGACCACGCGCAGCAGCAGTGCCTCACGGCTGGTGGCGGTCCCGAAGGACGTGCGGAAGGGTGCCACCAGGGGCATCTCAATGTGCCGTAGTTCGACACCTGTGAGCTTCATCGCTGTTCCTTGCCTGTCAGGGGAGAACCGTGTGTGCGAGTGCCTTCCGCGCCGGCGTCGTGGCCGGTGTCCTGGCCGGTGTCCTCGACACCGAAGGCGCCGGAGCGCCGTACGACGTACCAGCCGGAGCGGTCGAAGCCGGTGACGCGGGCGCCCTCGGCCATCAGTGTGCCGAGGACCTCACGCAGTGCCGAGCGCCAGTCCCTCGCCTGGTCCGGCGTCGTCAGGCGGAGCCGCTCGATGTCCGGGGGGACCGCGACGAGCAGGGTGGAGGCGTCGAGTGTGCCGGGGACCGGGGCCCCGCCCGGCCCGCTGTCCAGGGCCACCGCGGCGCCCGCCGCCCGGGCGGCGTCGGCGTCGGCCCGTCCGGGTTCACCGGCGCAGGCCGCGCGGACGGGCTCGCTGTCCAGTCGCCATCGCACGAGCAGACGGTCGGTCTCGTCGCCCGCGTTGATGCCGTCGTGCGTGTCGCCGTAGAAGTCGGTCAGGTACTCCTCGGGCCGCGCGGCGAGTTTGGCCAGGTTGAAGTACGAGTTGCGCCGTACCAGGGGGTCGTAGGTCCAGCTGATCTCCGACACGCCCCGCTGCATCGACCAGGCACGCTGGTGCAGTTTGAGGGCGAAGCCGACGCTGCGCCCGCGGGCCGCGTTGGACACTCCGGCGATGTGGCTGTGGACCGCCTCCTCCGCCGGGGCGCCGAAGAAGCCGACACTCGCGCCGACCAGTTCGTTCCCCTCGAAGGCTCCGCCGATGTAGTTGCCCGACTTCGCGAGGGCGCGCAGCAGTTCACCGGTCATCAGCGGACTCGCGGGCGAGGCCTGCCAGACGAAGTTGAACAGGCCCTGTATCGCGTCGAGTTCACGGCCGTCGCGCACCTCCCGGACCTGCACTCCCGACGCCTCGGCCGCTGCCGAGGCCAGGGCGGCGGCGTCGGCGGCACGGTGACCGGAGTCCCTGCTGCGGTGGTTCGAGTCGATCACAGGCGTGATGCCTCCTGCGGTGGGGGAGTCGGTCATGGACGGTCTGCCTGGAGGGGCCCGGAGGACTCGGTCGCCTGGCGCGCGTCGGTGAGCGGCGGACCGGCCAGCAGATCGGCCGTCAGGGCGGCCAGGAGAGCGCTGCGGCGGGGCAGTTCGGCGACGAAGACGTGCTCGTCGTCGGCGTGGGCTCCGCCGCCCACGGCGCCGAGCCCGTCCAGGGTCGGAGTACCGACGCCGGCGGTGAGGTTTCCGTCGGACGCGCCGCCGACAGCCACGCCGACGGGCTCGGGCATGCCGAGCCGGCCCGCCACGGCGACGGCGCGGGCGAAGAGCGCCGCGGAGGCGTCGCGCTCCAGCGGCGGGCGGTTGGGGCCGCCGCCGATCTCCAGCCGGGAACCGGGCAGGACCGCTCGCAGCGCCCGCATCGCGCGGTCCACCCGGGACTGCTCGGCCACGTCGCGCACCCGTACGTCGACCGCGAATCGTCCGGCGTCGGGAACGGTGTTCGTGGTGTTACCGGAGGTCAGCAGGGTCGGGGTCACCGTCGTACCGCGCCCGGGATCGGGCAGAGCGCTGACCGCGAGGACCTGATGGGCCAGTTCGACGGTGGCGTTGACACCGCGTTCCGGTTCCAGCCCGGCGTGGGCGGCGCGGCCGCGCACAGCGACCTCGTACAACGACACACCCTTGCGCCCGGTCTTGAGCGCGCCCCCGTCCGCGGACGCCTCCAGCACCAGCGCCGCCGCGCAGCCGGACGCCTCCTCCTCCACCAGGCGGCGCGATGTCGGCGAGCCCATCTCCTCGTCGCCGGTGACCAGGATGGTGACACCCGACGGGTCGGGCAGGGCCGCGGCGGCGTGGAAGGCCATGACCAGCCCGGCCTTCATGTCGAAGCAGCCGGGACCGCGTATCAGGCCGTCGACGATGCTGAAGGGGTGGCTGAGCAGCGAGCCGATCGGCCACACCGTGTCATGGTGCCCGAGCAGCAGCACCCGCCTCGGCGCGTCGCCCAGCCGCCACCGCAGATGGGTGCGCCCCTCGATGACGATCCGCTCCGGCCGGACACCGAGCCGGGCCGTCCCCACTTCCGCCACCACGTCGGCACTCGCCGCGACCGCGTCGAGGTCGGCGGACGGCGATTCGCAGCTGACGAGCGTTTCGAGGTCGGCGAGCATCCGGGGCAGCGCCTCCGTCATGTGCGCGACCAGCCCCGGGCCGGCCATCACGAGCCCGCCTTCGGGGTGGCGCGCACCTGGTGGTGCACGTACCGCTCACCGCTCGGCAGGGCGTAGAAGACCACCGGCTGCCAGGTCTGGCTGTCCGGTTCCCGGACGGCGAAGAGATCACCGGAGTCGTCGACGGGGATCATGGGGTACTCCTTGACGGGGTCGGGGACCAGAGCGGCGAGCGCGCCCGTGACCGTGGTGCGCAGCACAGCGCCGCCGTCCCCCTCCAGCACCTCGATCCGTGCCCCCGCCCGTTCGTAGACGCCGGTGTGCCGACGGACGTCGACGGACGGAGGACAGGGCGGGGGGGCCGGGGTGCGCGGCATGTCGACGTCCGCGAGCTCCGCGAGGATCTCGCCGAAGAGATCCGCGTACAGGTCGCGGCCGCCGTCGCCGTTGGTGAGCAGCACGACCGCGAGTCCCTGGTCGGGCAGCAGACGGAGGAAGGCGGACTGGCCGATGGTGTTGCCGTCGTGGCCGAGGACGAGTCGGCCGTCCCAGGTGGAACGGCTCCAGCCCAGGCCCCAGGAGTCGCCGAGCGTGTACGGGTCCGGAAGCACGGCGTGTCCGTCGGCCATCGCCGCGGTGCCGGCCTCGCTGAGCACACGGCCGCCGTGGGCGGTGCGCCCGCCGCACAGATGCGCGCGGGCGAAGGCCAGCACGTCGGCGGTCGTGGAGGTGATGAGCCCGGCCGGTCCGAGTGAGCGGGGCAGGCCCCACACCGGTGCCACCTCCGGAACGCCGCCGTCGCGTGCCGTGTGGCCCACGGCGGCCCGGTGCAGCAGCGCCTCCTCGGGCAGGGTCACGGTGTGCCGCAGCCCGAGCGGGGTGAAGATCCGCTCGCGCATCGCCTCGTCCCAGGTGGTACCGGTGAGTTTCTCCACGACCCGGCCCATGAGCGAGAATCCGGCGTTGCAGTACGACCAGGTGGTGCCGAGCGGGTGGTTCTGTGCCACGTCCGCCAGAGCGGCGACGTACTTCTCCAGGCAGTCGTCGCCGCGTCCGGTGTCGGTGAAGACGTCCCCGTCGATGCCACTGGTGTGGGTCAGCAGGTGCCGCATCGTCACGGCCTTCGTGGCCTGCGGGTCGGCCAGGCGCAGCTCGGGCAGCACCGCGGTGAGCGGTGCGTCGAGGTCGAGCAGCCCCGAGTCGACCAGCTGCATGACCAGGGTGGCCGTCCAGACCTTCGTGATGGAGCCGATCTGGAAGAGCGAGTCGGTGGTCGTCGGCACCCCCGTGTCCGTGTTGAGCACACCGTGGGCCGCCTCGACGAGCTCGTCGTGCCCTGCGCCGTCCTCGTCCGGACGTGTCCGCAGGATGCCCAGGGCCGCTCCGGGCACGTGATGCCGCTCGGCCAGGGCGGTGAGCCGCCGCTGCCAGTGCGCGGTGTCGATCGGTGGCCGGGCCGGGCCCGCGGGGTCGCCGGCGTAGCGTTCCACCCACTCGGCGACCCTGCGGTTGACGTCGAGCAGGTGCGACGGCGGGCCGTCCAGTATGAACATGTGCGAACCGCCCGGATACAGAACCAGCTGGGTCGGTACGCCGCGCTCGTGCAGGGCGGTGTGCCACTGATAGGCCTGCACCACCGGGCAGATGAGGTCCTGTGCGCCGTGGAACACCAGCGTGGGGGTGCGGACCTGGTCCACCCGGGTCAGGGGTGACATGGCCGCGTACTGCTCGGGCCGGGCCCAGGGCGGTCCGTCCAGTTCGTACGTGGCGAGGAAGTGCCCGTCCTCGGCGGAACCGGCCATGCCGGCGAGGTCGCTGACGACGCCGCCCGCGACCGCCGCGGCGAACCGGTCGTCGTGGCCGGTCAGGTAGCAGGTCATGTAGCCGCCGTAGCTGTACCCGGCGACCGCGAGGCGGCCGGGATCGGCGATGCCCTCGGCGACCAGCGCGTCCAAGGGTTCCAGGAAGTCCTTCGCGTCGGCCAGGCCCCACGCGCCGTGGATGGCGTCGAAGAAGCGTGCGCCGTAGCCGTCACTGCCCCGCGGGTTGAGAAGGAGTACGTTCCAGCCGCGGGCGGCGAGTGTCTGGTGGTAGAGGTGCACACGGTCGGCGGCGCCGTTCCACGCGTTGTGCGGCCCGCCGTGGATGTCGAGCAGCAGAGGACGCGGCGAGCCGTTCCCGTTCTCCAGGTCGCTGATCAGCCAGCCCTGCACCACGGTGCCGTCGGAGATCGTGAACTCCTGCTCCACACGCGGGAACAGCTCGACGCCGTCCAGGGCCGCGCCGTGCGCGGTGCACACGGTCTCGGCGCCCGAGGCGAGGTCGAGGGCGACGATCTCGCCGAAGGACGTGGGCGTGCCGAGGACGAGCGCCGCCGTGCCGCCTCGGACGGCCATGCCCGACACCTCACGCCCGGCGCCGCCGAGCACGAGGCGGGGCCGGTGTCCGTCCGCGCCGCCGTCGAGGTCGGCCGCGTACACGTGCGTGCAGCCGCGGTCGCGGACGCAGAACAGCACGGTGCGCCCGTCGTCGGTGAGTTGGGGCAGCGCGCCGGGGTATCCGGGGCCGCCGGGCATCACATTGCGGTCGAGCGCGGAGGCGAGGTCCGTGACACCCTCACCCGAGTCGTGGTCCAGAGGGACGTGCAGCAGCCCCGCATGGCCGACCGGACTCCCGATGTGGCCGACGACCAGCAGCGCGTCACCGTCCGCCGTCCACCCGGCGCTGAGGGCCCGGCCCTCGGTCGGTCCGACCCGCATCGGCACCGCACCGGTTTCCTGTGCGGCGATCACGTGGGCCGTGGCGTCGGCGGTCAGGTCGGCCCGTGGCGCCGTCGCGGCGGTGAAGGCCAGCCGGGTGCCGTCCGGTGACCAGGCCGGCGGCGAAGCGTGCCAGTCCCCGTCGGTGACCTGACGGCAGTGACCGGTGCCGGGATCGAGGACGTGCAGGTGCCGGCGGATCGTACCGACCAGACCGGTTCCGTCGGCCTGGTAGTCGAGCCGGTCGGCGACCACCGGCAGGCCGGGGGCCCCCGGGGCGTGCGTCCGCGGTCCGGCCGCGATGTCGACCGGTGCGGTGAACGCGATCCGCGTGCCGTCCGGGCTCCACACGGGTGCGCCGGCGCCGAGCGGCAGCCAGGTGAGCTGAGAGCCCTCACCACCGTCGACGGGCATCTGCCACAGTTGCGCCGGACCGTCGCCCGCACGCAGGAACGCGACGCGGGCCCCGTCCGGGGACCAGTCCGGCGCCTGGTCGTCGCCGCCGCGGGTCAGCTGCCGGGCGGCGCCGCCGGTCCGGGGCACCAGCCAGAGGGTGCGAACGGCCCGGTCGGTGTCCAGGTCACTGGTGCGCAGCACATACACGATCCGTTCGCCGTCCGGGGACAGCGTCGGCTGCTCCGGTGTCGCCACGTCGGCGAGGTCCTCGAGGCGCAAGGGCCGGGTCATGGGTGTCACTCCTTACTCGCGTGGGGGTGCGAAATGCTGAAGGGCTGGGGGAGCAGGACGTGTTCACCTCTTGGTAGGAGACCGGTCCGTCCCGTCCGGCAGATCCGGCAGATCCGGCCGACGGGTGGCGAAGTGGCAGGCGGCGACATGCCGATGGCCTCCGGTACCCGAAGAGGGGTCCAGGGTCAGGCAGTCCGTGCGCTCCGGCCGCACCGACGGCCCCACGGGGCAGCGCGGGTGGAAGCGGCATCCGGTCGGCACATGGTGCGGGTCGGGCGGTTCGACGTCCGTGACGGTGCCGTCCGCCTGCCCTGCGGTCTCCCACGCGTACCCGTCCCGCTGGGGCGCGGCCGCCAGCAGTTCGCGGGTGTACGGGTGCTGTGGGTCGGCCAGCACCTCGTGAGCGGGGCCGCACTCGACGATGCGGCCCAGGTACATCACCGCGATGATGTCGCTGACGTAGCGCACCACCGCGAGATTGTGCGAGATGAACAGCATGCCCAGCCGCATCTCCCGCTGGAGGTCACGCACGAGGTTGAGCACGGTGCCCTGGATGGACACGTCCAGCGCCGAGGTGATCTCGTCTGCGACGACCACCGAGGGCCGTCCTGCCAGCGCCCGTGCGAGGGCGACCCGCTGGCGCTGTCCGCCGGACAGTTCGGCGGGCCGGACGGCGGCGTGCCCCGCGTCGAGGCCGACCAGGTCGAACAGCCGGGCGACCTCGGTGCGGCGTTCCGCGGCGCCGGCGAGGCTGCCGCGCGGGATGGCCTCGGCCACCGAGTCGCCGACCCGCATTCTGGGGTCCAGCGAGGCGTACGGATCCTGGAAGACCATGTGCAGCGGCCTGTGCGCCCCGCGCGGCGTGCGGTGGTTCACCTCCTCGCCGTCGAGCAGCACCCGCCCGGCGGCGAGCGGCGCGAGGCCGACCGCCGCACGGGCCAGGGTCGACTTGCCGGACCCGGACTCCCCTACCAGGCCGACCACCTGCCCCGAGGGCACGGTCAGATGCACGGCGTCCACGGCACTCACCGCCCTGCGCCCCGTGCCGTAGCGCACGGTGACGCCTTCGAATCGCAGCTCGCTCACGGCCGTTCGTCCTTTCCGCCGGCGGGCCCGGCAGGCTGTTCGTCCCCTGACGGCGCGGCTGGACCGGTCTGCGGATACCAGCAGGCGACCCGGTGGCCCGGCTCGCTCACCCGTAGGGGTGGGTCGTCCGTGCGACACCGGTCCGTCGCGACAGGGCAACGCGCCGCGAAGGCGCAGCCGTCCGGGACCCTCTCCGGTGTGACAGGACGGCCCGGGATGACCACGAGCGGCCGGTCCAGGTCGGTCTCCATATGGGGCACGGTGGCGATGAGCGCACGGGTGTAGGGATGCCGGGCCGCGGTGAGCAGCCGGTCCGAGGGCAGCTCCTCCACGACGCGGCCCGCGTACATGACCAGGACCCGGTCGCAGGTCTGCGCCACCACGTTGATGTCATGGCTGATCAGCAGGAGCGCCACGCCGTCCGCCGCGCGGATGCGCCCCAGCAGGCTCAGCACCTGCCGCTGCACCGTGACGTCCAGCGCGGTCGTGGGCTCGTCGGCGATGATCAGCGTGGGACTGCCCATCAGCCCCAGACCGATCATCGCGCGCTGGCGCATCCCGCCGGAGAACTCGTGCGGGTACTGCGCCGCCCGCCGCTGTGCCGCCGGCACGCGTACCTCGCGCAGCCGTTCCACGGCCCGCGACAGTGCCTCACGCCGGTTCAGCCCCAGGTGCTGCTCGGCCACTTCGGCGAGTTGCCTGCCGATCCGCATGGCCGGGTTGAAGGAGGTCATGGGGTCCTGGAAGACCATCGCGAGGGATGTCCCCAGCAGGGTCCGCATGGCCGCACCGCCCTCGCCGGGGGAGAGCAGGGAGGTCCCGAGGAACTCCAGGCGGTCGGCGCCCACGACGCCCGGGTGCTCGACCAGCCGGCTCACGGCGAGTGCGGTGAGGCTCTTGCCGGACCCCGATTCCCCCACGACGCCCACCGACTCCCCCCGGCCGACGCTGAAGCCGACACCACGTACCGCGGTGACCGGGCCGCGGGCCCCGGGGAAGCTCACCCGCAGCCCCTCCACCACCAGCACCGGCTCCTCGCCGGACTCCGCGGTGTGGTGCGGTACGGACGGCGCCGGGGCGGCGGCGGGCGGAACATGGGTGCCGCGCGCGGTGGGGACACCGACGGCCTTCGCGACGGCCTCACCCGTGAGGTTGAAGGCCAGCCCGGCGATCACCACGGCGACGCCGGGCGCCAGGGCCGCGGCGGGGTGGGTGTAGATGCCGTTGAGACCCTCACCGAGCAGCCGCCCCCAGTCGTACGACGGCGCCTGGACGCCCAGCCCCAGGAACGACAGTCCCGAGAAGGCCAGCAGAGAGCCGCCGGCACCGATGGTGGCGTTGACGATCAGGGGTTCGGCGATGTTCGGCAGGACGTGGCGGGTGAGGACCCGCATCCTGCCGACCCCGGCGACGTGAGCCGCGCGGACGAAGTCCCGCTCGTCGACCGACGCCACCAGCGTCTGGGTGAGCCGGGCGAAGCCGGGTGCCGTCGCGAAGCCGATGGCCAGTACCGCACCCTTGGCGCCCACCCCGAACACGACGGCGAAGAACAGGGCGAGCAGCAGCCCGGGGAAGGCCACCGCGACGTTCACCACCGCCGTCACCACGCGTCCGGCACGGCGCCCCAGCAGGGCCGGCGCCGTGCCGAGCACCAGGCCGGTCACCACCCCGAGCAGCGTGGCCAGCAGCGCCAGAACGACCGACAGCCGGGTGGCGACCAGGACGCGGAAGAACACGTCGCGTCCGAGGCTGTCGGTGCCCATCCAGTGGCGGGCGGAGGACCCCTGGAGCAGTCGGCCGGTGTCGATGGCATCGGCCCGGCCGGACCACAGCAGCGGGCCGAACGCCGCCAGCAGCAGCACGAGCAGCAGGAGGCCGGCCGCGCAGAGGCCCAGCGGGGAGCGCAGCACGCCCAGCCACCGGTCGCCGCCCGGACGCTGGAAGACACCTCCGTCCCCGGTTCCGTTATGGGTCTCGTTTCCCTCGCCGGCCTTCGGGGCCCGGTGTTCCACCGCCATCGGTCAGCTCTCCCGGATCGTGGAACGGGGGTCGAGCAGGGCCAGGGCGACATCGACCGCGAGGTTCACCAGGAGGACACCCGTGCCGTAGACCAGGACGACGCCCTGTACGACGGGATAGTCCTTGGTGAGGATCGACTGGACGATGGTGCTTCCCAGACCCGGCCACGCGAAGACGTTCTCCACCAGCACCGTGCCGGCCACCAGGCTGCTCAGCAGCAGGCCGCCGATGGTGAGGGTGGCGGTCACGGCGTTGGGCAGGGCATGCCGCAGATAGAGCCTGCGCGGTGGCAGGCGTTTGGCCCGTGCGGTGCGGATGTAGTCCGTGTGCAGCACCGACAGCATCTCGATCCGGACGATGCGGGCCAGTACCGCCGCCGGCCCGGCGGCCAGCGACACCACCGGCAGCACATAGGAGGCGCCGCCGCTCCGGCCCGCCACGGGGAACCAGCCCAGCTCTACGCCGAACACCCAGACGAGACCGACGGCGAGCAGGAACTCCGGGACCGTGGCCACCAGGACGCTGGTCGTGGTGAAGGCCAGCTCCGTACGGTGACGACGGCCGCCGCGTGTCAGCACGGCCGCCCCCAGGCCGAACGGCACGGAAAGGAGCACCGCCAGCAGGAAGGAGGCCACGGCGAGGGCGACGGTGGCCGGCAGCCGGTCGCCGATCACCTGTGACACCGGGAGGCCGCTGGTCACCGAGGCGCCCAGGTCGCCCCCGGCCAGATCCCGCAGGAAGCGCACGTACTGGGTCATCAGCGGTTCGTTCAGGCCCAGTTGCTCCCGGCGCGCATCCACCACCTGCTGCGAGGCCGTCATCCCGAGCGCGCCCCGCACGGGGTCGCCCGGAATGAGATGGATCATCAGGAACGCGATCGTGACCAGCACCCACAGCGACGCCACCAGCCTGCTCAGGCGGCGTGCCGCGAAGCGCACCCAGGGGTGCTCCACCAGGCCGCGGGCCAGGCGGGGCGGGGTTCCCGCCTGCCGGGTGCCGGGGCCGGCCAGGAGCCCGTCGGCCGTCTGCGCCTTCATCTGTGCGCCTTCATCCGTGTGCGTTCATGGGCAGGTGCCTCGGGGGACGGCCGGCCGGTCATCCGACCATGCGGATCGAGGTCGGGGCGATGGCGCCGTCGACGAGGTCGAAGGTCGCGCCGTTGCCGAACGTCGGTGTGACCAGGTCGGCGAAGGGCACGACGTCGGCTCGCTCGAACAGTGCCTTCTCGGCGGCGGCCCACTCGTCGCAGCCCTTCGCGCCGGGGAGAGCCGAGGCGGCTTTGACATGGGCGGTGTACTCGGCGTTGTCGATGTAGCCGAAGTTGTTGCCGTGGGGCGGGGTGGGACCCGAGACGAAGGGCACGATCTGGGTGGGCAGGGTGACCGTCAGCGGCAGGAACAGCGCGTCCCACGAACCCTCGCCGGAGATGACCTGGTCGAACTGGCTGTCGGCCGCGCCCCGCAGGGTGACCTTCACACCGGCCTCCTTCCAGAAGGAGCGCAGCAGTTCGGCGGCGTTCTGCATCGGGGCGCCGCGGCTGGTCGGGTAGTAGAAGGTCAGGGCGAGCTTCTTCCCGCCCTTCTGCCGGACGCCGCCGGATCCCGCCTTCCAGCCGCGTGCCTCCAGGGCCGCCGCGGCGGCCGCCGCGTCGTACTCCGGCAGGTTGCCCTTGAGGGTGTCCTGGCTGCAGGGTGTCTGCCCCTCGGCGACCAGGCCGGCGGCCGGTGTGCCACCGTCGTTGGTGACCACCGTGCGCAGCTGCTTCAGGTCGAGGGCCTCGGTGAGCGCGCGCCTGACCTCGGGGTCGGCGGTCGGTTCGCCGTTCTTCTCGTTGAACCACAGTTGGCCCACCGGAGTTTGCATCGAGCGCTTGAAGCCGTGCCTGGCTTCCACCCGGGCCTTGTCCTGCCCGGTGATCACGGCCGCGTTGACCAGCTTGGCGAGCAGCAGGTTGGCCGCGGTGGCCTCGTTGCGGACGACCTTCAGCACCACCGTGTCGGGTAGCCCCTTGGCACCGGTCTTCCAGTCACCGGGGCCCCACGCGTAGTCCTTGCGGCGGGTGAAGGTGTAGTGGTCGTCGGCGACGGCCTGGGTGAGCGTGAACATTCCGGTGCCCGAGCCGCCCTGCTTGAGGACCGAACGGTCCTTGAGACCCTTGCCGCACACGATGGCCAGGCCGCCGATGTTGCGGCCGAGGAACGCGTCGGGGCTCGGCGAGGTCACGGTGACGGTCCTTGCCGCGTCGTCGGCCTCCGCCTTCGCTCCGGCGGGTACGTACAGGCCGGTCACGCTCGACCCGTTCTTCGGGTTCGCGACGTAGTTGATGTTGTCGGCGACGACGGTCGCGGTGAGCGGGGTGCCGTCGGAGCAGGTGACCCCCTCGCGCAGGGTGTAACTCGCGGTCGTCGACGTGCTCTTCCAGGAGCGGGCCAGCCTGGGGACCTCCTTGCCCGAGGTGTCGATGGCCACGAGTGAGTCGTACATGAAGGCGTCGACCTGGCCCGCGACGGAGAGTGTGGTCGCGTGCGGGTCGAGATTGCCGGGGTCGGCGGGGAGGGCGAGGGTGAAGGTCCCGCCCTCGACCGGCTTGCCGGACGTGCTGCCGCCGTCGGAGCCGCCGCACGCGGTCAGAGCGAGCGCCAGCGCGCCGGTCGTCGCGACCGCCGTCCACGTGTGTTTCATGGTGCCTCCCGCAGAAGGGTCGGACGGGCCGGCGCTGACCACCGGCCCGGGTGGTCACTCCGCCGTGCGGCGGTCTGCCCTGCCGGTGTGCAGGAACTGCGCGGGGCCGTCGGGGGCGCCGCCGACGAAGGCGTACGGCTGGTGGAATCCGCGCTCCGGCTCCTTGGCGATCAGCGTGTCGCCCTCGAAGGCGACCAGCTCGGACGTGGTGGTCTCCGCGCCCATCTCGGCGGCGAGTCCCTTGGGGACACACGTGACCCAGATCCGGCCGTCGTCGTCCTGGGTGACGGTGTTGTCGAACAGACTCGAGCCGTAGGCGCCGGTGTAGCGGCCGGCGTCGACGGGTCGGGGGTCGGCCGGGGGTGCGGGCAGCGGGGGGAGGTCGACACCGGCCAGCTCCCGCAGCACGTGCCCCACGACCTCGCGGTAGAGGCCGACGGGATCGCCGCCGTTGGTGAGCAGGGTGACGGCGAGGCCGTGTTCGGGCACCAGTCGCAGGAAGGACGCCTGTCCGATCGTGGTGCCGTCGTGCCCGACCATGCCGGTGCCGGCGCCGTCGAAGATCTCCCAGCCCAGGCCCCACGCGTCACCGAGCACACCGAGGCGGGGCACCTCCACCTGCCGCTCCCGCATGGTCTTCGCCGTGGCCTCGCTCAGCACGGTGGTGCCGTCGGCGGCCGTGCCGCCGTCGAGGTGCATCCGGGCGAAGGCCAGCAGGTCCCGCGGACGCATGGCCAGCATCGAGCCCGCGGGGGCGTTCGACGGGGCGAGGGACCAAACGGGAGCGGGCTGGAAGGCGTCCCCGGGGGACGGCTGCATGTGCCCGACCGCGGCCCGGTACAGGATCGCCTCGTCCGGTCCGCACGCGGCGTGGGTGAGGCCGAGCGGGCCGAACAGGTGGTCACGCAGACAGGCACCGTAAGGCTTGCCGCGCACCGCCTCGACCAGCCGGCCCAGCACGCAGTAGCCGGCGTTGTTGTACGAGAACAACCGCCCCGGGGAGAAGAGCTGCGGGGTGTCACCCAGTGTGGCGACGTACTTCTCCACACAGTCGTCGTCCTTGCCCGTGTCCGTGAAGATGTCGCCTTCGAACCCGGCCGTGTGGCTGAGCAGTTGCCTCACGGTGATCGCCGCCGCAGCGCTCTCGTCGGCGATACGGAACTCCGGCAGCCGGCTGCGCACCGGCGCGTCGAGGTCGACAAGGCCCTCGTCGACGAGCTGCATCACCAGCGTCGCCGTCCACAGCTTCGTGATGGAGCCGATCTGGAAGAGGGTGTCGGTGTTCACCTCCACCCCGGTCGAGAGGCTCAGCACCCCGGCGCCGAAGTCCGCGACCTCTCCCCTCAGGTCCACCGCGACCGCGGCGCCCGGCACGTCGTACCGGGTGAGCAGTTCAGGCAGCTGTTGCTCCCACCACGTCTGAATTTCGTTGAGTTTCGACATGCCGTGAACGTAGGGGGCGTGCGGGCGGCACGGATTCGTGCGGGATCACGAAGTAGGGCCCGCGGTTCCGTACGCGAGCACGAAGTCAGCAGCCGCGAGCCTGTGCTGGGGGTGGCCGTACACCGGCGGCCTCGGTGACCGAGCACCCGCGACACCGTCGAACGGCGCTGTTACGGAACCGGTGACGAGACGCGCGCAGCCCCGCCGTGTTCAGCCCCGACGACGCGTGGAGTCGCGGACGACCACCGCGCACGGCACGACCACGTCGCCCGGCTCCTTGCCGTCGAGCATGTCGATCAGTGTGGAGACGCACTCGGCGCCCAGGCGGCGGGCGTCCAGGCTGAGGGTGGTCAGGGGGACGTCCCAGTCGGCGGTGCCGGCAGACCGGTCGCTCTCCCGCATCACGCTGATCATGAGGTCGTCGGGGACGGCGAGGCCGAGCCGCCGGGCGGCGACCGCCAGTGCCTGGCCGTAGGTCTCGTTGAGGCCGTGGACGGCATCGGGCCGTTCGGGGGAGGACAGCAAACGCAGTGCCGCTTCCACAGGATCCTCCGAGGACGCCGGGGTTTCGACCAGGGGAGGCTGCCCGGTCGCGTCGCACCAGTCCCGGTAGAGGCGTTCGCAGTCCTGCGTGTAGGCGTCGGGCTCCGAGCCGGTGAGGAGGCCCGCACGTACGGCGCCGGCCTCGCGCAAGTGGTTGAGGACTTCGGTCATGCCCTGCTCCAGGTCGCTCTCCACGGTGGGGACGCCGTCGTACCCCGGATCGATGGGGCGTCCGTCGGTGACCACGGGCATGCCGCGGCGCGCGCAGTCGGCGAGCAGCGGGTCCTCGCGCACGGGGTCGACGATGATCAGCCCGTCCATGGGAACCCGTGCCCACAGACCGGATGCCGGGTCGCTGGGGATGGCCACGAGAGCGTAGTCACGTTCCACCGCGGCCATGGTGGCCCCCGCGGAGAAGGCGGCGTAGTAGGGCCGGTAGGTGCTCGCCCAGGGACGGTCCGACATGTGGCCGACGGCCAGTCCGAGGATGCCGGTGCGTCCGGAAACCAGGCCGCGGGCGACGGGGTCGGGGCTGTAACCGAGCTCCTCGGCGGCGCGGCGCACCCGGTCGCGGGTGGCCGGTGCGATCTGGCCCTTGCCTCGCAGGGCGTGGGACACGGTGGTGATGGACAGGCCGGTCGCCTCCGCCACATCGCGGATGCCGACGCGCCGGCCCGCCCCTTTGGCCCGTGCGGATCTACGGCTGGTCATGCCTCGGTCGCCCTCCCTTGTCGTGCCCGGTGCCCGCTACCGGTGCGGCCCCGCGAGGGGCCGTGGTGAGCACGGGCGTTCGTGGTCCCGTGAATGCCGGAGAAGATCGTTCCCGACTCCCGCGCCCCAAAACGTTTTGGTCTCTCCGCGTCCACGCTCTTGACGTACCCAAAACGTTTTGGGCACTGTAGCGCACCACCGGTTCCCGGCACGTCTCCTAGGAGCTCCATGCGTACCATCCGCACCATCGCCGTGCCCGCACTCAGCGCCGCACTTCTTACGGCTCTCACCGCCTGCGGCGGTTCCGCCTCCGGCAGCGGTGACTCCACCACCCACACCACCGACGCCAAGGGATCCCGCACCTACGGCCAGTGCAAGGTGACCGGTACCCGCGGCTCGATCCACCTCAAGACGGTCGAGAAGGACACCCTCACCGTCGTCGGAGACCTGCCCAGCCCCGGCTGGTGGAACGGCGACACCGTCCGCAAGATCGACAACGGCTACGAGTTCTGTATGGCCGCCAACCTGGCCTACCGGGCCGGCTTGCCCAAGCTCACCGTGCGCAACGTGTCCTTCGACGCACTCGTCGCCGGCAAGGCACAGGACTTCGACATGGCGCTCGCGGAGATCTCCATCACCGACGAACGCCGCAAGGTCGTCGACTTCTCGGCCCCGTACTTCGCCTCCAACATCGGAGTTCTGGTGAGGTCCGGCTCCAAGGCGACCCAGGACAACATCGCCGACCTGCGGCTCGGCGTGAAACAGGGCACCACCGGCGCCGACTTCGTCCGCGACAAGCTGCGGCCGAAGAAGGCACCGAAGGTGTTCGCCGGAGATGTCGAACTGCAGGCCGCCGTGCAGGCCGGCCAGATCGACGCCGCGCTCACCGATGTCGCGATCGTGTTGGGCAAGGCGCAGGACTCCGACGGGAAGTTCAAGGTGATCGGTCAGTACGACACCGGTGAGTCCTACGGGGCGCTCTACCCGAAGGACAGCGCGAACGCCGCCGCCCTCGACGGGGCCATCGAGGAGCTGAAGAAGGACGGCACGCTCAGCAAGCTCGCCTCGGAGTACCTGACCCGGGCCTTCGGCGGAGACCCCGAGTCGATCCCCGTCTGGAGCACCAAGTGACTCTCACATCCGCCTTGTCGACGACCAAGCGGACCGAGCCGCCGAGGAGCTCGCCCCCGCCGCCGGCCCTGCCGCTGGCCGCCGCGGCGGTGACAGCTGTCCTCGCCACCGCAGCACTGACCGCCATCACCGCCGTGTCCGCCAGCCGGGCGCTGCCCGGTGCCGTCATGCTGGTCGTCCCCGGGGCCGCTGTGGTGGCCGCCGCGGTGCTCACCCTGCTGAGACCCGCACTGCGAGCGGTGCGCTCGGCACGCACCGCCGCCGCGGCCTGGACCGAACAGCGCCGCGCCGATGCCCGCCGCGCCGCGTCCGAGGCCCGCGAGGACGCCTTGACGGCACTGGGCTGGTGCCTGGCCGCACTGGCGCTGCTCGGCGCGGTCTGGTTCCTGTGCACCAACGACCGCGCCGTGCAGCGCACCTTCTTCGACGGCGAGGTCATCGGGATCAGTTTCCGGGAGATCGTCTCCGCCTTCGGCACCAACCTGTTCATCGCCGTCGTCGCGCAGATACTGATTCTCGCCTGGGGACTGACCCTGGCCCTCGCCCGGATCGCGCCGGGCCGCGCGGGCCGCCCGCTGCGCCTTCTCGCCACCACCTACATCGACGGCTTCCGCGCCATACCGGCGATCATCATCATCTACCTGATCGGCTTCGGACTGCCGCTCGCCGAGGTGCCGATCCTCAGCGCCCTCAGCCCCGTCTGGTTCGCGATCCTGGCGCTGACGCTCACCTACGGCGCGTACGTCGCCGAGGTCTTCCGGGCGGGCATCGAGTCCATCGCCGCCGGCCAGACCGCGGCCGCCCGCTCCCTCGGCCTCTCCCAGCGCGCCACGATGCGCCACGTGGTGCTGCCCCAGGCGACCCGCCGAGTCGTCCCACCCCTGCTCAACGACTTCATCAGCCTGCAGAAGGACACCGCCCTGGTGAACGTCATCGGCACGATCGACGCCTTCAACCAATCGAAGATCTTCGCCTCGAACCACTTCAACCTCTCCTCGGTCACCGTGGTGGCGGGTCTCTTCGTCCTCATCACCATCCCGCAGGCCCGGCTTGTCGACCGCTTGGTCAGCCGGGAACAGCGGCGCGGCAAGGGAGCCTGACGTGGCCTTCATCGAGATCGACGCTGTCCACAAGAGCTACGGCGACACCGAAGTGCTCCGCGGCATCGACCTGGACGTCGAACAGCATCAGGTGGTGACCCTGATCGGCGCCTCGGGCAGCGGCAAGTCGACGCTGCTGCGGTGCGTCAACGGACTGGAGGACATCAACTCCGGTGAGATACGCGTCGGCGACGAGACCGCGTCCGGCCGCGGCACCGACCTGAACCGGTTGCGCCGCGACGTCGGCATGGTGTTCCAGCACTTCAACCTCTTCCCGCACATGAATGTCGTACGCAACGTCGCCCTCGCGCCGATGAGGGTGGCGGGAGTCCCGCGCGCCGAGGCGGAGGAACGGGCCCGCACCCTGCTCGCACGGGTCGGCCTCGCCGACAAGGCCGACCGCATGCCCGACCAGCTCTCCGGCGGACAGCAACAACGTGTGGCCATCGTCCGCGCCCTGGCCACGCAGCCGCGCGCCTTGCTGCTCGATGAGATCACGTCCGCTCTCGACCCCGAACTCGTCGCCGAAGTCCTCGCCATCGTGCGGGAACTCGCCGGGGACGGGATGACCATGCTGCTCGCCACCCACGAGATGGGATTCGCCCGGGAGGTATCGCACAAAGTGTGCTTTCTGCATCAAGGCGTCCTGCTGGAGGAAGGGCCTCCCGAGCAGATCTTCGAAGACCCGCAGGAGGAGCGCACCCAGGCCTTCCTGCGCCGCATCGTCGAAGCGGGCCGCCTGTGAACGCGCCGCGTGTGCTCGTCGTGGAGCACGAGAACGGCACCGGCCCCGCTCAGGTGGGCGACCGCCTCGCCGCTGACGGGCTGGACCTCGACCTCCGCCGGCCCTGGGCCGGTGAAGCACTTCCCCAGGGGCTGGGCACCTACGACGGACTGCTCGTCCTCGGCGGTTCCATGGGCCCCCATGACGAGGAGCAGGCTCCATGGCTGCCACGGGTACGGCACCTGCTGCGCCAGGCTGTGGCACACGACCTGCCCACCCTGGGCATCTGCCTCGGCATGGAACTGCTGACGGTGGCCTGCGGAGGCCAGGTCCGTCACTCCGAGCGGCCGGAGGTGGGCCTGTGCGAACTGACCACTCTGCTGCCCGCGTCCAGGGACGAACTGTTCGCCCCCCTCACGCAATTGGACACAGCGCCCTGCGCCGTCCAGTGGCACTGGGAGGAGACCTCCATCCTGCCCGAGGGCGCAGTCCCCCTCCTCACCAGCGAACGCTGCGCCCATCAGGCGTACCGTCTGGGGAAGGCCGTATGGGGAGTCCAGTTCCACCCCGAAGTGCTGAGTGGTGACATCGCCGCCTGGGGCGCGTCCGATGTCAGCCCCCTGCTGGCGCTGGGTCTCGACCCGGCCGCGATCCTCGCTCAGGTGGTCCGTGAGGAGGACCGGCTGCGCGCGCTGTGGGGCGGTCTCGCCGCGCGATGGGGCGGCATCGTGACAGCACGCCGGTCGATTGCCGCCGGCGGGTGACGGGGTGGTCGGAGCGGCTTCGCTCGAAGGTCTCCCGGGCGGCCGCTCCGACGGGCCACGCACCATCACGGTGTCCACACGCACGGCTCATGCTTGCCCCGCTGCCCCGCTGCCCCGCTGCCCCGCTGCCCCGCTGCCCCGCTGCCCCGCTGCCCCGCTGCCCCGCTGCCCCGCAGCCCCGCAGCCCCGCAGCCCCGCAGCCCCGCAGCCCACGGCGAGTGCGGGCACAGGTCCGATCCACCGCTGCCGACCACCACTGACCGATCCGCCCGGCCGGCCGGTGGAAGCCGCGGACCGGTCTCACCAGCCGAGCCGGTCGCCGAGCCGCAACCGCAGCCACAGCACCAGACGCTGGTCCGGGTCGGCCAGATCGAACCCGAAGATGTCCCCGGCCCGGGAAAGCCGGTACCGGATCGTGTTCGGGTGCACGGACAGCCGATGGGAGGCGACAGCGGTATCACCGTCGGCCTCCAGGTAGGCGAGGATGGTGGACGCGTAGGCGGTGCCGTGCTCGAGGTCATGGGCACGGACCGCAGGCCCGAGCCAGCGGGGGAGCACCTCGTGCGCGGCCAGCGTCCGAGCCAGCACGGACAGCGTCGCGCCGGCCCACACCTCGTCGATCGTGGCCACCTGGCAGGGTTCGGGATCCCCCGACCGCTCGGCGAGCACGCGCAGGACGAGATCCGCGTCGGCGCGTGAGCTCGCGCTCGAGCGCAGATCCTGGACGAGGGAGCCGAGTCCTGCCCGGATGGATACGCGCAGCGCGCCGTGGGCTCGCCGCGCGATGTCGGCGACGAGTTCACGGTGCTTGGGCGAAGACCCGCCCGGCAGCAGTGCGTAGACCGTTCTGTCGATCAACGCGCAGCCGTGACTGCCGTAGCGTGCCTCGCAGTGCAGGCTCACCAGGTCCGCGAGCCGGTCGGCCGTGTGTTCCGTGAGTACGTCCCCGGCATCGACGGAGGCGACGGCGAACGCGGCCACCGCGACGGGCAGGTTCGGGTCCAGGCCGAGCTGTGGCGCCACGGCGATGGCACTGCTCGGGTCGGTGAGCAGCCGCCGCAACAGGCCGGCGTACCCGCGCCGGACGGCGGACACCGCGGTACGGGCCGCGAGCAGGTGCAGCGCGACGTTGTCGGACACGTCGTGAAGAGCTTGTCCGGCGGCGGAGTCGAGGTGTTCCCCGGCGTCGACGACCCAGACCGAACCCAGTACCTCACTTCCCACGCGGACGGCGACACCGAGACGAGGCAGGCCTCCGGGAACGGCGGGGAACCGGCACGCGCGCTCCGCCCGGCTGAGCACACGGTACTGCTCGTCGTAGTCCGGGCCGTCCGGCACCTGGAGGCCGAGGATGCCCTGGCGGCGGCCCTCGTCGACGGCCTGGCCGGGCAGCGTGGAGTACGCGAGGATGCGCCGGTGCGGATCCTCGATCACCACGGCCCCTCCCACCATCCCCGCGATCGCGTTGGCCAGAGCGAACAGATCGCCGGCGGCCGGGACACCCGCGGTCTGCCCGGAACGCGCCGTCGGCGCGAGGGCCGACGAGATCATGGCGTCCAAGTGGTGCCAGGCCACGAGTTCATCGGCGGCGAGCAGCACGATGCCGGACCGCTGGGCGGCCTCCACCAGCTCGGTGACCGGCTCGCCGAAACTCTTGACCACCAGGCAGGCGTACCCGGCCTCGGCCGCCGAACCCACCAGCTCCTTCGCCTGCGCTTCGGCCGTCCCCACCCCGACGGCGAGCAGGATCGCGTCCCTGACGGGGGGAAGGGGCAGCGGGGCTCGCCGCTCGAAGACGAGCACGCCCGAGACCGGCACCGGACCGCTCGGCGGTACGGTCAACGGCCACATCAGCGACGGCCCCAACGCGTCGAGCACGTGGCCGAGATCGGGAACAGCCGTATCGAGCATCCTCACCTCTATGGCCAGACGCACAAAGCAGTCGTGGAATCTCTGGACAGGCACCGCATGTGGACGGCCGGGACAGACGCAACGCTGTACGCATGCCCATTCAAGCAGGCGTCTCACGGGCAGCCCCGACGACCGCCGGCGCCGCGGGCGGACACGGAATCCGCCCGCCCGCTCGCTGCAGAAGGAGACATCATGCGATACCGGACGAGTGCTGCCCTGGCTCTGGCGTTCGCAGCCTCTCTGGTGACGGCGCCCACCACGCCGGCCGCGACACCACAGTGTGACACCAAGCCCATTCGGACGGCGCTGAAGTCGCTGGAAGGTATCGGCGTCTCAGGGATCAGTGTGACGGTGAAGAGTCCGCTCTGCGGCGAGCGGAACACCGGTGTCGGCCTCGCCGACCTCAGGACGGGCCGTAAGGCCGTCGGCAACGAGCACAGCCGCATCGGCAGCGACACCAAGACCTGGACGGCCACCGTCGTGCTCCAGCTCGTCGGCGAGGGCAGGATCGAGCTCGACGACACCGTGGACCACTATCTGCCCGGTCTCATCCGCACCAGGTTCTACGACGGGCGCAGGATCACGGTCCGGCAGCTTCTGCAGCACACCAGTGGACTGCCCGACTACCTGGACGCGCCGTTCTGGGACGACGAGGAGGCGCACCGCTGGGACCACATCGAGCCCTTGCGGACGGTCGAGCAGGCGCTGACCCTGCCCCCGCCCGAAAGGACCACGTCCGGCTTCGCCTACTCCAACACCAACTACAATCTGGCCGGCCTGATCGTCACGAAGGTCACCGGCCGCAGCATCGGCACCGAGATCGAGGAACGGATCATCAAGCGCCTCGGACTGTGCGAGACGCAGTGGCCCGGCGACCGGACCACGATCCCCGGGCCGGACCTGCGCGGCTACGTGGAGCGGCGGGCCGGAACTCTGGTGGACAGGACGGAGTGGAACACCTCGGAGGCCGACGCGTCGGGGGCGCTGATCTCCGACGGGGCCGACACGACCGCCTTCTGGACCGCGTTGTTGACCGGGGAACTGCTGGCTCCGGCCCAACTCGCCGAAATGAAGAAGACCGTCCCGGACGACTTCCCGGGCGAGCGCTACGGCCTGGGACTCGAGCGCCACGAGCCCACCCCGGGCCTCGTCATCTGGGGACACAGCGGCAGTGTGGCCAGCGGCCACAAGTTCAGGAACGCCGTCACCGACGACGGCCGACGGGCCGTGACCCTGCTGATCGGCTCGGAGTCGTTCGACTCGGACAAGGTGGACTCCATCATGGCCACACTCGTGCACGACCTCCGCTGACCCTCTCCGCGCCGCCGTGAGGAGGCCTGGCAGAGCTTCCCGTACCCTCACTCGAACCCGCCCTGGTCCCTCGATCCCCCACGTGGGAACGGTGGATGCCGAGCCGGAGCGGGGAGACGTCGGATCTCCCTGCCCCGGCTCGACGACGCCGCCACAGCGGCGGTTTTCGATCGGCTGCCGCCGGTGGAGAGGGATCCTCGCGGCCCGTCACGTGGACGGCCGCCCGGCTGCATCCGCTTTCCCACGCGAAAGGCTCCGCCGTGTCCTTGGACCTGCATCACCGCGCCGTCGTCGCCGACGCCCACAACGACCTCCTCATGGCCGTCGCCGCCCGCCCCCCGAAGCTCTGGGGCGGCTTCTTCCGGGACCGGTGGCTGCCGCAGCTGCGTGAAGGCGGCATCGACATCCAGGTCCTGCCGGTGTTCATCGACGACCAGTACCGCCCCGAGGGGGCGCTCCGGCACACCCTCCGCATGATCGAATGCGCCCACGTCCTCGCCGAGGCCAACGCCGGACAGGTCGCTCTGTGCCTCGACGGCGCCGACATCGACGCCGCTCTCGCCGAGGGCCGGATCGCCCTCGTTCTCGCTCTGGAGAGTGCGCCGGGCATCGATGCCTCCGTCGAACTGTTCTCCACCCTGTTCCGGCTCGGTGTGCGGATCGCCTCGATCGCCCACTGGGGGCGCACCCCGCTCGCCGACGGCAGCCGGGAGGACGCCACCGGCAGCCGGCTGACCGCCCCGGGCGTCCAGGCGCTGCGGGAAATGGAACGCCTGGGCATGCTCTTCGACATCTCCCATCTGGGTGCGAGCGGCGTCAGCCACGTCCTGGAGCTCGCCACCCGCCCGCTGATCGCCACCCATTCCTGCGCCCGGGCTCTGAGGGACCACCACCGCAACCTCACCGACGACCAGATCCGCGGTGTGGCCGGCACCGGCGGCATGGTGTGCGTGAACTTCGTCCCGGACTTCCTCACCGACGACGAGGCGAAGGTGGGCGTCGAGCGGGTCGTCGACCACATCGAGCACGTCATCCGCGTGGCCGGGACCGACCACGTCGGTCTCGGGTCGGACTTCCTCCGTGAGGTCGTGGCGGACGTCACCCCGCCCTGCTGTGAGAACGCCGACGACGAGGAGCCCCAGTTCGACTTCCCCGACCTGGAGGGCCCGGCCGGCATGCCCCTGGTCACCGAGTCGCTGATCCGCCGGGGCCTGGCCGAGGAGGACATCCTGAAAGTACTCGGCGGGAACATGCGACGGCTCATGAGTGAGCACATGGGCTGACGCCCACTCGACCCGGCGTGGCGGCGTGCCCTCGGACGCCGGGCATCCGCGCCGGGCCGGGAAGCGACTGACGGCACGGCCTCATCGGTCACACCCACCCTCCCGGGCCGTTCACCACCTCACGAAGGACCGGCCCGTGCCGCATCGGAGCACTGAGATGAACGGATTCACCATCCGAGGACTACACCTCAAGGAGGACTTCGACGCCGTCAGCCTCCTCTACGCCGGCATCTGGGGCAGTGAACCCGGCAGTTCGCCTCTCTCCGCCGAGGCCATGCGGGCTCTCGCCTACGCCGGCAACTATGTGGCCGGAGCGTACGAGGACAGCCGGCTGGTGGGGGCGTCCGTCGCCTTCTTCGGCGAACCCATAGGCATCAGCCTGCACTCACACATCACCGGCGCCGTCATGGGCCGTGGTGTGGGCCTCGCCCTGAAGACGCACCAGCGGCAGTGGGCGATGGTCCGCCACCTGCGGCGCATCACCTGGACCTACGACCCGCTCATCCGCCGCAACGCCTACTTCAACCTCGTCAAGCTCGGTGCTCGGCCGAAGGAGTACCTGACGTCCTTCTACGGCGCGATGGACGACGCGATCAACAGCGGCGACGAGTCCGACCGGGTCCTTGCCGTCTGGGACCTCACCGCCCCCTCACCGCCCGCGATGTCCGAGCTGCCCGCCGGTGCCGCTCACGGTGTCCGCGATCACGAAGGCCGACCGGACACCGCTGAGACCGACGCCGAGACCGTGCTCATCGACCTACCCGACGACATCGAGTCCCTGCGCCGTACGGATCCCGTCGCCGCGATGGCCTGGCGGCTGGCCGTACGGCGAACGCTGGGCGGCCTGCTCGCCGAAGGCGCTCGCGTCGTCGGCTTCCACGAACGCCGCCGCTACGTCGTCCGGCGCCCCACAACCCGGTCCTGACCGCCCCGCAGAGGAGATCCCGGTAGTGAAGACGAAGATCTCCGGCGTCGAGTTGCGCCGGATCGCGATGCCGCTCGTCACCCCGTTCCGTACCTCCTTCGGCGTGGAGACCAGCCGCGACGTGCTGCTGGTCCGCGTCGTCACCTCCGACGGAGAGGGCTGGGCCGAGTGCGGAGCCATGTCCGAGCCCCGCTACTGCTCGGAGTACGCCGACGGCGCCCAGGCGGTCCTGCGCGAGTTCCTCGTCCCCGCCCTGCCGAAGGACGGCTTGGACGTGCAGGCGGTGCAACGGACACTGAAGCCCTTCACCGGCCACCGCCTGGCGAAGTCCGCGTTGGAGACAGCGTTGCTGGACGCCCGGCTCCGTAGCGCCGACGAGTCCTTCGGCTCCTACCTGGGCGCCGCCCGGGACCGGGTGCCCTGCGGTGTCTCCGTCGGGATCATGGACTCCGTGCCCGAACTCCTCGACGCGGTGGAGGAATACATCGCCGAGGGCTACCTCCGGATCAAGCTGAAGATCGAGCCGGGCTGGGACATCGAACCCGTACGCGCCGTGCGTGAACGCTTCGGCGGCGATCTGCTCCTGCAGGTCGACGCCAACGCCGCCTACACCCTGGCGGACGCCCGCCGGCTCGCGGGGCTCGACGACTTCGGCCTCCTGCTGGTCGAGCAGCCACTGGCGAACGACGACATGGTCCAGCACGCCGAACTGGCCAGGCGGCTGCGCACCCCGATCTGTCTGGACGAGTCCATCGAGTCCGCCGCCGACGCCGCGGCGGCCATCTCCCTCGGCGCCTGCTCCGTCATCAACATCAAGCCGGGCCGGGTCGGGGGCTATCTCGAAGCCCGTCGCATCCACGACCTCGCCCGCGCCCACGGCGTGGCCGTCTGGTGCGGCGGCATGCTGGAGACCGGCATCGGTCGCGCGGCCAACGTCGCCCTGGCCGCCCTGCCCGGCTTCACCCTTCCCGGCGACACCTCCGGCTCCAGCCGATACTTCGCCACCGACATCACGGAGCCGTTCGTCCTCACCGAGGGCCACCTCGAGGTCCCCGAAGGCCCCGGCACAGGCGTCGATCCGCTGCCCGACGTCCTCGACGAGGTCACCGTCTCGAGCGAATGGATAGCGCTGTAGGCACACCGACGGCAGGGCGCGGCCACTCGCCGGGACCCGGCTCCGGCCGTTGCCGGGTGGACCGAGGCCACCCGGCCGGGAGGCGACGAAGCCGCCTCCCGGGCCCCGGCCGGGCCCTCACAGCGGCAGCGTTATGCCGAGTTCCTGCATGGCGGCCGATGGAGGTCCGCCTTCGGAGCGCTCCGTCTTGTAACCCTTGACGCGCGGATCGAGAGTGCGGGGGTCGACCGCCTCGGCAGGCGCACCCTTGGCGTACAGGCCTTCGGGCCGGCTGTCGCGGTCGTGAGGCAGCAGCCAGAAGACCCGCCGGCGGAACGTACCCGAGGAACGGGAGGACTTGGCCTTCGGGCTCAGTCGTGCGTAGCCGACCATGCGTCCGTCCCGGTGGTAGGCGGGCTTGCCACCGCGCGTGGGCAGCCGGTCGAGGCTCTGACGGACGTAGTCGAGATGATCGATGTCCTCCAGCCACACGAGATCGGCTTCATGGCTGATCTCGTCCTCGGCGATCAGGGAGCTCATGGTGTCGCCTCCCCCTCGTCGTCGGTGAGCAGTCCGATGCCAGGGTAGTGCTTGCGCTGGTTGGAGAGGATCATCTCCTTGGGCGAGGCCAGCCCGACCAGTTCCCGGGTACGGGCAGCGAACGCACGCGAGGACATGGCCGGTGCGCCCTCGTTGCGACACCACGCCCGGTAGGCCGCGTAGAGGGTCGTCTGCTCGGAGCGCAGTTGGCAGCCGAGGCGGCAGCACTCGTCGTAGAAGCGGCCGGTGTGGTCCTCGGTCTCGGCGTACGCGGTGGTGGCGATGCGGACACGTTCGGGCCCGGTGAGGTCACGGTCGCCCGAGAGGTAGCGGCGCGCGCCGTCGATGAGCCAGCCGAGGATGCCGGGGCCTTCCTCGGCGACGAGGATGTCCGCCAGGTTGTCGATCTTGCGGTCGTCGGAGACGGTACGTTCGAAAGGGATGAGGCGCATACGGCGCCAGAACGCGAAACCTCCGGTACCGACCTCGGGCCGGTGATTTCCCAGCAGCCACAGTTTGTGGGTGGGCTGGAAACTGAAGAAGTCCTGCCGCATGCGCCGGGCCTTGATCCGGTCGCCACCGGTGAGAAGCTTGACCCGGGCCTCGTCGAATTTGTCCCCGTGCTTGACTTCGGAGCAGACGATGACGCGCCGGCCATGAAGTTCGGCCAGGTCAGTGGGGTGGCCCTCGTAGGGGCGAGCCATGAGGAAACCTGGTGGAGCGGCGTCCGCGTAGTCGCCGAGGAGCTTCATCAGCACGTCCAGCAGGACGCTCTTGCCGTTCTTTCCCGCGCCGAAGAGAAAGGGCAGGACCTGGCCGCCGACGTCGCCGGTGATGGAGTACCCGAGCAGCAGTTGCAGATAGCTGATCATTTCCCGGCCTTCGGTGTCGTCACCGAAGGTGTCGGTCAGGAAACGGTGCCAGCGGGGGGTGGGGCAGTGGTGCGGGCCGACGCTGGTGGAGCGGGAGTGGAAGTCCTTGTTCGGGTCGGGGGTCTTGATCAGACTCGAGCGCAGGTCGACGATGCCGTCGGGCGTGCACAGGGCATAGGGATCGGCGTCCAGACGGGCGGCGTTGAGGACCATGCCGGGCGCGGACCTGGCCTGACTGAGCATGGCGTTCATTCCGGTGGTGGACAGGGCTCGACGGCGGTGTGACTGCAGGGCCTGGGTGGTGTGGACGCCGCGCGGGTCGTGGACGGCGATGGCCTCGGCGAGGTCGCCGGCCGCCCAGAGCACGGTGTCGTCCTCGTCGATCTGCCAACGCGTGGTGTCCCACCGGTACCAGCCGATGCCGGGAACATGCCGGTAGTCGCGCCCGTAGAGCCTGACGAACAGTTTGGCATTGCCGCGGTCGGTGAGGGTGTCGGGCAGCAACCCGGCCGCTGTGGCGTCGCCGGCCGCCGCTTGCTGAGGGCCGGCCTGGGCGGGGAGGGGTACGGCGGCGGCCTGGGCGCGGATCTGGGCCGCGACGGCGGCGGGGTCGAAATCGAAGAGTGTCTCGTTGGCGGGGGAGGTCATTGACGCCATCCCCTCGGCTGCAGGGGGTGTTCGAGCCCTGCGGCGAGGCCACTGTCGATGATCTGCGCGGAACGGCGTTCCTGGCCGGGACGGACAGCGGCCGCTGTCTCCTTCAGAGCGCGTTCGGCGTCCTCCCGCGCGAGGCGGCCGGCTGCGACGAGCCCACCGAGCGTGTAGGCCGCACGGTTGAGGGTGTCGGTGAAGCCCGCGCCCTCGGAGACCTGACCGCAGGCCTGGAGGGGCTCGAGGATGGCGGTGAGCATGCGCTGGGCGCGGCCGCGACCGCCTCCGGCCGCGAATACGGCTTGCCGGGCGCGAGGCGGGACCGGTCGGGGCGCCGGGATGGTGAGCGCCGGCAGATGACCGGTGCGTTCCAGTTCCTGCGCGATCCACAGGGGCAGGCCGGCCGGTTCGCGTACATCGCCGATGGGTGTGTACGTGCCGTGCTCGGTGCTGGTGCCGGGAGCGATGATGTACCCCCCGTGCGCGCGGACGTCGACCTGCCAGGCGAGAGCACGGCCGGTGCTGGATCCGGAGGAACAGTGCCAACGCCGGTTGTCGACGGCCCGGTACCAGATGTGCATGCCCCCGGAGGGCGTCCGGACGCGCAGCGTTGCGGCATCCTCCGCCGGACTGGGCCGGCCCCGGAGGGCGGAGAGGACGGCGAGTGTGTGGAATCCGTTCGCCAGACCCGTGAGGTCGACGTCGTCGGCGATGGGAATGCCCGGCAGGATCCGGTCGCGGCCGGGGGGCTGGGTGGGATGGGCGTCGACATCGATCACGACGAGACGGGCGGGGCCACAGGCCACGCCGACCCCGAGTTCCGGGCGGGGCCCCCACCACTGGGCGATACGGCGCTGGTCGAGCGTCGCGGCATGAAAGCCATGACACCAGCGGCCGGCGGGGAGACAAGGGCATTCGGCGGGCGGATGTGACGCTCCGCGGCAGTTCGCGCAGTTCGCGACCGGGGTTTTACGACCAGCGGCGAGAGGATGCACGGGCCAGCCACGACGCGCACACCAACTGGCGGTGGCCAGTGAGCCGGCGACTGATGAAGCGGACGCCGACTGCTGTGGGTCGCTGTGAGAGAAACGCAGCTCAGCAGGCATCTTCACCCCCTATCAGCGACCGAAGCGACTCAACGACGGACACAGCGTATCGAACGTACCGGATCAGGTCATGGAACCTGCCGCGAGCGAGCTTCGTTCCGTGTCGATGATGCGACTGGCCGGAAACGATACAGCGACCGAGCTCGCTGAGAAGCGACTGAGCCATGTTCACCGGTGCCTCTGCGCGTGATGAAAAGGCCAGGTCACGGCCATCATCGACGGAGGTGAAGCGACTGAAACGGCCGAGGATGCTCAAAGTATGCCGAGCGGTGACCGCACAGTCGCTGAGCAGTTGGCCTGATCCCCTCCCCCGGACCCTGGGACGGCCTTGCCGACCGAGCGACGAGAACAGGCCCGGCGGTGGGCGCAGCACCACTACAGCCAGGAAGGCCGCAGTACACGCGAGACTTGTCCGCAGGGCGGCCAGAAGTCAAATCGCGGCGACGCGTCCGTCTCGTGACGCTGACCGGTGGTGCTCGAAGCGGACCCGATGAGAGTCCGTGACTCGCGGAAAGAAGTCTCGCCGGCCTTCAACACACGCAGCAGAAGCCGCGTATCCCCTGGCAAGTGAGCGTTCTCGGCGAAGGAGGGGTCGCTGTGGCGGCGAGGCGGACCACTCGATCGGCTCCGCCGTCCCGGCGACCGATACGGTCCCCTGGGCCGGCGCACAGGTGGGCCGACAGTGCTGGTGGATGCCCGATGGCTCATCACGGTGTCCCCCTGAGACCGGCTGGTGTGACGTGCTCAGCACATCAGCGGAGCTCCCGCGGGTCACTGCCGCGCACACCCCAGGACGGGGTACAGCAGGCTGTACCCCGTCCGGCTCGAGACGTCGACGGGGCTGGCGCTGCCCTCCACCCTGCTCCGCGGGTCGACCGCGGCCAGGGAGCCGAGTCCCAGGTCCGCCGGCTGGGCGTCCTCGTCGATCGCGCCGATCCCTTCCCGATGACCCGGCACCGAGGCCGCCAGGCCCGCACCCGTGTGAGCAGCGATCCGCTCCGCTCGCCCGGCGAAGTGGCGACCGGCCGACGGCGGCTCGCTACCCGGTAGCTCCTCGACGGTGTCGCTCATCCGGCGTCTCCTTGATCATCGGATCCGTCGTTCGTTGAACACTTCCGGCCTTCGTCGAACCCCTGTTTCCAGCGCGGCTGTTCGGCCGTCGGTCGGCTCGGCCCGCGTGCAGGAGTGGGCTCCTCCTGCACGCAGGAGCCCACTCCGGGGGAGACGCGTGAGGGGCTATTCCGTGCGCAGGCCCTCCGGGCGCATCATCCGCAGCAGCGGCGGCAGACTGATCAGCGTGACCACGCCGACCACGGCCGCGCCCACGCCGGTCATGGTGAGGACGCTCGCCCAGTCCATGGTCACCGGTGCACGGGTCATCTTCAGCAGTACCGCACCGAGGGTGACACCCACCGTCGTGGCCAGGACGAGGCCGAGCCCGACCGGGAGGGCCGTCTGCCACAGGACGGACAGGCTGAGTGTGCGGCGCCGGGTACCGAAGGCGACCAGCGCGGAGAGCAACTTCCTGCGTTCGCGCAGCTGTTCCAGCTGGGAGACCAGCAGGCTCGCGCCGATCAGTGCCAGCACGAAGGCGGATCCGACGAGCAGGCCGGTACGGATGGAGGTGTACTTGGCGTCCTCCCGGGTCGCCGACCAGCCGTAGACCTGTGCCAGGGGATCGATGCGGGCAGCGACGTTGCGTACGTACTCCCGTGAGTCCAGCACCGAGGGGTCCAGACGCAGGTAGACACCGTCCGCGAACAATGCGGGCGCGGCCTTTTCGGGCAGGGCGGCGGGGGTGGCCAGCAGACTGCCGGCGTCCCGCAGTGAGTCCTTGCGCGCGTCCACCACCCGTATGTTCGCCGGCACCGTCCAGGGCAGCTCCTTGCCGCGTTCGGCGGCGCCGTCGTACGACGGGTCGAGGTAGAGCCGCCGGCCGGGCTTCAGCAGGGTGATTTCGGATGCGTTGCTGGGGTCGGCGTACCCGCTCCGCGTTCGCGTGACGAACACGTCACCGTCCTTGCAGGAGGGCAAGGCGGCAAGTTCACGCAGGGCGGCGCAGTCGCCCACGGTCAGAGCGTTGCTGTTCTCCGGGTTGCGACGTGAGTCGCCGTAATCGGCGCCGGCCAGGGCCACCGCGGCCCGTACGCCCTTGGTGCCGGTGAATTCCCGCTCGATGCCGGACAGCGGCCTGGGGTCACTGAAGGTGACCTCCAGCTGAACCCGGCTGGGGTCCTGGCCGGTGTTCTCGACGTACTGGCTCTGCGTTCCCGTGAAGAGCATCTGCAGCGCGATGGCCCCGGCCACCGCCACGGCGATGCCGTTGACCATGCGGGCGGCGGTACCGCTGGTCAGCTGCAGCCGTCGCACGGCCAGCTGCCAGGACAGCCAGCCCTTGCCGAGCCGGACGACGACCGCCTCCACGCCCCAGGGCAGCAGGGCGGTGATGCCGATCAGCAACATCAGGACGCCGCCGATGACGAGGTACTGGTTGAAGTCGCCGTTCTTTCGGCCCTGGCCGATCATCGGGTACAGCATCGCGAGACCGGCCAGCGGCGGCAGCAGCCGCCACCACAGCCGGCGGCGGCGCTGCGCGGCCGCGCGCACGACACCGAGGGGTTCGACGACCACGCCGCGCATCGCCAGCAGCGTGACCAGCACCGCGGAAACCGGCACCGCCACCGCGACGAGCGCGGCAAGTGCGGGGGCGGGGTCGAGGTAGCTGGGCCAGACGCTCACGCCCAGCAACTCGCCGGTGCCCAGCTTCTGGCGGCCGAGCAAGAAGAAGCAGGTGCCCACGACCAGTCCGAGCAGGGCTCCGGCCAGCGCCTCGCCCGCCGCGATCCGCCGGGTCATCCCCCGGTCGGAGCCGACCAGGCGCAGCGCGGCGAGGCGGCGGTCGCGGCGTTCGCCGCCGAAGCGGACGGCGGCGGCGATGAACACGGCGACCGGCGTCAGCAGCACCACGAGCACGACCAGGACCATGAGCAGCAGTACCGGGTCGGTCTTCTTGGGTTCCGCGTCCGGCTTGCCGAACTCGGTCAGTCGCGTCACCAGGGTGGGGCCCTTGGGGTTCAGCCCCGCCGCGCCCGCGTAGTAGGCCAGTTCGTGCGAACCGATCAGCCCGCTCTCGCCGATCGTGCCGGTGATCTTGTACGACAGGCGCTCCCGCAGCAGTTTCGCGTCGTCCGAGTCCAGCAGGTCCTTGAGCGCGGGAGAGACCACCATCTCGCCCTCACCCGGGAATCGGTCGACCCCCGGTGGCAGGGGCGCCTTCCTGCCCTCGGGTTCTACGAGCCGGCCCATGATGTCGTCGTCGTGCCAGGTGGTGTCGGCGGCGGCGATCAGGAGCGTGTTGTCGGCCTTGGGCGGGTCCGTCGCGGACCACACGTCGGCGTAGCGGGCGTCCTCCACCGTGCTGCGGGAGGCGAACACGTTGGGCATCGCGGTGCACAACAGGAGCAGGGTGACGCCGAGGCCGACGCCGACCGCTGTCAGCGTCATGCGGACCCAGCCCTCGCGGCCGCCGGTGACGGCGAACCGGGCTCCCATGGTCAGGTCCCTGGACCACTGGCGCGGACTCATACGGCGCGCTCCATGTCCCGGGACTTTCCGTCGCGTACGAGGATCTCGCGGTCGGAGTAGGCGGCCACCCGTGTCTCATGGGTGACGAGGACGACGGCGGCGCGGGTCGAGCGGGCCGCCTCGGTCAGCAACTCCATCACGCGTTCGCCGTTGAAGGAGTCGAGCGCGCCGGTCGGTTCGTCGGCGAACAGTACCCGCGGGCCGGTCACCAGCGAGCGGGCAACGGCGACGCGCTGTCCCTGGCCGCCGGAGACCTCACCGGGACGTTTGCCGTTCAGGTCGGCGACCTCCAGGCGTTCCATCCAGCCGAGCGCCGTCCGCTCGGCTTCCTTGCGGGAGGTGCCGTTCAGCCTGAGCGGCAGGGCGACGTTCTCCACGCAGGTCAGTTCGGGCACCAATTGCCCGAACTGGAACACGAACCCGAACTCGGAGCGGCGCAGCGCGCTGCGCTGGGCATCGCTCATCCGCGTCAGCTCATGCCCGTTGTAGGTGATCGACCCGGAGTCGGGCGGAACGATTCCGGCGAGGCAGTGCAGCAGTGTCGACTTGCCGGAGCCGGAGGGGCCCATGATGGCGACAACCTCGCCGGGGCGGATGGAGAACTCGGCGCCGTCGAGGGCGTGAGTGTGCGCGTAGGTCTTGTGCAGGTCCTGCGCGGCGAGGAGGGAATCGGGGGAAGAAATTGTCATCGGGCTACAGCCTCACGGAGTCTGTCGAGTCGGGCGGCGGTCAGCTCCAGCCAGCGCAGGTCCGCATCCAGGTGGAAGAGGGCGTGGTCGCAGATCAACTGGTCCGCCAGATCGCCCTTGCGCTTGCGGTCGGTCAGTATCCGCATGCTGCTCAGGTGCTCGGAGCGTTGGGTGTCCAGAATCCCGGCGGCATCCCGGCGGGTGAGCAGCGCCAGGACGACTTTGGTGTAGAGGGCAGACCGGAGATACTCCTCCGCCTTCTGCGGGGTCGCGAGCCACTGCTCCACGTCGGTGACGCCGGCGTCGGTGATCGTGTAACGCTTACGCTCCGGGCCGTCGCCGGCCTCTACCCCGTCGACCTCGACGAGCCCGTTCTTCAGCAGCCGGGCCATCGTCGAGTAGACCTGACCGTAGTGCAGCGGCCGGTCGTGACCGAACTTCTCGTCAAAGGCCCGCTTCAGGTCGTAGCCATGACGCGGGCGGGATTCCAGGAGCCCTAAAAGGGTGTGACCAATGGACATGCGACCCACTATACACATCATGTATACATGGTGTGTATACAGCGAGCGTATAGTTCCTGGCAGGGCACGGCAGCACCGGGGAGAGAGCCGGAATCCCTGGTCGTCACCCCCCGCAAGCCGCACTCGCTGTTCGGCGACCGCGGCTACGACCACGGCATCTACCGCGACCAGGTCCGTGCTCGCGGCATCGTGCCCGCCAACGTCGGACGCGGAACCCGGCACGGCACCGGACTGGGCACTTACGGTGGGTCGTGGGGAAAACCTTCGTGCTGCTGCACGGCTTCCGACGCCTGCGGCTCCGCTGGGAACGCCGAGCCGACACCACGAAGCGTCATCCAGCCGCCGGCTGAACGGCCCAGCAGCACCACAGGTCCGCCGGCCGCGGCCGCGGGAACGGTGGCGGCCTGGGCGGTGACGAGGGCGTCCGCGCCGCACGTGACCCCGTCCCCGCGACCGGCGCCGCCGTCGACCGGACCACCGGTACCCGGACCACCGGTACCCGAGGTGACCACCCCGAGCCGGGAGCACGGCGGACGCGGTTCGGCGACCCACTGACGTACCACCCTCAGCGCCAGTCCGCCGCCCAGCGCACCGCGGCCGGCGGGCCCCGTCCGTCGCCGAGCGGCTCCGGTGGCGGCGGGTACGGCGCGACGACGACGGCCGGTGACGCGCCGCACTCCGCCAGGTCGGCGTACACCCGGACTCCCGAACCCGCGGGCGCGAGCACCTCCACCAGCGGTGCGCCGGCCGTGCCCAGGAAGGCGGTCTTCTCCCCGGGGCGCCGGGCATGCTCCCTCAGCGATTCCGGCAGCGGCCTGACGATGTCCGTGGCTGTACCCACCCGCTCGAATCCTCCTGTGTAGACCCGTGAGACCCGTGATGGAGGACGGTTTCGTGGTCCGCACGGTTGCCTGAGGACGGCTCGCAGGATTGCCTCCGGACGCCGCGCCGCCCGGCCGGCGGGCCGCTCACCACGGGCGCGTCAGTCGGTATCCGGATCGCCGGGCTCTTCGAGAAGATCGGAGGCGAGAGCGTCGGACCATGCCACGGCCCACGCGCGCAGAGCGGCGATGACGGCCTCGTCGAGGCCGTAGACGGCGAAGGCGTCGTCATCGGTCCACTCGGCGCCCGTGAGATGGGACTGCAGGTCCTCGCGTTCGAAGCGGCCGCGAGCGTGGCGGCGGCCGAACGCTTCGAGTTCGGCATTGGTCCAGCGGCGGGAAGCCGCGAACACGTCGATCAGATCGCGGGGGGCGCCGCGGTCCGCGAGGGCGCGGACCTTGGTCCCGATGACGTCCTCCTCCGCGAGGACGGGCCCGTAGGAGCTCTGGACGACCGGCCGCCAGAAGACCTCCTTGAGGATGTCCACTTCGCATTCCTGTCCGGTGGCCTGGTCGGACACGGTGAAACGGGCGGACAGCGGAGCGGTCTCCAGCGTGTGCACCTGCCAGCCCCGTGCCTCCAGCCCTCTGCGGAGCGCGGCCGCGATGTCGGCCATTGGGGCCGGATTCTCCGTGGCGACGTCCAGATGCTGGCTGGGACGGTTCACCAGACGGTGTGCCCGTACGGCGTACCCACCGGTGAGGACCGGAGGGTACGGGGAGCCGATGGCGATCACATCTGCCAGGAGCCGTGCGTGCAGCTCCGGCATGTCCGTCACGCGGCTGCCCCGGCACGGGAGGCGAGTTCGGGGAAGGCGTCTTCCCACACCGCGCGCACGGTGCGACCGACGAGAGTACGCAGCACTGGCCACATCCGCAGGAGCAGGTCCCGGTTCAGGAAGAGGGGAAGGTCGTCGTGCAGACCCTCGTGCAGGACGGTTCGGTACAGGCCCATGCGCCGGCGGGGTTCGGTCAGGTCGTACGAGGTCAAGCCGGACCAGGCCATGTGAAGCGGAAGGCTGACGACACCGGCGGCCGGGCCGTGCAACTCGTCCAACGACGCAGGCAGACGTCGCCGGAACTTCTCCCGGTACAGCGCGAGATCCTCGGCGTCCGCTCCCGGGAGGTTCCTCGGTGCGGGTGCCGGGTGTGACTGGCTGGAGACCATGGCTCCATTATGGCGGCCTGCGAAGCGGTGCGGGTCATCACATGGGAGACGGTGTCCGAAGCGGCCGTGGGCGGAGCCGCGGGGGAGACCCGCGGCTCCGCTCGCGGGTCAGGCGTGCGCGTCCGGGCCGCCGCCTATCCCCGGCACGCTGCATGCCGGGACCTTCGTCACCAACCGGGAGGACACCGCCCGGGTCGTGCCGTCGTCCTCGGACTCCGCCACGATGAGCAGCGTCTCACCGTCATGGATCAGGTCCGGGTGGATGTGGGCCTGCCAGGAGGGCTCCGAGTCGCTGAACGTCATCGGGTAGCGGTCGTGGGACCCGGGAGCCTCGGAGGGCGCGCCCGTCGCGCAGTGAGCGTCCCCCTCCAGGACGGCCGCCCGCACACCCATCTTGTTCAGTTGCCTCTGGAGGCCCGGCGCACCCTCGGCGCGACGCATCTCCAGGATCAGCGAGCCGTCGTCCTGCCGGGTCACGGCGTACGCGGGCGAGCTGCCCGAGCCGCTCACCGTCGGCACGACCACCGCCGCTGCCGCCGCCGCGGCGATGCCCGCCGCGATCGTGAACCGGACGCGGGGGCGACGGGCCGGGGCGCGGGTGGCCGTGGGAGCTGCTTCCGTGGCCGCCATGGCAGACAGCTCCGACGCCAGGCGCCGCTTGAAGTGGGTGGGCGTGCTCATGAGACAACCTCCAGGAGGGATTCTGTGTGTTCGGTGGCGGACGGACGTTCGGCACGCAGCTGCCGCTTGGCGCGGTGCAGCCGGCTGCGTACCGTCGCCCGGTTGAGCCCGAGGACCTGGGCGGCCTCACGCGGGGTGAGGCCGTCGACGGCCACCAGATCGAGGACCTCGCGCAGCGGCTCGCTCAGCCCGCTGTGCCGCTCGGCCAGCTCGCGCGCCGCCCGGCCCGCGTCGATCCGCTCCTCCAGCGCGGCGATGTCCTCTTCGTCCAGCAGCCGGTGCCCGTTCAGCCGGGCCACCGCGTGCTGCTCGCGGGCGCTGCCCCGGTAGTGGGAGGCCAGGACGTTGCGGGTGATGCCGTACAGCCAGGCGGCGGGCACCCCGCGCCTCGGGTCGTACTGGCCGGCGGCCTCCAGCGCGGCGACGAAGATGTCGGCGGTGAGGTCCGCGGCCACCTGCGGACAGGTCGTGCGCCGGGTCACGAAACCGAGGACGGCGTCGAAGTTCGCCTCGTAGAAGACCGCGAACCCGGCGGCGTCCGGCCGCGGTGGCGCGGCCCGGCCCGCACGTCGTTCGGGCCGTTTGGCCCGTTCGGGTATCAAGGGCACCCGTTCCTCCTCTGGTGGTCGGTGGTCCCTTCACCCGGTACTTGGTCCGGCGCGGGCAGGCTGTTTCACCGTGCCCGTCACGATGTCCGGGCGCCCCGGCGCATCGCGACGGGTGATAGGCAGCCTGGTGTCCGACGCGTGCGCCCCACCGTGTGACGTGGATCACGGGAACGGTGGCGGTGGCCCGGAGAGAAGAAGGTGTGAGGCACTCAGATATCGAGATACGCCGCCGGGTGCGCGACGGAGACCGCGAGGTCTTCGGCCAGCTGTACGAGGAGTTCGCCCGCGCCGTGTTCAACCACGCGCTGCGCATGACCGGTGACCGGTCGACGGCCGAGGACGTCATGTCCGAGACGTTCCTGACCGCGTGGCGCCACCGTACCCGTGTGCGGGAGGACGGCGGCACCCTGCTGCCGTGGCTGCTCGGCATCGCCACCCACAAGGCGGACAACGCCCGCCGCGGCGCATGGAGACGCCAGCTGTTCCTGGCACGTCAGCCCCGGCAGGGCCCCGTGGAGGACTTCGCGCCGCAGGTTGCCGGGCGCATCGACGACGTACGGCGCCTGCGGGCAGTGCAGGCTTCCCTGGGCCGGCTGCGGCAGCAGGAGCGGGAGGTGCTCGCCCTGTGCGTGTGGTCCGGCCTGGACTACCGGGAGACGGCCGAGGCACTGGGCATCCCGGTCGGCACCGTGCGCTCCCGTCTGTCACGCGCCCGGAAGAAGCTCGCCAGGCTCGCCGAAGAGGACACGGAACGACGCGCCGCCCACGGAGAGATGACAAGTGCGGCCGCCCTCGTGGTCGTGCCCGTGCGGAAGGAGCTCACATGAACGACCACACCGACTCCGCGTCCCCCGAGCGGCCTGGCGATCGCGAGGAGATCGCCCGCCTGCTGCCGGCCCCGGCCGACTGGGACCTTCCCCGCGAGCACCACCTTCGTCGCAGGGAACTCCTGATGGACCACATCGAACGCGACCGGGCCGCCACCCCCGTACGGCCGGCCCGCCGGCTGCTGCGGCCGGCCTTCCTCGCGCCGGTCACCGCCCTGGCCCTGGCCGGACTGCTGACGGCCGGAATCGCCCTGGGCGACGGTGACGGGAAGCCCGCGACCGGGACGGCCGCGGACATGCGGCCCGCCGCCGCGCTCCTGCGGCAGATCTCCGACGCCGCGGGACAGCGCGGCACCCTCGACGTCCGGGACGACCAGTTCGTCTACACCGAGGAGAAGGTCCGCGAGGCCGACCTGAGCAGTGGGAAGGCCGTGGTCTCTCCGCTGAAGGACTCCGAGAAGTGGATCGCGCAGGAGCCCGGGCCACTGAAGAAGCTCGGCCTGATCCGCAGCGACGGCGAGACGTTCCCCATGAACGCCGAACTCGGCGACACCGAGGGCACGCCCGCCGGGTTCAGCCGGCCCACCTACCACTGGCTCGGCTCCCTGCCGACGGACCCCGGTGAGCTGCTGGACTACCTGTACGCCAAGGCCCCGCACGCCGAGGGCCGGCAGCGGGACCAGGCGGTGTTCGAGCAGATCGGAGAGCTGCTCGGCGGGGTGGTACCGCCGCGGACGGCCGCCGCCCTGTACCAGGCGGCAGCGAAGATCCCCGGTGTCACCGAGGCTCCGCGCGCCCGGGACGCCATCGGCAGGTCGGGCCTCGGCATCGCCCGGGAGGACAAGCGTTACGGCGTCCACACCGAATGGGTCTTCGACGAGAAGGACTTCTCCTTCCTCGGCTCCCGCAGCTACCTGACCAAGGACGCGCCCTACGGCAAGGCCGGCACACTCCTGAGCAGCACGGCCGAGACCGGGACCGCCGTCGTCGACAAGGCCGGCCAGGTGCCCGGCGGTACGGACGGGACGCGGACCGCCCGCCGGAGCTGACGGCTCGGCACCACCGTCGCGACGCCCCGCCGGTCCGTTCACCGCCCGTCGGGGTATCCCGCTCTGTCTGCCGGATGACGCGCGGCACACGAGAACCCGCTCCCTGCGTGCGCTCGCCGGCCCGGCGTGCCGGCGAATGGCCGGTGTGCCCCTGCCTGGTACGGCCGCCGCACCGAACCCGGCCCTTCCCGGAGCGTCGGAGAATGAGCCGGTACGGTCCCGCCTGGGAGGTCGCGGGACCGTACCGGCACCGTGAGACGGCGGGCGAGGTGGAACACCGGGCCCATCCCAAGGCCGGACTTCCCCGCCTGCCACTCCCCGAGTGCTCCCCACCGCGGGGAGGCCACGGTCACCTGGGATACGCGGCTGCCGCGCCCTGTGTTGAAGGGCCACCGGAGAATTCCTCCCTCCGGGGCCATTCCCTTGCCCGTACAGGGGTGCTCAGCTGCCGGAGTCGTAGGCCGAATCCGTGGCTCCCGCCCGCTCTCCGTGGAACGGCCGCTCACCGGTGAGGTAGGGCTGCCGGCCGGCCCGGCTCTGCAGGAAGCGTTCGAAGAACGCGGTCACCCGGTGCTCGGTGACCAGGCGCTGATCATGTTCTCCGAGGCGAGGCTGGTCCACCTGCGGATGGTTCTGGCCGTAGTACTGGGAGGCGCAGGTTCCCGGACGGGTACCGGGCTGGGCGTCGTCGTGTGCGGCGACCTGGCCGCTGCTGGGGGACCACTGCCGGTTGTAGTAGTCGTGGTTGCCGCCGCTGGGTGCGTACTTGTAGAGGGGCGCCCGGTTGGCGTCGCGGTTGTCCTCGAAGTAGGAGCCGGTGTTGACCGCATCGCAGGTGCCCCACATGACGGCGAAGGGCGTCTTGGTCACCGGCTCGTTGTCCCAGTTGGAGGTGGGAGCGAGGGCGAAGGCGGCCTTGATGCCGATCCCGGCCGGCCAGTGGGTGGGCATCCGGCCCGTCGGCACGGCGTCGGGCGGATCCTCTACTGGGCCAATGGCCCAACTTTTCGGCGCATGATTGTCAGCCAGGTCACGACAACCCCATACTCCTGGCCCATCAGTACATTCTCGCGGTCCCGCCATGCCCGTCGACGGACATGCGGACATGCGTGCCACAGCGTGCAGGGGAGAGGGCGATGACGCCATCCGTCACCAAAGCCGAGCAGCAGACCGGCCGGCGCCTGCGGCTGGACGACCGCTATCGCACCGGAGAAGGGGTGGTGCACCTCTCCGGAATCCAGGCCCTCGTCCGCGTCCTCCTGGACCGGGCCGCGCGCGACCGCCGGAACGGGCTGCGCACCGCGACGTTCGTGTCCGGCTACGAGGGATCGCCCCTGGCCGGCTACGACATCGAACTCGCCCGGCGCGAGGCGCTGCTGCACGAGCACGACATCGTCCACAAGCCGGGGCTGAACGAGGAACTTGCCGCCACCGCCGTCATGGGCAGCCAGCTGGCCGGCCAGGTCGGCACCTCCCGCTACGACGGCGTCACGGGCATCTGGTACGGCAAGTCGCCCGGCCTCGACCGCGCCTGTGACGCCCTCCGTCACGCGAACCTGGTGGGCACCGGCCCTACCGGCGGCGCTGTCGCACTGGTGGGCGACGATCCAGGGGCGAAGTCGTCCAGTGTGCCGTGTGCCAGCGAGGCGACGCTCGCGGACCTGGCCGTCCCGACGCTCTACCCGGCCGACTCACAGGACGTCCTCGACTTCGGGATCCACGCGCAGTACCTCTCCCGGTTCAGCGGCCTGTGGGCCGGGCTGAAGATCGCGACCGCGGTGGCGGACGCGACGTCCACAGCACTTGTCGCGCCCGACCGGATCCCGGTCACCGACGGGGACGCGGACCCGAACCCGCACAGGCCGAGCGCGATGCTCCTGGGTGCCAATCTCATGGCCCTGGAGCGCAGCCTGCACGACACCCGGCTCCCGCGGGCCGAGGAGTACGCCCGGCTGCACGGCCTCAACCGTGTCGTCCAGCGCGGGCCGTCGGACAGGATCGGCATCCTGACGTCCGGCAAGACCTATCTCGACGTCCGCGAAGCCCTCCGGATCATCGGGCTCACCGACGCGGACCTCGCCCGGTACGGCATCAGGATCCTCAAGCTCGGCATGATCTTCCCCCTCGAACGCGACGCCGTCGTCGGGTTCGCGGACGGACTCGACGACCTGCTCGTCGTCGAGGAGAAGCGGCCGTTCCTCGAGGCCGCCGTCAAGGAGATCCTCTACGGCCGCCCGCGCGCCCCCAGGGTCTACGGCAAGGAGGGCCCGGACGGGCGGCCGCTGTTCAGCCGTTCGGGAGAGCTCGACGCGGACAGCGTCGCCACCGGACTGTCCAGGGTGCTCGCCCCGCTCGGCATCGAGTCCGCCCGCGCCTGGCGCCGGCGGCCCAGGCCCCGTACCCCGCTGTCCCTTCCGCTCCTGGCCCGCAGCCCCTACTTCTGCTCGGGATGCCCGCACAACACCTCCACCACCGCGGGCGGGGACTCGCTGGTGGGCGCCGGGATCGGCTGCCACGCGATGGTCGTGTTCATGGATGCCGAACAGGTCGGCACGGTCGTCGGCATGACTCAGATGGGCGGGGAGGGCGCCCAGTGGATCGGCATGGAACCGTTCGTCGACGACGACCACTTCGTGCAGAACATCGGTGACGGCACCTTCATGCACTCCGGCAGCCTGGCCGTGCGGGCGGCGGTCGCCGCAGGGGCGAACGTCACGTACAAACTGCTCTACAACGGAACGGTCGCGATGACCGGCGGTCAGGACGCCGTCGGCGCACTGCCGGTCGACCGGCTCGCCGCCACGCTGCTCGACGAAGGCGTGGCCAAGGTGATCATCACCACCGAGGACAGGAAGCGCGTACCCAGGGCCGGGCTGCCGAAAGCGGTGCGGGTCCTCGACCGGGCCGCCATCGAGGGCGCGCTGGCCGAGCTGAAGGCGACCGCAGGTGTCACGGTCCTCATCCACGACCAGGAATGCGCCGCCGAGAAGCGCCGGTCCCGGCGTCGGGGCAAGACCGAGACCCCGACGACACGCGTCTGGATCAACGAACGCATCTGCGAGGGCTGCGGAGACTGCGGCCGCAAGTCGAATTGCCTCTCGGTCCACCCCGCCCCGACCGAGTTCGGCCGCAAGACACGCATCGACCAGTCCTCGTGCAACCTGGACTACTCGTGCCTCGACGGCGACTGCCCGGCGTTCATGAAGATCACCCCGGCCGGCGTCGGACCGCGGCACACCGAACTCCCCGCCCTGGCGGCCGGTGACCTCCCGGAGCCGGCGTCCCGCGCGGCCGGTGGCGGCACCTTCGGCATGAGGATCACCGGCATCGGGGGAACCGGCATCATCACCGTCTCGCAGGTGCTCGCGACCGCGGCGGTCATCGACGGCCACCACGTGCGCAGCCTCGACCAGACCGGTCTGGCCCAGAAGGGCGGCGCGGTCGTCTCCGACCTGAAGATCACTCCCGGTCCCGTGGAACAGGGAGCCAAGATCGCCGAGCAGGGCTGCGACCTCTATCTCGCCTGCGACCCGCTTGTCGCGACCGACCCCAAGTACCTCCGTGTCGCCTCCCCCGACCACACGGTCGCCGTCATGAGCACGACCGAGATACCCACCGGACAGATGGTGGTCGACACGGAAGTCGGATTCCCGGTTCCCGACGCCATACGCCACGCCGTCGACGGCGCGACCCGCCAACTCGTCGCTCTGGACACCGGCGCACTGGCCACGCAGCTCTTCGACGACGAGCAGTACGCCAATATGCTGCTGGTCGGGGCCGCATACCAGACCGGGCGGCTGCTCATGACGGCGTCGGCCGTAGAAGAGGCCATCACCCTCAACGGAGTCGCCGTCGACCGCAACATCCAGGCCTTCCGCCGAGGCCGCCAGGCGATCGCCGACCCGGACGCACTGCGTGCCGCGACGGCCGGCCCGGCACCCGAGGAGCGGACGCCACCGCCGCTCCCCACCGGCACCACCGAACTCGTGGCCCGGGTCACCGGCCACGACGATCCCGGCTCCGAGCTGCACCGGCTCCTCACGGTGCGCGTGGCCGACCTCATCGGCTACCAGGACCGACGCTATGCCCGCGCCTATGCCGACTTCGTCCGGACGGTGGCGGACGCGGAGCGCGCTGCGATCGGTGACGACTCGACCGAGCTGACCGAGGCGGTCGCCCGCTGTCTGTACAAGCTCATGGCGTACAAGGACGAGTACGAAGTGGCACGGCTCGCCCTCGATCCGGCCGTCGACGAGCAGATCACCGCGGCGTTCGGCAGCGGGAGCCGACGCTCCTACCTGCTGCATCCGCCTGCTCTGCGTGCCGCGGGCGTGGACAGGAAGATCGCTTTCGGGAGCTGGTTCCGCCCGGCTCTCGCACTGCTGCGGGCGCTGCGACGCGTTCGGGGCACCCGTCTCGACGTCTTCGGGCTGCACCCCGTACGCCGCCTTGAACGCGAACTCGTCGATGACTACCGGCGGTCGCTCGGCGCCTCGCTCGCGCTGCTGACCAAGGACAATCTGGCCCTGGTCCGCCGCCTCGCTGAACTGCCCGACGTCGTCCGCGGATACGAAGGCGTCAAGCTGGCCGCCGTCGAGCGCTACCGGGCCGAGAAGGCGCGCATGATCGCCGAACTGGAAGAGGGTGCCGGACCGGTCCCGGCGGCTGCCGTGGAGGGCCCGTGACGCAGGCCCGGCCGTGGTAACAGCTGTTACCATACCGGTATGGCCAAGACACAGCTGGGCGCGCGGGTGGACGAGGACGTCGCGGAACTCGCGAAGAAGCGCGCCGCCGACATGGGGTTGAGCATCGGCGACTACCTCGCCCGCCTGGTACAGGACGACGCCAGCGGGCTGCGCGCCCGCGCGGTGGACGCCGCCGCCCGCTTCCTGGCCGAACACCAGATGGTCTTCGACGAAGCGGAGGACGCCCAGCGGACGTCCCGGGGAGCGCGCGCGGCCTGATGGACCTGCACATCGACGTTCCCTGGATCCTGCAGGTCGCCGAGGCCGCCGGGGTGAACGATCCGGCTCCCGACGACTACGGCGTCCCGGTCTCGGCGGTAGCCCGTCACCGGGCTGAGCTGTTCGAGCAGCCCGTCTACGACGGCCCCTACGCCAAGGCCGCCGCCCTGGTGCACACCCTGGGCCGGTGCCGCTGGCTGGAGCGCTCCAACCTGGCCGTCGCCGCCGCTGCCGGCGTCATGTACCTCGAGGCCGTCGGGATCACCGTCAAACCCGCCCGCGAGCACGCCGTCGCCCTCAAGGACCTGCTCCTCGACCCGGCCTGCACCGCCGCAAGGATCGCCACGGTGCTGCGGAGCTGGCCCACCGCCACCTGACCTGACCGACGCGCCCAGGCCCCGGGGGAATCACCTCCGCCCGGTCTTCGTCGACGCCGCTTCCTCCCGCCGGTCCGAGGGCGTGCCGGGAACAGGGCGAGAGTCCCCCGATCCAAACGAAAGACCCTGGGCGTTCACGTACGGCGCCAGTCCGCCCACGATGAGGGCCAGCCCTGCCTCGAACGCCGACTCGTGACCGATCGCCGGCACGTCGGGCGGGAGGTCCGCTGTGTCGCCGAGTGCGGCCTCCGCCTGCTCTTCCAGGACGCTGCCGACCGTGAAGCGGCCGGCAGCGAGCATCGCCATCTGGGCATGGCGCTCGGGTACGCCGGAGGTGACGAGGAACTCCATCTTGCGGCGGAGCCGGTCGAGGTCGGCGGTGGGGGTGCTGCCGGCGTGGAGCCGTGCACCGTCACGGCGCATGAGCAGGGTGCGCCTGAGGCTGCGCGTGTTCTCCAGGAACCATGCGTGCCAGTCCTCACCGGGCTCCGGCAGCGGGGCGGCCGCGTGAGGGGCCATGGCGGCCTCCGCCATGGCTGTCAGGAGGTCCTTCTTCGTGCGGAAGTACCAGTACAGCGACGGCTGTTCGACGCCCAGGCGTCTCGCCAGCCGGCGGGTGCTGACGCTGTCAAGTCCGACCTCGTCGAGCAGGTCGAGCGCCTCGGTGATCACCGTCTGCCGGTTCATCTTGGTCACGTTGACAATCTATCGCTGATAGATGACTCTGAGAAGGAATCATTCACCGATAGATTCTGAGGTGAGGGCGATGGCACGGCGATCAGGACCGGTGTCCTTGCGGGTACTCGTCGCGGGCGGAGGGATCGCGGGGCAGGCCCTCGCCTACTGGCTGGCCAGAGGCGGCCACCGGGTGACCGTGGTCGAGCGCTTCCCGGCCTTGCGGGCCACCGGAGCCCAGGTCGATCTCCGAGGGCAGGGCATCGAGGCCGTCAAGCGCATGGACCTCCTCGACACCGTCCGCGGCCAACTCGTCGACGAGGCAGGCGTCGCCTTCGTCGACGCCCGGGGCAGGCCCAGGGCGACGATCATGGCCAACACCTCCGGCCAGGGTCGGCAGAGCCTGACGTCGGAGTACGAGATCATGCGCGGAGACCTGGTGCGCATCCTCAACGAGGCGACCAGGGGCGACGTGGAGTACGTCTTCGGTCTGGGTGTGGACGGCTTCGAACAGGACGAACGCAAGGCCGTCGCGCACTTCTCCGACGGGTCTTCGGGCGAGTTCGACCTCCTGGTCGGCGCGGACGGGCAGGGATCACGTATCCGCAGGGAGATCCTCCCGGCGGGCTGCGACCCGTACTGGAGGGTCGGCGTTCACATGGCCTACTGGTTCATCCCGCGCATCGCCGCCGACAGCAACATCCGCGACACGTACATGGTCCCGGGTGGCCGCCAGATCATGCGCCGCAGTCACAACCCGACCGAGACGCAGGTGTACTTCGTGATGCGGGAGGAGTCCGAGGAAGCCTCGGCGATCCACCGGGAACCCGTGGAGCGCCAACAGGAGTTCTGGGCGGGCAGGTTCCGCGATGCGGGCTGGCAGACCGAGCGCTTCATCGAGGGCATGGGGACGAGCCCGTTCTTCTACTCCCAGGAGGTCGTCCAGGTGCGCACCGACACCTGGTCGAAGGGCCGGGTGGTCCTGGCCGGAGACGCCGCGCACTGCGCCTCCCCCTACAGCGGCATGGGAACCTCCGGCGGCCTGGTCGGCGCCTACGTCCTGGCCGGTGAGATCAACCGGCACCCGGACGACCTGCCGACCGCGCTGGCCGACTACGACACCGCGCTGCGGCCCTTCGTCAACAGGATCCAGAGCGAGGTCAACCCGCGCCTCCTCAAGCTCGGCATGCCCATGACGCAACGAGCGATCGACGCCTTCCAGGCCGCCACCTCGCTGGCCTGCTTCCTGCGCGTCCCCGACCTCGCCGCACGCTTCTCGAAAGAGGACCGCGGCGGTGACTGGCAGCTCCCGGACTACCCGGAGCCCCGAGCCGCCTGACCGTGCCGCACCCCCCGCCACGCCCCACGGTTTCTGTGCGAAGCCTCCCGGCCGAATCCGTGTCCCGGCCGAAACCCCGTCCGGCGCGAACCAGCCGTCAGGTGCGAACGGTCGTCAGGTGCGTCGCCCGGCCCGTCGAACTCCCGGCATCGGTGTGGCGGCGATCGTGCTGCTCATCACCTTCCGTACCCTGATCGCCGCCGGTCTGCCGCTGGTCACCGCTCTCATCGGGCTCGGCGCGGGTGTCTGCCTGATCATCGCCGCCGGCGTGGCCACCACGGCGATCACCCTCGCGCTCATGCTGGGGCCGGCCGTGGGATTCGACTACGCCCTGTTCATCGTCTCGCGGTACCGCACGGAACGGGCCGAGGGGCATACCGCCGAAGAGGCCGCCGGCCGGGCGATGGGCACCGCCGGTTCCGCCGTCGTCTTCGCCGGAGCCACCGTCGTCATCGCTCTGGCCGGACCGTCGGTGGCGGGCGTGCCCCTGTTGACGGACGTGGGCCTGGCCGCTGCCGGGACCGTCGTGATCGCCGTGCTGGTCGCACTGACGCTGCCGCCCGCCCTGCTGGGCTTCTTCCCCCGGGCCGTCCTGCCCCGGGCCGACCGCACCACGCGAAGGCGGGCCGCCGAGGCCAAGGAGCCCGCCGGCAGCCGCTGGGCACGCTTCGTCGTCCGCCGGCCGATGGCAGTGCTGCTGCTGAGCGTCGCGGGCCTGGGTGTCGTCTCCGTCCCCGCACTGGATCTCCAGCCCGCGCTTCCCGGCGACGAGTCCCTGCCCACCTCGACCACCCAGCGCCGCGCCTACGACGCGCTCGCCGACGGGTTCGGCCCCGGCTTCAACGGGCCCTTGACCATCGTCATCGACGCCCGGGGGGCCGACGACGCGAAGACCGTCGCCGACCGGGCCCGCAAGACCCTGAGCGCCACCGACGGCGTGGTTGACGGGTGCGTGACCAGGGCCCCGCGTGCCGGCGTGAGCGGGTTCCTGGGCAAGGGCATCGCCCCGCCGAACGTCTCAGCGCCATCCGCACGGTCGCGGCCGGTGACATGATCCTTTCCCCCCTCGCCACGCACACGGTGATCAGCGGCTACCTCGCCATCCCAGGCCCACCGACCGCGATACCACAGGCGCTTGAGACGCTCACTCCCCGCGAACGCGAGGTTCTGGCGCAGACGGCCAACGGAAGCCGATCTGCCGCAGGTTGACCAGCGCGGCCGCAAGGCCGCCCCCTCCACAGGTCGCGCACATGCTGTCCGGAGATCCGGGGGTCTAGGCCGACCACGTGAAAACGTGACATTGTATAGCCGGGGTCATGGACCGGACGCACGGAGGTACAACGATGCCGCCTCACCTCAAGCCGCGGTCGATCTCGGTTCAGACCCATCTGCGTGATCAGGTGGCCAACGCGCTCCGGGCGGCGCTCATAGCAGGCGAGCTCCGTCCCGGTATCGTCTACTCCGCACCCGCCCTGGCTGCGGAACTCGGTGTCTCTGCCACCCCGGTTCGTGAAGCCATGCTGGACCTGGCCCGGGAGGGGCTGGTCGAAGCAGTGCGCAACAAGGGGTTCCGCATCACCGAGATGACCGATCGGGACCTCGACGAGTTCACCGAGATCCGGACTCTCATCGAGGTGCCCACCGTGGGGCAGGTCGCTACGACCGCGAGCGTGGAGCAACTGGAGTCTCTGCGCCCGATGGCTCGGGAGATCGTGACGGCGGCCCAGGCGCACGACGTCCTCAAGTACCTGGAAGCCGATCACCGGTTCCATCTGGAACTGCTGGCCCTGGCTGGTAACCGTCATCTCGTCGAGGTCGTGGCCGACCTGCGTAAAAGGTCACGTCTGTACGGGCTGGGCGATCTCAATGAGTCGGGGCGTCTGGTGTCCTCCGCTCGGGAGCACATCGAGCTCCTCGACCTCATGGTGGCTGGTCAGGTACAGGAGGCGGAGAACTGCATGCGCCGTCATCTCTCCCATGTTCGTACTCTGTGGGCGGAGGGCCAGGCGGACTCGGAGAAGGCGCGACTCGGCTCCCGGTCTCGGTAGTCGGCCGTTTCGCGCATCGCGCTCATGCGTCTGTGCGGCGAAGGCGGCACCGCGGACCCGGCGCTGTTCAGTCATCGAGGAGCTGGGCCATCCACTCCTCCACCTCGGTCGCTTTGCGGGGCAAGGCGTCCGAGAGGAGCTTTGCGCCGTTGGCCGTGATGAGCAGGTCGTCCTCGATGCGAACACCCAGGCCGCGTAATTCCAGGGGCAGGGTCTCGTCGTCGGGCTGGAGGTAGAGGCCGGGCTCGACCGTCAGGACATGGCCTGCTTCCAGTACGCCGTTCGGGTACGTGTCCGCACGGGCCTGGGCGCAGTCGTGCACGTCGATGCCGAGCATGTGCCCGCTGCCGCACAGTGTGTATCGGCGGTGCAGGCCGTTGTCCTCGGCCAGCGCCTCCTCGGGGGAGACACGCAGGACGCCCCACTCGTGCAAGCCCTCAGCGATGACACGCATGGCCTCTCGGTGGAAGTCATCGAACAGGGCGCCGGGCCGCAGGGTGGCGATGGCGGCCTCCTGGGCGGCGAGAACCAGTTCGTACACGTCGCGTTGTGCGGGGGAGAAGCGTCCCGACAGGGGAAGAGTACGGGTGATGTCCGCCGTGTAGAGCGTGTCCGTCTCGACGCCGGCGTCCAGGAGCAGGAGCTGGGACGGGTCGAGCTCACCGTCGTTACGAGTCCAGTGCAGCACGCAGGCATTCGCTCCGGAGGCGGCGATGGTGTCGTAGCCGGTCCCGTTGCCCTCAGCCCGCGCGAGCAGATTGAACACGCCCTCGATCCAGCGCTCCCCACGGGGGTGGCGCAGTGCCCGTGGCAGGGCGCGCACCACTTCGTCGAATGCCACCGTGGTGTGGTGGACGGCCAGTTGAAGCTGCCCGACTTCCCAGGGTTCCTTGACGAGTCGCAGTTCTGACAGCGCGGTCTCCAACTCGGCGTCTCTGGCAGGGCTACGACTCTTCGGGGATACCAGGGGGTCCAGGCGTGGATCGGTGGTGGTCACCATACGGGTCAGCGGGCACGAGCCCGTGAGCAGCTTGGGAAGGTCGTCCAGGGGTTCACAGCGCAGGCCGGTCAGTGCTGCGGTCTCGTCCAGGCCGGACCGGCGGCCCACCCAGAACTCACCGTGGTGACGGTCGCGGTAGAAGCCGCTGCTGTCACGGGGGGAGCGAGGTCGTATGTAGAGCACGGCTTCGTGCCTGTCGGATCCGGCCGGCTCCAGTACGAGCGCGTGGCCGGCCTGGTCCTCGCCGGTCAGGCCGGTCAGCCAGGCGTAGGCGCTGTGCGGGCGGAATCGGTAGGCGGTGTCGTTGGAGCGCCGCTGCTGCGCACCGGCGGGTACGACGAGTCGTTCGCCGGGAAAGGAGGTGGAAAGCCGCTCCCGACGGTGCGTCAGGTCAGGATGGCCGGGATCCTGGTCGGCAGCGGGCACCGGGTGGGGCCCCCACCCGGTGGTCATGAACGAGTCCAGCGCCGCGGAGACCGGCCGGTCGTGGCTGCCGACGTGCGGGAGGGCGGCGAAGCCGGAGGGCATGAGCGCTCCTTTCGTGACGGGCGTGGCGAGGGGAAGGGCTTCACTGGACGGGGCGCCGCTTCGCTGTAAATAAAATTGCACATTACTATGTCACGGGTTACGTCCCACAGCACTGCTCTTCGCCTCGTCCGGCGACCTGTTCTCTTGTCCTGCAGCGGCGTCCTTGCCCCAGCGCCGCCAAGAGGTGCGTCCGTGGAGACGGCGGCACGCTGGTCACCTTCTGGCGTCTCCAACTTCCTTGCGTGGACGGTCTGTCGAGGAGATGGGCTCAGATCGGGAGTCAGCGATCCGGGCCTTCACAGGGGCGCTGCCCGAACCGAGCCAGAGACCTTCCCTGAACCATGTGATCTGTGCCATGGTACATGGCACAGGTTGTGGTCATGTCAATCTCTGGCATCCGTAGCCCTCTGCCAACGGGCGACGGCACCCCCAGATTCACGGCCTGCACACCCATCGGTCACGCACCCGCGTGGCCCTACCCCTCATGGGAGGCGTAGGTGAAACGCACATCCGTCCGGCGCAGGCTGGCCGCAGTGCTGCCCCTGGCCCTGGCTTGTGCCATGGGCGCGAGCCTGCTCGCGCCGTCGGCCCAGGCGCAGGCGAACTCTTCGACGCTCTCGGCACATGCCACACCCAAGGGCGCCGACCCGGCTCCCTTGGCCCAGTCCGCCACCGCCGACACCGGGCATGTCGCCAAAGGCCGCCTGAAGGCTTCTCAGCTCCCCCCGCTGGCCGCGGACAAGGATGCGCTCAAGGAGCCCTACGGCCGGCCCGAAACTCCGCAGGGCAAACCCACCAAGACGGTCAAGGGACAGAAGAAGGGGACGGCCAAGGGAAAGTCCGCAGCCGCGTGCAACAGCGCGGACTTCACCAGCCGTACCGGCAGTGCGCTGGTGCAGCAGATCAAGGCGTCCACGACCGACTGTGTGAACACGCTGTTCAACCTGACCGGGAGCGACGCCTCCGCCGCGTTCCGCGAGTCCCAGATGGCCTCCGTCGCCTACGCGTTGCGTGACGGCTCGGCGTCCTACCCGGGCAATGCGAGCACCGGCATGCCCCAGCTCGTGCTCTTCCTGCGCGCCGGCTACTACGTCCACTGGTACTACCCCAGCACGGTGGGCACCTACGGCAGCACCCTCAAGACCGCCATCCGCTCCGGCCTCGACGCCTTCTTCGCCAGCTCCCACTCCCGGGACGTCACCGACGCCAACGGCGAGACGCTGTCCGAGGCGGTCACCCTCATCGACAGCGCCGAGGAGAACGCCCGCTACCTGTACGTCGTCAAGCGGCTGCTGGCGGACTACAACTCCACCTGGAACACCTCCTGGTACATGCTCAACGCGGTCAACAACGTCTACACCGTGACCTTCCGCGGCCACCAGGTCCCCGAGTTCGTCAGCGCCGTCCAGGCCGACCCGAGCGTGATCGACGCCCTGTACGGCTTCGCCTCGAACCACCTCTCGCTCCTCGGCACCGACCAGGCCTACCTCACCTCCAACGCCGGGCGCGAACTGGGCCGCTTCCTGCAGCACTCCACCCTGCAGAGCAAGGTCCGCCCGCTGGCCTCCGGCCTGCTGAACCAGAGCGCGATCACCGGCCGCACCGCCCCGCTGTGGGTGGGCGTCGCGGAGATGACCGACTATTACGACAAAGCCAACTGCTCCTCCTACGGAACCTGCGACCTGTCGGCCCGTCTGAAGAGCTCGGTCCTCACGGTCGACTACACCTGCAGCTCCAGCATCCGCATCCTGGCCCAGCAGATGACCTCCGGCGAGCTGGCCTCCACCTGCTCCAGCCTGCGCAGCCAGGACGCCTACTTCCACAGCACCGCCCGGGACAGCGGGCCCGTCGCCCAGGACAACAACACCACCATCGAGGTGGTGGTGTTCGACTCCAGCACCGACTACCAGACCTACGCCGGCGCGATGTACGGCATCGACACCAACAACGGCGGCATGTACCTGGAGGGCGACCCCGCCGCCGCCGGCAACCAGCCCCGCTTCATCGCCTACGAGGCGGAATGGCTGCGGCCGGACTTCCAGATATGGAACCTCAACCACGAGTACACCCACTACCTCGACGGCCGCTTCGACATGTACGGCGACTTCGGCGCCGGCACCACGACCCCGACCATCTGGTGGATCGAGGGCTTCGCCGAGTACGTCTCCTACTCCTACCGGGGCGTCCCCTACACGGAGGCGATGACCGAGGCCGGCCGCGGCACGTACGCGCTCAGCACGCTGTTCGACACCACCTACAGTAACGACACCACGCGCATCTACCGCTGGGGCTACCTCGCCGTCCGGTACATGCTCGAAAACCACCGGGCCGACATGGACAAGGTCCTCGGCTACTACCGCGCCGGCGACTGGAACGGAGCCCGCTCCTACCTCACCAGCACGATCGGCACCCGGTACAACAGCGACTGGTACACCTGGCTGGCGGCCTGCGCCGCCGGCAACTGCGGCGGGGGCACCAACCCGCCCGGCAACCAGGCTCCGACCGCCGCGTTCACCGCGAGTGTCAACGGCCTCACGGCCGCCTTCACCGACCAGTCCACCGACTCCGACGGCACCGTAGCCGCCCGCTCCTGGAACTTCGGTGACGGCACCACCTCCACCGCCGCCAACCCCAGCAAGACCTACGGCACGGCCGGCACCTACACCGTCAAGCTCACCGTGACCGACGACAAGGGCGCCACCGCCACCGCCACCCGGACCGTCACGGTCGGCAGCGGCGGCGGAACCGTCACCGAGTGCACCGGAACGGACACCAGGGAACTGGGCAAGAACTGCCAGCGCAGCGGCCAGTCCGCCACCACCGGCAACTACGCCTACCTCTACCTCTACGTCCCGGCCGGCACGACCCAGCTGAAGATCACCACCTCCGGCGGCACCGGAGACGCCGACCTGTACTACAGCGGCAGCGGCTGGGCCACCACCGGCAACTACACCGACCGCGCCACCGGAACCGGCAACAGCCACACCCTGACCATCACTAACCCGCCTGCCGGCGCCAACTACATCAGCCTGTACGCCGCGTCCGGCTTCTCCGGAACCACCGTCACCACGCAGTACTGACGGACGCGCGACCGGAGCGACAGGTCCACCGCGGCTCGGGCGGCTCCCCCCGCTCCGGGCGGGGTCCGGGGAGGCGGCACGGTCCACGACCGCCTCCCCGGACCCCCGGGGGAACCACCCGGCAACGCCCGCACCACCGGCTCCGCTCCACCGAAGGAGGTAACCGATGAAGGCATCATCGACGCGTACCCGACTCCGCCTCTTATGGCCGATCCTCGCGTCCCTCACCGTCACCTGCGCGCTCGCCACGCCCGCCATGGGCAACAGCGACCGGGACACACCGCGGCTCAGCGCCTCGCAGCAGGCAGCCGCCACCCAACTCGCCGCAGACCACGACGTCTCCACCGCAGAGGCGCAGCGGCGTGTGCTCCAGCAGGATCACCTGACCGATGTGGCCACCTCACTGCGCAAGCGTCTGGACTCCCGTTTCGGCGGCGCCTGGATCGACCAGGAGCACGGTGGCAGACTCACGGTCGCCGTCACCCGGCCGGCAGCCTCGACACTCGCGAAGACCCAGGCGCCCGACACCGCCACCGTCGTCGTGCGCCACAGCCTGCAACAGCTCAACCGCATGTCGGACCGACTGGCCAAGCGCATCACAGCGGCCAACAAGGGAGCAGCCCACGGCCTCCAGTCCGCGACAGTGGTGCAGAGCAATCGGCTGCGCCTGGACCTGCCCAGGGGCAAAGTCCTCACCGGCTCGCAGCGCGCGGTCGTGCGGTGGGCGAAGCGCACCTTCGGCGACGCCCTCACCGTCAGCACCTACGCGCACGCCTCCAAACCCTTCTACTGCGGCGGTCAGTACTCCTGTGACCCGCCGCTGCGCTCGGGGCTGGCCATCTACGGCAGCAACATCCGCTGCTCCAGCGCCTTCATGGCCTACGACTCGTACGGCTACTACATGATGACCGCCGGTCACTGCGCGGAGGACAGCACGTACTGGGAGGTCCCCACCTACAGTTACGGCTACCAGTCGGTGGGCGGCGTCGCCGACTACTCCTTCGGCTACTACGGGGACTCGGCCATCGTCAGGATCGACGATCCCGGGTTCTGGCAGCCCCGAGGCTGGGTCTACACGTCGACGCGGATCACCGGCTGGGACCACGACTACGTCGGGCAGTACGTCTGCAAGCAAGGTTCCACGACCGGGTACACCTGCGGGCAGATCACTGAGACCGACGCGACCGTGTCGTATCCGAACCGCACTCTTTCCGGCATGACCTGGAGCACCGCGTGCGACGGGCCCGGTGACAGCGGAAGCGGCGTCTACTCCGGCTCCACGGCCCACGGCATCCTCAGCGGCGGCCCGAACAGCGGCTGCGGCATGATCCACGAGCCGATCAGCCGAGCACTGTCCGACCGCGGAGTCACGCTGTTGTCCGGCTGATCATCCAGTGCACTCGGGAGACCGCCGGGCAGTGGCCGGGGGCCGCGCTGTGAGCGGGCCCCGGCCATACGGTGTTCCTGGTCCCAGGGGCGGCTGCGGGCACCGGGCCCCCCGCGGGCCGGCGCCCGCGATGCGTACCGGCGAGCGACACGACAGATCCGTCGCACTGCCTCTAGAACTCCAACGGTCCGTGCCGAGGTCTCGGTACAGGGATGTGAGGACGCGCAACACGGCCACTTCTCCTCCCTCCTTGTCCGTACACCGCGACGGCGACCGCCAGGTCTTCCCATGCCATGCCGCTCGTCTTCACGACGGTGGGACGATCGGCCCGGACGTCCGCTTCCGAGCGGACCACATCGGTCATGGTCACCAGTGAGGCCGGATCGAGCCTGCCCTCCTGGACCGCGAGGACGACGTCGCCGGCCTCCCGGAGCGCGAGGTCGCGGCTCTCCACGACGACCGTCGCGCGTCCCATGAGCTCCCCGTCGAGCTCACGTACCGACGGTTCATGGGAGCCCACGGCCAGCACGACCGCCGAGTCGCGCACGAGACGTCCGTCGACAACCGGGTCGCGAGCCGAGGTCGCCGTGACGACGACGTCCGCCGCGCGAACGAGACCGGCGACGGCCGTGTCGCCCGTCGGCAGGTGACGATCCGCCCAGAGCGGGGTCGCGCCGCCGCGACGCGTGACAGCCGTGACCTCGCTGACGGGCATGTGCTCCCGGATCGCGTGCACATGCCCCTCGCCCTGCGGGCCCACGCCGAAGACCACGAGCCGCAGACCGCTGACGGAAGCGTTCGCGAGCCCGCGCAGCCGGTCCAGACAGGCCCCGACCGAGACTGCAGGCGTGCGCAGGGTCGTCAGCGCGGTACCGTCGAGGATCGCGGCGGGGGTCAGCGTCTCGCCGTCGTGGAGGATGTAGGTCGCATTGATCCGTCGCAGACCGCGCGCCGCGTTCTCGGGAGCGACGGTCGCAACCTTCACCCCGAACCAGCCGCCGGCCTCGGACGGCATGAGCAGCCCCTGGCCGTTGGCCAACGGGACGACGGAACGCCGCATGTCGTCGTCCGGGTCGAGCCCCGAGGCCAGGGCGTCGCGGATCGCGGCGACGGCGGCGACAGGGCCGAGCGAGAAGACGTCCTCGGCGTCGAGAACCACGCTCATCGCAGGACGAACCCTGGAACGAGCACGTCGCGGGGGTCGACGGTGAACCGGCACGTCCCGACCGCGTGGGCCGTGCCCGTCACTGCCGTGACGACCGCCGGTATTCCGTGTGCCGTGGTCTGTTCGGTGATCCGGGCGCGGAACACGGAGCCCACCACTGACTCGTGCCGCAGTTCGTCACCGGGGCGCAGTTCCCCGGCGGCGGCGAGAAGCGCGACCACGGCCGAGGTCCCCGAACCGCAAGGGGACCGGTCGACCTCCCCGTCCGCGAACACCGTGATGTTGCGCCGGTGCAGTTGTCGGCTGCCGTCGGCCCGCAGTCTCGCAGGGTGGACCTGCTCGGTGAAGACTGTCCCGTACAGCCCGGACAGCCGGGCGTCGGCCGGATGCTCGGCCGCGCCGGCGGCGTTGAGCGCGTCGCGGATCTCGCGACCCGCGGCGACGAGTTCCGGGACGTCGTCCGGCCGCACCCGCAGGCCCAGCGTCGCTGCCGGAAGCACGGCGTACATCGCACCGCCGAAAGCGATGTGGACGGCGACCGTCCCCCGTGCGGTCGCCATCCGGACGCGGGAAGCGTGGACATGGGCGGCGACGTTCGTGAACGTGACGTCCTCGACGAGACCCGCGCGGGTACGGACACTCGCCGTGACACGCCCCGACGGAACGTCGACCACGACGTCGGTCACACCGTCGGCCGGGGCCGGAACGCGACCGGAGGCCACCGCCCACGCTCCCAGGGCGATCGTGCCGTGCCCGCACGCCGTCGAGAACCCGTCCTTGTGCCAGAACAGGACTCCCAGGTGGGCCCCGGCGTCATCCGGCGGGACCAGGAAGCCGCCGTACATGTCCGCGTGACCACGGGGTTCGCTGCACAGCAGGGCCCGCGTCCACTGTGCGGCGTCGCTCTGCATCGCGACGATCCGGCGCTCGGCGACAGTGAGCCCGTCACCGGTCACCGCGGCAGGGCTGCCGGGTACGATCCGGAACGGCTCGCCGCCGGTATGCCAGTCGATCGTCTCGATCGGTCCCGTTCTCCCCATCATCCGTGTCACGCTCCCAGGTAGGCCGCGACGACCTGGGGGTCGGTACGCAGCTCGGCGGCGGATCCGGTCACTGTCACACGACCGGAGTCGATGACGTAGCCGCGGTGGGCGACCTTCAGCGCGGCTCGTGCGTTCTGTTCGATGAGCAGCACCGCCGCACCTGCCTGGTTGATCGATACGATGGCGTCCATGACCTGCGCCACGACCAGTGGCGCCAGCCCCATCGACGGCTCGTCCAGCATGACCAGCCGGGGTCCGGCAACCATGGCCCGGCCGATCGCGAGCATCTGCTGTTCCCCACCGGAGAGGGTGCCGCCCTGCTGGTTGCGACGGTCGGCCATGCGGGGGAACACGTCGTAGACCGTCTGGATCCGCTTGTCGATCGACGCGCTGTCGCGCACGGTGTAGCCGCCCAGCTGGAGGTTCTCGTGCACGGTCAGCCGCGAGAAGATCCGCCGGCCCTCGGGTACGTGCACGATCCCACGCTCGACGATCGACCAGGGCGTTGCCGCCGTGATGTCCTCTCCGTACGCCGTCACGGTCCCGGCCCGGGGACGGACCACGCCGGAGACCGTCGAGACCGTCGTGGACTTGCCTGCGCCGTTGTTGCCGAGCAGAGCGACGATCTCGTTCTCACCGACGGTGAGTCCGAGGCCCTTGAGGGCTTCCACCTTGCCGTAGGCGACCTCAAGACCCCTGATGTCCAGAACTGTGTTCACCACGCCACCTCCGTCGTGCCGCCCGGGCCCGCCTCGGCCGCGATCCGCTCGGCCTCCGCGTGCGCTTCCTCGTCCTCCGCGCCGAGGTACGCCTCGATGACCGCCGGAGTCGACCGGACCACCGCCGGTGTGCCGTCGGCGATCTCCTTGCCATGGCTGAGTACGACGATCCGTTCGGACACCTCCATGACCAAGCCCATGTCGTGCTCGATCAGGACCACCGCGATACCGAGCCCCGCGATGCGCCGCAGAAGGTGCAGCAGTTGTGTCTTCTCCCCGTAGTTGAGTCCGGCCGCCGGTTCGTCGAGCAGGAGCATGCGGGGCTCACGGGCCAGCGCTCGGGCGATCTCGACCCGCCGCTGTTCGCCGTACGGGAGATTGCGGATCTGCGCGGTCCGGTCGTACGCCATTCCCACGAAATCGAGCCACTTGTGTGCCTCGTCGGTGGCCGCCTCCTCGCCACGCCGGTAGCGCGGCGTGTGCAGCATCGCGTCGAGGCAGTTCTGCTTGATGCGGACGTGCATGCCCGCACGTACGTTGTCCAGTACCGTCAACTCGCCGAAAAGCCGGAGGTTCTGGAACGTCCGTGCGATCCCGCTCGCCGCGATGACGGCCGGCCGCTTCCCGGTGATGTCAGTGCCGTCGAACGTCACCGAGCCCGCAGACGGCCTGTAGAACCCCGTGATGCAGTTGAAGGCACTTGTCTTCCCGGCACCGTTCGGCCCGATGACCGAGAGCACCTCGCCCTCGTGGACAGAGAATGTCAAGCCGTCGACGGCACACACTCCACCGAACGAGACCGCCATGTCCCTCACGTCGAGGAGTACCTGGCTCATGACGCACCTCCTTGTGCTCGGCTTCCGCGTCGTCCTGGTTCGTGTGTCCGGGCAGGAAGCAGCCCCTGCGGCCGGAAGACCATCACGACGATCAACAGCAGACCGAAGATGAGGTAGCGCCAGTTCTCGGCGCCGCGCAGCAGCTCGGGCAGCAGCGAGATCGTCAGAGCACCCAGGACGACACCCGGCGTGGATCCCATACCACCGAGGACGACGGCCATCAGGATGAGCGCCGACCAGAGGAAGTTGAAGCTCGGCGGAGAGATCGCCGTCTGGTGGGCCGCGAACAGCATGCCGGCGATACCACCGAAGACAGCGCCGGCGATGTAGGCCGCGAACTTCACCTTGTAGGTGTGGATGCCCATGGCCTCGGCGGCATCCTCGTCCTCGCGGACGAATCGCCACGCCCGGCCTGTCCGGCCGCGCCCGAGCCTGCTCGAGAAGAGCACCGCGACACAGACGACGGCCGCGGTGATCCAGTAGAGCGTGATGTCGGCACGCAGGCCGACATCGCCGAAGTCGGGGATGCCGTACAGGCCGTTCGGCCCGCCGGTGAAGTCGAGGTTGTTCGCCGTGATGCGGATGATCTCCCCGAAGCCGAGGGTGACGATGGCCAGGTAGTCACTGCGCAACCGCAGCGTGGGCCCGCCGATGAGGAGGCCGCCCACGACCGCGGCGACCACGACCACGGGTAGGGTCGCGATCAACGGCCATCCGCACTTCGTGGTCAGGATCCCCGAGGTGTACGCACCGATCGCGAAGAACGCGGCGTAGCCGAGGTCGAGCAGCCCGCAGAAGCCGACCACGATGTTCAGCCCGACCGCGAGCATGATGAAGATGAGCGCGTCCACGGCGATCTGGATGACATACGTGCTGGAGTTGAGGTAGGGAAGCGCCAGCGCGGCAGCGGCCACACCTATGCCGAGCCACTTGCTCGCCAGGACGCTCGACGCCGCCTCCGCGACGGTCGTGCGGCTGGGCTTCGGCGTTCCGACTCCCTGGCCGGCGAGCGCGACGTTCGCCGGTGCGCGCTCCTCCACGGCGCTGACGTAGGCCGAGGCGTCCTCGCCGGTGTGCAGGGTCGATTCGTCGTTCATCACACACGCTCCGTGACACGCTCGCCGAGCAGCCCCGTCGGGCGCACGGTCAGGAAGAGGATCAGGAAGCCGAACGCGAAGACGTCACGCCACTCGCTGCCGAGGTACGCGACTCCGAACGACTCCAGCAGGCCGAGCACGAGCGCGCCGAGAACGGCTCCGCGCAGGTTGCCGATGCCGCCGATGACCGCCGCGGTGAACGCCTTGAGCCCGATGATGAATCCCATCAGGAAGTCGATCTTCCCGTAGTACACGCCTGCCATGACACCTGCGGCACCGGCCAGCGCCGATCCCAGGAAGAAGGTCCGCGAAATGACCCGGTCGACGTTGACCCCCATCAGCAGGCAGGCCCTGGGGTCCTGCGAGATGGCCCGCATCGCACGGCCTGAACGGGTCTTCCGTACCAGGATGTCGAGAGCGACCATGAGCACGACTGCGATCGCGGTCATCGCCAGTTGCGCGTAAGTGATCCGCGCGCCCGCGACGTTCAGTGTGCCGCCGCGGATGCCGATCTGATAGACCTCCGGGGTGGGGCCGAAGGCGACCGCGATGCCGTACTCGAGCGCGAAGCTCGCGCCGACGGCGGTGATGAGAACGGACAGCCGGGGCGCGCTCCGCAGCGGGCGGTAGGCCACCCGCTCAAGGACCATGCCGAAGGTGCCGGTCGCGATCATCGCGACGATCATGATGGCGATGAGCGCGACGAACCCGCCGCCGAGTGCGCCGGCGCCGAGGCTGAGCACGGTGAAGCCGGTGAACGCCCCGAGCATGTAGATGTCGCCGTGAGCGAAGTTGAGCAGTTTGATGATCCCGTAGACCATCGAGTAGCCGAGTGCGACCAGGGCGTAGAACGAGCCGACGAACAGGCCGCTGAGCACGAGTTGAACGAAGTGGTCCATGCGAGGTTCCCGGTGCGTGAGGGGAGGCAGCGACGGGTGGGTGACCGGCCGACGCGGACCGGCCACCCGGCCGACGTCACTTGTCGAGGACGAAGTCGTCGTCCTTGACGACGAGGATGTCGAAGCCGCCCACGCTCAGTGTGTGCTGAGGGGTGAACTTCAGCGGGCCGGAGAAGATCTTGAAGCCGTCAATCTGTTCGAGTGCCTTGGTGACGGCCCGGCCGTCGGTTGATCCGGCCGTCCTGACCGCTTCCGCGGCGACGCGCACCGCGTCGTACGCCTGAGTCGAGTAGGGGCCGGGAGCGGAACCGAACTTCTTCTTGTACTTCGCGACCCACGCCGCGCCATCGGGGATGGTCTGCGGGGTCTGCGTCATCGTCGCGAACACGCCCTGCGCGTTCTGCCGGCCGGCGATCTGGACCAGCTTGCCGTCTACCGAGCCGTCCGCGACCATGATCTTGCCCTTGTATCCTGCGGCCTTGAGCTGCTTGATGAGCAGGCCGCCTTCCTGGTAGTAGCCCGTCCAGTAGACGAAGTCCGCCTTGGAGTCGCGTACGGCGTTGACTGCGCCGGAGTAGTCCGACTCGCCCGCGGTGACCGACTGGTGGCTGACGACCTTGACGCCGAGCTTCTGCAGGTCGTTTCCGGTGCGCTTGGTGATGTCGGTCGAGTAGGAGGTGTTGTCGTCGATCAGGGCCACACCCTTGGCGGCCGCTGCCTTGATGAACTTCGACGCGGCATCTGCCTGTTGGATACCTGTGCCGTTGACCAGGAAGACGTTGCGCTGCTTCTGCGCGATCAGATCCGCGGAGTTGGCGGCAGGGATGAGCATCGGGATGTGCGCTTTGTCGAAGATGCTCAGTGTCGGGAGGGTCGCCGAGGAGCAGTAGCCACCGACCGAGATGTCGGTGCCGGCGCTGACAAGCTTGGCGGCACCGGCGGCGGCCGTCTTCGGGTCGCACGCCTCGTCCTCGACGGTGAGTGAGAGCTTGCGGCCGTCGACTCCGCCCCGAGCGTTGATCTCGTCGACCGCGAGTTGTGCGCCGTCCTTCATGTAGGGGCCGATGGCGGCCGAGCTGCCGGTCAGCGGCGCGAGCATGCCGAGCTTGATGGTTCCGGAGCCGTCGCTTCCGGAGTCGTCCTGGGTGATACTGCCGCCACATGCGGTGAGGGCGAATCCGAGTGTCATGACGGTGGCTGCGGTGATGCCGCGACGAATGAGGGTCATGCCTTGCTCCATCTCGCGGGGTCCGCCTGGCGCGGACCATCCGGTGGCCGAGGTGCACTGGCCGGCTTGAGAGGGGCCCCGCACGCGCATGCGAGGTGGGCCGTTGCTCGGCCAGTTGTTCTGGTGCCGCGACGGGATGTGTTCACCGTTCGTGCGGTGGAGACCGCCGCGGCACCGGTCGCTGCATGTCACAGAGCGTGGTGATGTGTGACATTGCACTGATGGGGGTGCTCTGGCTGGCAAGCCTGCCGGCGCTTGTGGCGGAGGGGTGACTTCAGCCGATTACATGTCGTTCACATCTACAATGTGTGACATTGCACTGATGCTAACCATCGATGGGGCGAGGCGGAAGCTTTGTGGTCCATTGTGATGAATGCGTGACTTCGGCGGTCTCGTATGCCGCTCTCCGCGGCATACGAGGTTCCTCAGAGGGCGAAGCCGGCCGGGTAGGGGTCCGACGGGTCGAGCATGTACTGGGCGGTTCCGGTGATCCAGGCGCGCCCGGTGACGGAGGGCAGGATGCCCGGGCGTCCGCCGACGGTCGTCTCGCCGAGAACGCGTCCGACGAACCGCGAGCCGATGAACGACTCGTTGACGAAGTCCTGGCCGACCGGAAGCCGCCCTCGTGCGTGCAGCTGTGCCATCCGGGCGCTGGTGCCCGTCCCGCAGGGCGAGCGGTCGAACCATCCGGGATGGATCGCCATGGCGTGCCGGGAGTGTTCCGCGGTCGATCCGGGGGCTTCGAGATAGACGTGGTGACACACGTCGATCTCCGGGTTCTCCGGATGGGCCACCGGGTTCTGCGTGTTGATCGCGTCCATGACGGCCAGTCCGGCGTCGAGCAACCGCTGCTTCTCCGCCCGGTCGAAGGTGATGCCGAGTTCGTCGAGCCGGACGATGGCGTAGAAGTTGCCGCCGTACGCCATGTCGTAACGTACCGGCCCGAATCCTTCGACGTCGACGACCTGGTCGAGTGCGTGGCAGTACGACGCGACGTTCTCCAGGGTCACCGACTCGGCACGCCCGTCACGGACCCGGACCCGGGCTGTGACCAGTCCCGCCGGTGTGTCGAGACGGACGAGGGTCTCCGGCTCGACGGCCTCGACCATTCCCGTCTCCACGAGGACGGTCGCGACGCCGATCGTCCCGTGCCCGCACATCGGCAGGCAGCCGGACACCTCGATGTAGAGCACGCCGAAGTCGGCGTCCGGCCGGGTCGGGGGCTGGAGGATCGCGCCGGACATCGACGCGTGCCCGCGCGGCTCGCACATGAGCAGGGTGCGCAGGTCGTCGCGTTCCGCGAGGAACCGCCGGCGGCGCTCGAACATGGTCGCGCCCGGGAGGACGCCGACACCTCCCGTGATCACCCGGGTCGGCATCCCCTCGGTGTGCGAGTCGACGGCGTGGTAACAGACGAGTGAACGCATCGTCAGTTCATCCCCGCGTCGATGAGGGCCTGGGTGGCGGCGCGCACGTCCGCCTCCGTCTCGGGGGTGAGGGGCTGCCGCGGCGGGCGGCAGACACCGCCACGCCGGCCGATCATGTCCTGGCCCAGCTTGACGGCCTGGACGAACTCCGTCTTGCTGTCCCACCGCAGGACCGGGTGCAGTTGACGGTACAGCGGCAGCGCCGTGGCGAGGTCGCCGGTGACCGACGCGTTGTACAGCGCGAGGCAGGCGCGGGGGAAGACCTGCGGGTAGCCGGCGACCCAGCCCTTGGCACCGGCGACGCCGACCTCGAGAACGGTGTCGTCGGTACCGATCATGAGGTCGAGTCCCGGGGCGAGTTCACTGATCTCGTAGCAGCGCCGGACGTCGCCGGAGAACTCCTTGACACCGACGATGAAGCCCTCGGCGTGCAGTTTGGCCAGCAGTTCCGGGCGCAGGTCGACCTTCGTGTCGATGGGATTGTTGTACGCGGTGACGGGCAGCCCGACCGAGGCCACCATCTCGAAGTGTTCGAGGACCGCGCGGTCGTCGGCACGGTAGGCATTGGGCGGCAGGCACATGACCGCCTGGCAGCCCGCGTCCCTGGCGGACTGGGCGTGGCGCCTGGCCTCGCCGCCGCCGTAGGCACCGACGCCCGGCATGACGGTGAACCCCTCGGGTGCGTGGGCCACGGCCGTCTCGACGACGCGGTCGCGTTCCTCGTCGGTCAGGGTCTGGTACTCGCCCAGCGATCCGCTCGGCGCGACACCATGCAGCCCCTGCTCGGCGAGCCAGGCCACGCTCTCTCCGTAGGCTCCGAAGTCGACCGTGAGGTCGTCGTTGAACGGCAGGCTCGTCGCGACCAGGACGCCGTGCCAGGGCTTGCGGATCTCGCTCATGGACACTCCTTGTTGGTTATTCATGTTCTTCCTCGAAATCGACGAGCGCACCGAGGGTCACGGGCGTCGCGATGAGTCGTTCCGCGGGCGTGTATGCCCGGTCCTTCGTGACCAGGCAGTGCACCGCCGGTCCGCACATCCGGCCCTGGCACCAGCCCATGCCTGCCCGGGTCAGTTGCTTGATCTGCCGGTGGTCACGTGCCCCGCCGGGGCCGCGGGCGTCCTGGACCGCGTCCAGGGTCACCTCCTCGCACCGGCATACGACGGTCTCGCCGGTCTGCCAGGAGAGCCACGAGGATGGGAGCGGGTGGGCGAGGTTCATCACCCGTGCGAAGGCACGCTGTCTGGCCACTGTGGTGCGCACCGCGGCCAGCCCCTTCCTTCCCAGCAAGTGAGCAGCTCCGGAGTCGACGAGGACCGACTCGGCGGCAAGGCGTCCCTCGCCCACCGCGAGGGGCGCTCCGCCCACGCCGCACACCTCGCCCGCCGCGTAGAGCCCGGGAACGGTGGTGCGCTGCCCGTCGTCGACGGCGACGACCGCGTTGCCGTCCTCGGCGTCCACGAGTGCGCAGCCGAGGGGGACGAGCAGGTCGAGTTGCGGGGCGAAACCCCAGCCGACACCGACGGCGTCGACGTCGATCCGTCGTTCCGTGCCCGGGCGCGGACTGCCGTCGGCGGTGAGGGAGGCGATCCGGACCGAGGTCACCCGGTCGCCTCCCTCGGCTTGGACGATCGCCGTGCGCGGGCGGACGCGGATACGGTGCCGCGCGAGGGCGACGGCGTACCCGGCGCCTTCGGTCCACTTGGCGGGGTTGCGCAGGAGGGGAACGGGATGCCTCAGCCAGGCCAGCGGGTTGGCGGCCTCGCACACCGCGACGACCTCGACTCCGCGTGCCGCGAGGCCTGCGGCGACCGGCAGCAGGAACGGACCGGTGCCGCCCAGCGCCACGCGGCTGCCCGCTGCCACCCCGCCGCCCTTGAGCAGTGCCTGCAGGCCACCGATGGTGAGCACGCCGGGCAGGTCCCATCCGGGGAAGGGCAGTTGGCGGTCGTACGCCCCGGTCGCCACGAGGAGCTTCGGCGCACGCAGGACGACGGCTCTCTCCTCGGGCGCCCGGCGCCGGTCGACCGTGTGGACCGCGAACCCGTCGTCCTCACGCACGGAGGTCCACACGTGGTGCGCCAGGCGCAGGTCGAGCCGTCCCTCCTCCAGGCCGGCTGACAGCGCACGGGACAGAGCGCGGTACTCACGCAGTCCGTGATGAAGATCCTCGGTCGGGACCTCCGACCGCGCATGCTCCGGCGGGTGCCTCCAGAACTGCCCCCCGACGGCAGCGCCCGAGTCGACGAGCACGACGCGCAGGCCACCGGCCAGAGCCGTGACGGCCGCGGCCATGCCTGCCGGACCCGCGCCCACGACAATGAGGTCGCTTGCTTCACTCATGGTCACCCTCGCCGGTCATGACGGTCATGCCCGGACGTGCCGGCACCATGCAGGCGCGCTGGTTGCCGGCGCCGTCGATCGTCACGAGGCAGTCGAAGCAGACACCGATCCCGCAGAAGACGCCGCGCGGGCGGTGTCCGATGCGTGTGGTGCGCCAGGCGACCCGGCCCGCGGCCACGAGGGCGGCGGCGACGGTCTGCCCTTCCACGAACGGCAGGGGCCTGCCGTCAATGATGATCTCGCTCACTGGGACTCACCTCCGGAGGCGATCAGACGGGTGGGCAGGAGGCCCGCGTGCGCTGTCGGGTCGGCGCCGCGCCAGGGACGGCCGAGCAGGTGGGCGGTCACGAGCGCGCCGGTCGCGGGGGCGAGGCCGATTCCCGCGCCTTCGTGACCGCATGCGTGGACCACCCCCGGGACCCGCGGATCGGGGCCGATGACCGGCAGGTGATCCCGGCAGTACGGACGGAAACCGCGGTACGCGCGGATCAGGTGGACCGCGCGCAGGAAGGGGAACAGCCGGCATGCCTGAGCGGCGAGCCGCATGACCACGGCCGGATTCATCGTCATGTCGAAACCCACACGCTCCCGGCTGGCACCGATGAGAACGGTGCCGCCGCGCGTGCCCTCGACGACGCCCGATGTCTCCAGGCCGGCCTCGGACGAGGCGACGTTGGCGACGTAGTCGGCGGAGTAGACCTTGTGGCGGATCATCGGCGGCAACGGCTCGGTCACGAGAACGAAGCCCCGGCGCGGGAGCACCTCGATGGGCGCACCGAGCAGGCGGCCGACCTCACCGCCCCACGTTCCGGCGGCGTTCACGACAGCATCGGCGGGAAGGACATCGCGGGCCGTGGTGCGGATCCCGGTGACCCGGCCGTCTCGACCGGTCACCGCGGCGGCGACGTCACCCGTGCGGAAGCGGGCGCCACGTGCCACGGCTGCCCGCAGCAGGGCGGCTGCCGCGAGGACCGGCTGCACCTGTGCGTCCTGCGGATAGTGAACTCCGCCGGCAACATCGGGCGCGAGATGGGGTTCGAGGTCGTGGACGCGGTCGACCGGCTCGACATGGACGCCGGCCGCGGCCTGCGTGGCGGCGAACGCGCGGAGAGCGGTGAGACCTTCGCCGGTGCCGGAGACGACCAGGCCGCCTTTGGGTTCGAGCTCGATGGCGTCCCGGCCGAGTTCCTCACCGGCCTCGTCCCACAGTGTGCGACTCAGGTGAGCGAGGTCGAGTTCGGGCCCTGGCTTCTTGTCGGAGAGGAGGATGTTTCCCTCCCCGCGGCTTGTCGTTCCGGCAGCGACGGGGCCACGGTCGATGACCGTGACGTCCATGCCCGCCGACGCGGCGTGGAAGGCACAGGCGGCGCCGATGACGCCTGCGCCCACGACAACGACCTTCACGGTCCCTCCTCTGTGCAATGTCACATGCCATTGCCTAGGCTATACACCTGACCGACCTGAAGACAACGACGACGACAACGTGAATCTCGTCCCGCGTGGGACGAGGGATGGAGAAGCCATGCATCTGACCGGGCATTCGATCGTGGCCGGCCGTGACGTTCCTGGTGGAGGCGGTGCGTGGCGCGGCATCGTAGCCGCCTCCGGCGAGTATCAGGGCCCGTGGCTGCGAGACGCCGAGCCGGACGACGTCGCCCGGGCCGCGCGGCTGGCCGCCGAGGCCGCGCGCGACTACCGGGCCCTGCCGGCGGGTCGACGGGCCGCGTTTCTCGATGTCTGCGCCGAGGAGATCAAGGCGCTCGGCGACGGCCTTCTGGAGCTCGCGGCGAGTGAGTCCGGGCTGCCGGTGGAGCGCCTGGCCGGCGAACGCGGGCGCACCTGCGGGCAACTGCACATGTTCGCCGACCTGGTCCGAAGCGGAGATGCGCTCGGCGTCCGTGTCGACTCCGCGCTTCCCGGGCGCCGTCCGCTTCCCCGGGCGGACCTGCGCATGCGCGGAATTCCCGTCGGTCCCGTCGCCGTCTTCGGGGCAAGCAACTTTCCGCTGGCCTTCTCCGTCGCCGGTGGCGACACGGCGTCCGCTCTCGCCGCCGGCTGCCCGGTCGTCGCCAAGGCTCACCCGGCGCATCCGGGCACATGCGAACTCGTCGCCCGTGCCGTCGTCGCCGCAGCCGAGGCCACCGGCATGCCCGCAGGTGTCTTCTCGCTGCTGGTCGGCCGCGGTAGCGCGGTCGGGCAGGCGCTCGTGGGCGACCCGCGGATCATGGCCGTGGGCTTCACCGGTTCCCGGGCCGGCGGGCTCGCCCTGGTCGAGGCCGCCAACGCCCGGCCGGTGCCCATCCCGGTCCACGCCGAGATGTCGTCGGTCAACCCCGTGGTCGTCCTCGAAGGAGCCCTGGCCGATCCCGTGTCGCTTGCCACCGCGTATGTCGCGTCGCTGACCAACGGCGCCGGGCAGTTCTGCACGAACCCCGGTCTGCTGTTGCTGCCGGCGGGCGCGGCAGGCGACGCCTTCTGTGCGGCCGTGGCCCAGATCGTTGCCGGCATGGCGGGGCAGGTCATGCTCACCCCGAGCATCGCTCAGGCGTATGCCGAGGGGGCGGCACGCTGGGCGGCCGTCGACGGTGTCTCCGTGGTGGCCCGGGGTGTGCCTGGCGAAAGCCTGTACGCGCCGAGCCCCGTGGTCCTCGAATGTGACGGGGCCACCTACGCGGCCCATGAGGACCTCACGGGGGAGGTCTTCGGCTCCGCGGGGCTCGTCGTGCGGTGGTCCGGGGCCGACGAACTTCTCGCCCTGCTGGAGGGGGCTGAAGGGCAGCTGACAGCCACCCTGCACGGGACCGAGGCCGACCTGGCGACGGCTGAGCGTGTGCTGCCGGTTCTGGAGGAGCGAGCGGGGCGCATCCTGTGGGGCGGCTGGCCGACAGGGGTCGAGGTCACTCACGCCATGGTGCACGGCGGCCCGTGGCCGGCGACTTCCTCGCCCGGTACGAGCAGCGTGGGGACCTTGGCGATCGAACGCTGGCTCCGACCCGTGTGCTATCAGTCGTTCCCCGACGCCCTCCTGCCCGGGGAACTGCGCGGCGGCAACCCGCTGGGTGTCACCCGGCTCGTTGACGGAACTCTCGCCCCGCGGCCGCGGTAACGGGCTCGCGCCGGAGCGGCAGACGCTCACGTCATGAGCCGTCGGAATCCAGATCACCGTGACGCTGACTGCACTGCAACGTGCAGTCGCTGCGACCGAGGGGCTGACGTCGGGGCATGGAGGATGGCGGAACGGACAGCCCCCTGCCGCCGGTTGCGCGGGCCGTCCGGGCCACGAGGGCGAAGTGCTCGGGCCCGAGTCGGCCCGAGTGCCCGAGTCGGCCCGAGGTGCCTTCACCACTCAAGGGAAGTCGGGCCGGCGGGCGTGCGTGCCGTCGGCGTGCCGCTGGGCAACGGACGCCTCCGTCGGCCTCCTCGCCGACGAGTGGACGTCGGCTGTCACGGCCGGCTGGACACAGCTCGGTAACGAGAGCGGTGCAGGTCTCGGTCAATAACATTTCACATTGCTATGTTACGCGTCACACTTCACGGGTGGGCCGTCCACCCCGTTGAGCAAGGAGTGGCCATGTCCCGTCATGCTCGTGTTCTGTCCGCGTCCATGAGCGCCTCACTCGCGCTCGTCCTGCTGGGTGCCTGCACCGGGCAGGAGAGTGACGACGACTCCGGGAGGCGTTCACGGCCCGGCGTCGCCACCGGAACGGTCATCGGCGGTACGCCGAAGAAGGGCGGCACGCTCACCGTGCTGTCCAACCAGGACTTCGCCCACCTGGACCCCGCTCGCAACTGGGTGATGCCGACCATGGACTTCGGCACCCGCCTGCTCTACCGCACGCTGACCACGTTCAAGGCCGAGCCGGGCAGGAAGGGCAGCGAGATCGTCCCCGACCTCGCCACCGACCTCGGCCGGCCCTCCGACGGCGGCCGGACATGGACGTTCACGCTCAAGCCCGGCCTCAAGTACGAGGACGGAACACCGATCAGGGCGCGGGACATCAAGTACAACGTGGAGCGCTCCTTCGCTCCGGACCTCGCGGGCGGCCCCGACTACGCGCAGCGATACCTGGCGGACGCCGAGGGCTACACCGGGCCGCTGGAGGGCAAGCACCTGAAGTCCATCAGGACTCCCGACGACCGCACCATCGTCTTCTCCCTGCGCAGACCGGTCGCCGAGTTCTCCTACACGGTCACGCTGCCCACCTTCTCGCCCGTGCCCGAAGCCCGGGAGAAGGGCGTCCAGTACGATCTGCGGCCCTTCTCCTCGGGACCGTACAAGATCGACAGCTATGCGCGGGGCAAGAAACTGGTGCTGGTCCGCAACCCGCACTGGGACCCGGCCACGGACTCGGTGCGCAAGGCGTATCCCGACCGGATCGTCGTGCAGCAGGGTATGAAGGGCGGTCAGATCGACGACCGGATCATCGCCAGTTCGGGAGGCGACTCCTCCGCGGTCGAATGGTCGGACCTGCAGCCGGCCAGCATCGCCAAGGTCCTGCCGCGACCGGAGATCAGGAAGCGGCTGTCCGCCGAGCAGACCGGCTGCACCGACATGCTCGCCCTGAACACCTCCCGGCCTCCCTTCGACAACCTGAAGCTGCGACAGGCGATGCAGTACGCCGTCGACAAGGACGCCCAGGTCACCGCGAACGGCGGGCCCGCCCTCAACGACATAGCCACCGCCTACCTGCCCCCGGCCCTCACCAACATCCGCAGGGCCGACTTCCTCTACGGCCGGTCGACCACCGGCGACGTGAAGCGGGCCAAGAAGGCCCTGGCGGAAGGGGGCAAGCCGCACGGCTTCGCCGCGACGATCACGGTGTCGACGGGGGACAAGACCAGGGCCGAAGCGCTCCAGCAGAGCCTGTCGCGGGTCGGCGTCCGCCTCCAGATCCAGACGGTCGACCCGTCGGTCTACTACGACACCATCGGCGACACCGAGCACGCCCCGGACATGGCCATCAGCGGCTGGTGCCCGGACTACCCCTCCGGCTCCACCTTCCTGCCCTTCGTCTTCGACGGCCGCACCATCAAGAAGAAGGGCAACCAGGGCAACGTCTCCCAGTTCCGGGACAAGGCCGTGAACAAGCGCATGGACGAGATCGCCGCGATGTCCGACGCCGCCCGCGCCAACCGGGCCTGGGTCGACCTCGACCCGGCCATCCAGCTCAAGTCACCCGCCGTGCCCCTGCTGTGGGAGCGCAAGCCGCTGCTCGTCGGCGACAACATCGCCGGAGCCTTCGGCCATTCCGCCTGGACCGGCCAGTTCGACTTCGGAGTGATCGGCCTCAAGGACCCCGACAAGGGCCAGGGCTGAGCGGCCGGAGACGAACCACCATGACCCTTCCGCCGAACACGGCCGCGCCGGCCGACGCGGCACCCCTGCCCGACAACCTGTGGCGGGCCGCCCGGCACCGGCTGCTCCGTGACCGGGGCAGCCGCATCGCCCTCACCGCCGCCGCCCTGCTGATCCTCGTCGCCCTCACCGCACCGCTGCTCAGCCGGCTCGGCGGCTGGTCGCCCACCGCCTTCGACCGGAACGCCATCGACCCCTACCTCGGCGGCCTGCCCCGCGGCCCGCTGGGCGGCGTCAGCGCCGAACACTGGCTCGGTGTCGAGCCGGCCACCGGACGCGACCTGTTCGCCCGCGTGGTCCACGGCGCCCAGGTGTCCCTGCTCATCGCCTTCGCCGCCACCGCCATCGTCGTCGTCACGGGCACCGCCGCGGGCATCGCGGCCGGCTACTTCGGAGGCCGCGTCGACACCGTGCTGAGCCGGCTCATGGACCTGACCATGTCCTTCCCGTCACTCATCTTCATGATCGCCATGATGTCCGTGGCGCAGGACGTCAACCGGGTGGTGCTGATGACGGTCGTCATCGGCGTCTTCGGCTGGCCGGGGATCGCCCGGGTGGTGCGCGGCGAGGCCCTGTCCCTGCGCCACCGCGAATACGTCGAGGCCGCCAGGGCCTGCGGATCCACGCCCTGGCGCATCCTCACCCGGGAGGTGCTGCCCAACATCGCCGGGCCCATCATCGCCTACACCTCCCTGCTGATCCCCGGCATGATCAGCACCGAGGCCGCACTGAGCTTCCTGGGGGTGGGGGTGCGCCCGCCCACCTCCTCCTGGGGGCAGATGATCGCCGAGGCCGTCACCTACTACGAGACGGACCCGATGTACTTCCTCGTCCCCAGCGCCTTCCTCTTCACCGCAGTCCTCGCCTTCACGGTGCTGGGCGACGCCCTGCGCGACATCCTCGACCCCCACGGCGGCCGACTGTGACCAGTTACCTCGTGCGCAGATGCCTGGGCGTGGCCGGAGTGCTGCTCGCCATCTGCGCCGTCACCTTCGTCATCTTCTACGTCCTGCCCTCCGACCCCGCGGCCGCGGCCTGCGGCAAGACGTGCAGCCCCGAGCGGCTCGCCGAGGTCCGCCACTTCATGGGCCTGGACCAGCCGGTGTGGCGCCAGTTCACCGACTACCTGATCGGCATCTTCGCCGGGCGCGACCTGGGCAGCGGCCCGCACGCCCTGCACTGCGGCTTCCCCTGCCTGGGCTACTCCTACGAGAACGCCCTGCCGGTGTGGGACCTGCTGATGGACCGGCTGCCCGTCTCCATGTCCCTGGCCTTCGGCGCCGCCTGCATGTGGCTCGTGCTGGGACTGGGCGCCGGGGTGACCGCCGCCCTGCGCAAGGGCGGCCTGCTGGACCGGACCCTGATGATCACAGCCGTCGCCACCGCTTCGCTCCCCGTCTACTTCACCGCCGTGATGCTCATCTACGGACTGGTCCGCGTCGGCGGAATCCTGCCCTACCCCACCTACACCCCGCTCACGGACGATCCCTTCGGCTGGGCGGCCAACCTGCTGCTGCCCTGGACCGCCCTGGCCCTGCTCTACGCCGCGATGTACGCCCGCCAGAGCCGCAGCTCCATGATCGAAGCCATGGCACAGCCGTACATCCGCACCGCCCGCGCCAAGGGCATGCCCCGACACGTCGTGGTCGTCAAGCACGGCCTGCGCTCCGCCATGATGCCGGTGCTCACCCTCTTCGGCATGGACCTCGGCGCCCTGCTCGCCGGAGCCGTCATCACCGAGTCCATCTTCGGAATCCCCGGCGTCGGACGCCTCTTCTACGACGCCCTGCAACGCTCCGACCAGCCGGTCATCCTCGGCGTCACCCTGCTGGCCGCCTTCTTCATCGTGGCGGCCAACGTCGTCATCGACCTGCTGTACGCCGTCGTCGACCCGAGGGTGAGGAACTAGTGGCGTCCCCAGTCACCGATACCGACGTGCCGCTGCTGCGCGTACGCGACCTGCGTGTCGAGTTCGACACCGCGGCCGGTGCCGTCCGAGCGGTCGACGGGATCTCCTTCACCGTCGAGGCCGGCCGCACCTTGGGGCTGGTCGGCGAGTCCGGATCCGGAAAATCCGTCACGTCGATGGCTGTCATGGGATTGCACGGGCGGGGCCGGGTCAGCGGCTCGATCGTTCTGGCCGGGCAGGAACTCTGTTCCCTGACCGACCGGCAGCTGAGCCGGCTGAGGGGCCGACGGATGGCCATGATCTTCCAGGACCCGCTGTCTGCCCTGCACCCCGCCTACACGGTCGGCGAACAGATCGCCGAGGCACACCGCCACCACTTCGGTTCCGGCCGCCGGGCGGCCCACCGGCAGGCAGTGGACATGCTCGGCGAAGTCGGCATCCCAGAGCCGGCTCGCAGGGCGAGGGAGTACCCGCACCAGTTCTCCGGCGGGATGCGCCAGAGAGCCGTGATTGCCATGGCGCTCTCCTGTGAACCGGATCTGCTCATCGCTGACGAGCCCACCACAGCCCTCGACGTCACCATTCAGGCCCAGATCCTCGAACTCATCGCCCGGCTCCAGGAGCAGCGGCGACTGGGCGTTCTGATGATCACCCATGATCTGGGTGTGGTGGCCCGCGTCGCCCACGACGTACTCGTCATGTACGGCGGGCGCGCCGCCGAACAGGCCCCGGTCGACAACCTGTTCCAGCAACCCGCCCACCCCTACACACGGGGCCTCCTCGACTCCCTGCCGCGGTTGGACGACCCCGACGACGCCCCATTGCGCTCCATTCCCGGCAGTCCGCCCTCGCTCACCTCACCGATCCCTGGATGCGCCTTCGCTCCGCGCTGTGCGCGCGCGGCCGAAGCCGACGAGGCTGTTCGCCTGCGCTGCGCTGACGAACAGCCAGGGGCAGCGTCCTACGCTCCGGGCCGGCTGGTCGCCTGCCATCTGCCCCTGGGCGTTTCGGCCGATGCCACGCCGTACGGCACCCAGCCCCCCGCCGAGGAGGCTCGATGATCCACCTGAACGCCCCCGCCGTCGAACAGCCGACCGGCACCGCGCTGCTGTCCGTGCGCGACTTGACCAAGACGTTCCCCAGTAGGCGTGGCTTCGGGCGCCCTCCCGCCCTCATACGGGCCGTGGACGGGGTGAGTCTCGACCTGAGGGCAGGCGAGACTCTCGGGCTGGTCGGCGAGTCCGGATGCGGCAAGTCCACCACCGGCCGGATGCTGGTGCGGCTGCTGGAGCCGACCACCGGCACCCTCGCCTTCGCCGGCCGGGACATCACTCACGCTTCTCAGCGCCAACTGCGTCCGACACGGCGGGATCTGCAGATGATCTTCCAGGACCCGTTCGCGTCCCTGAATCCCCGGCAGACCGTCGCTCGCATCATCTCCGAGCCACTGCTGGTCCAGGGCAGTTCCGTCCGGGCCGCACGCGAGAAGGCCGCGGAACTGCTGGATCTGGTGGGCCTCGCGTCGGAGCATCTGGACCGTCACCCGCACCAGTTCTCCGGCGGCCAGGCCCAGCGCATCGGCATCGCTCGCGCACTGGCCACCGGCCCGCGACTCGTGGTCGCCGACGAGCCCGTCTCCGCGCTCGACGTCTCCGTACAGGCCCAGATCGTCAACCTGTTGGAGCGCCTGCAACGCGAACTGGACCTCGCCCTCCTCTTCATCGCCCACGACCTGTCAGTCGTCAAACGGATATGCGACCGGGTGGCGGTGATGTACCTCGGCCGCATCGTCGAAATAGGCGACAAGCAGGACGTCTACGGAGCGCCGGCCCACCCGTATACCCGGGCACTGCTCTCCGCTGTTCCGCTCCCCGATCCCGTCGCGGAGCGCCGCCGGGAACGCATCGTGCTTCTGGGTGATCCGCCGAGCCCGGCCGCGCCACCCAGCGGCTGCACCTTCCATCCGCGGTGTCCGAAGGCGCAGGACATCTGCCGTACCCAGCGGCCGGTTCTGGAAAAGGTCGGACCCGGATCCAGGGAAGCGGCCTGCCACTTCCCTGAGAACGACTGACGCCGAAGGTCGCCCTCTTGGCCGAGGAACGGGGGGAAGGGCCGGGCCCGAAAGCGATCTCGCGGATGTGGTCAGCCCGGTCGATTCGGGAACACAGGCCCAGCGGTGCCCACCTGAACCGTACGGCCTCGCGCTGTTTCCTCAGGTCGCCGGTCACTGCAAGGACGGGGGAAAGCCGAAGCCCTTCCACTTGCATAGAGACGAGGCAGCGATGTAACCGCGGCCCGAAGCATGCTCGTTCATCACGGAATCCGAGTTGGTCGATGCCGATGTCATAGTCGTCAGGCTTGTCAGGATCGGGAACGGTGATAGATCAGGGACAATGAGTACCGTGTGCGCACGTTATTGGCGTGACTTCTCATTGCTGCCACAGACGGGCGCACTGTGCTGCTGGGCATTTCTGCGCTCTGACGGGTTTTCGGCGGAGGGACGGTGAAGACTGTGGATCGGTTGCCATTCCGCCTTGGGTATCACATTCTGAATGGCGTGTCGTACGACGTGTACAGTTCAGATATGGACACCACAGGTTCACCTCGCGTCCTCGTCATCGGGCTTGATCCGTATCGGGTGCCCGGACCACAGCGATCGAGGCGGGACTCGCGAGATTCGCCGAACACGGCGTGGGCGTCGAGACCTGCCTCATCGGTCTTGACGGAAGTGACGACGTGGAGGCGGTAGTCGGAAACGCGCTGCGAGCGCGTCCGTGGGAGTGCGTCATCGTCGGCGGTGGCCTGCGGCACTCAGACGATCAAGCCGAACTCCTCGAGCAGGTGATCAATCTGATCCGACGGCATGCACCCGATGCGGCCATCGCGTTCAACAGCACGCCGGCCACTACCTATGAGGCCGCAGCCCGTTGGATTGAGTGACAGCAGCAAGCCGGGCCGCAGCCTACTTCCCGAAGATTCGGTGAGTATGATGATCTGATCAAGATCTCTCGGGCCGCCTTCTCTGTCTGTCGCGCAGGTCGGCCCAGCAGATGTTTGAGATCCATGCGAGGTCGCGCGGAACCTGCGGGCCACCGCGCGCGAACGCCATACTCAACCGCGAGGGAGCCGGCCGCGGCCGACGCCGTGTCGTACAACTGACGCAGACCGCTGGACTGCAGGGCCGACACCGCAGACGGCGGCACCAGACCACGTACGGTGAAGCCCTGTATCGCGGAGTCACGTCAAACACAAGGAGGGGAGGAATGCGATGCGCGCCAACTCGTCGGCGCTGGCGGCCGGAAGGCGTCATTCGGTCGGACGTCGCTGGGATGGCACCGTTCTCGCCGTGGGCAATTCCGCACACGCGGAATGTCGAGTCGAGCGTTGGGAAGACGTCGTCGCGGTGTCAGCCGGCAACGTCCATGCCGCGACGAACACGGGCCGGTCTCATACGGTGGGACTCCGTTCGGACGGGTCGGTGCTGGCAACGGGGTGGAACGGCGATGGGCAATGTGATGTCGCCGGATGGCGAGGCGTCACGGCTGTGGCCGCGGGCTGGCGCCGCACGCTCGGGCTGCTCGCGAACGGCCGCGTGCTGGCGGTCGGCCGGAGTTCAGAAGGACAGTGCGACGTGCAGTCCTGGCGCGAGATGGTCGTCCTCTCGTGCGGTGACTGGCACTCGGTCGGCGTCCGGTCGGACGGCTCCGCACTGGCTGCGGGGAACAACCGACGACGGCAGTGTGCCGTTGAAGAGTGGCGTGACCTGGCCGCTATTTCGGCTGGGTATCTCCATACCGTCGGCCTCAGAGCCGACGGGCGGGCAGTAGCGACTGGAGACCGGGCAACCGGGGCGTGCGAGGTCGATGAGTGGGAAGACGTCGTGGCACTCGACGCCGGCAGCTACCACACCGTCGGAGCCACAGCGTCCGGGCGGGTCCTCGCAGCGGGAGACAACAGCTACGGGCAGTGCGAAGTCGGCGATTGGCGCGACATCGTCGCCGTGGCGGCCGGTGCTACGCACACCCTCGGCCTGCGTGCCGACGGCACCGTCGTGACCGCAGGGAACAACGCCGACGGACAGGGCGAAGCCGATGACTGGTCCAGAGTCCAGCCCCCGTGAGACCTCAACACCGGCATACACACGCTCGGGGCCTCCGCTCCCAGGCTCTGCAGCTCCGCAAGCGGATCCTCCTTGCGGCACGAGGCCGTTCATGATCGCGGTTGTGGTGACCCTCCGTGGCCTGAGCACGGAAAGTGATCCAGAACCAAGATTCAGGAACCGTTGACACCGCGGGCAGGTGTGGTCCGAGGGACCATCCCCGCGGGTGCGGGGAACAGTCCACTGCGGTGTCGCCGTTGACCACGGCGTCGGGACCATCCCCGCGGGTGCGGGGAGCAGATCGGCAACGACTGGCAGTCCAGCACGCGGGTGGGACCATCCCCGCGGGTGCGGGGAGCAGCCAGGGGGTGATGTGGAGGTCGCGGGGCATGGGGGACCATCCCCGCGGGTGCGGGGAGCAGGAAGCCCTCGGACTCGACGAAGACACCTACCTGGGACCATCCCCGCGGGTGCGGGGAGCAGACCAGCGTGCACCGGGCCGAGCCGGCGTTGCCGGGACCATCCCCGCGGGTGCGGGGAGCAGCCGCGTCTGCGTGTGCTCGCTCAGGCAGCGTCGGGACCATCCCCGCGGGTGCGGGGAGCAGGACTGCGACACGTGTGGATTATGTGATCGAAGGGGGATCATCCCCGCGGGTGCGGGGAGCAGTGCTCCGCCTGCGTGCGCGGGGGGCCGTCGCAGGGACCATCCCCGCAGGTGCGGGGAGCAGTGCTGGCAGCAGCAGGCGGCGTCCGGGCCGCCGGGACCATCCCCGCGGGTGCGGGGAGCAGAAGTGCCTTAGCCGTTGTAACATCCGTGCGGAGGGACCATCCCCGCGGGTGCGGGGAGCAGTACGAGCGGCAGGGCGGTGTCCGCGACGGGGCGGGACCATCCCCGCGGGTGCGGGGAGCAGTGGCCACCGCCCCACCACACGGGGCTCAGCAGGGGACCATCCCCGCGGGTGCGGGGAGCAGCGATGCCTACGGGATTCCCCAGTCGCTCCCCGGGGACCATCCCCGCGGGTGCGGGGAGCAGACTGTGTGACCTGCGGGTTTACGGGGCGTGGACGGTGGTTTTCATGAGTTCCGCTGAATCCGACATAGTTCGCGTATTGCTCTTCGTGGTTCATGGTCTGGTCTCGGGTCAAAGGACTGACTCTAATGTGCACGCCTGTCCCCCCAGGGACAAGAACTCCGCCCGCGTGATGCTGGTCCGGGCTGGTCTCAACCCGGCTGGTGCCGAGGGCGTGAGACCCCCGGGAGCGCTGCTCCCGGAGGCAGCCTGAGCCAGGAATCCTCTCCCTTCAGGGCGGGGAGGATGTCAATTGGACACACGACAGGGAAGGCGTCCGGGAGCGCGTTCCGGTCGTGCAACTGCGTGGGGAGGGCTGATGCCCTCCTGGGGGTGCGTTGCGGGCAGTTCCTCGACCTGGCAGCCACGGCTCCTGATCCACCGGGTGAGGTCCCGGGCCTTGCGGTCGTCCAGGGACAGGACGAAAGGCCCGGGCAGCAGCAGCACCTTGTAGTAGTCGGCTTCGATGGCGCTGAGTAGCCTGTCCAGCTGGGGAAGCGGTGCTCTGGAGAGGCAGCCGTTGTCGAAGAATATGTCAGGTGTGGGAAGCGACAGGTTCTCGGCGTGTTGCAGCAGGGCCGTGCGGTGCAGAGCCATCTGCCATCTGTCGTAGGGGTGGCACCGCAGGTAGACGGCAGTAGGAGCCCCGGTCAGGGGTTTGCACAGATGGATGTGTGCCATGGCCGGCTCCGATGGTGAGGGGGACTGACACTGCGGACTGTGTCCGCGGGCAGCGCTTCTGTGTCCAGCCAAGCCGACCGATGAGTAGCATATCAATGCGTATGTGTACCTATTCGTGATGCTGAATGGTGGGGATGCGGTCGGCTCGTGTGGTCCGGCCGGCTGCGAACGCGGATGGAAGGCTAATACCGTCGCTGCGCCGCTGAGTGGACTTGGTCCCTGGTGACTCGCAGCTTGCGGAGCACCCGCGCAACGTGATGCTCGACGGTCCGGGGCGAGAGGAAGAGCGCTTGTGCGATGGCCGGGTTGGACAGGCCCTGGGCCAGTAGATCGGCGACTTCACGTTCGCGTGGGGACAGCTGCTCGCCGTAACCGCGCCGGCCACGCGGCGAGGGGCGGGACCAGCCGATTTCCCGCAGGGTGCGCCGGCAGCGGGCGCTGTCGGAGGTCGCGCCGAGCCGGTCGTACTCCTCCATGCACCGGTCGAGGCGGCTGGCTGCCTGTCCACCGTCGGTGTCGGCGACCGCGCCCGCAATGCGCTCATCCGCCCTGGCGCGCTCGTAGGGGCGTCCCATGTCATCCCACGCCGCGCGGGCCCGGTCGAAGGACTCTGCCGCGGCGATATCGTCGCAACCGCGGAGCAGCACCCCGCGAGCCACCTGGAGTTCAGCGGCGGCAGCGGGCGCGTCCTTGTCCACGAGGCCGGCAGCCGCGTCGTCCACGAGCCGCTGCGCCGCCGAGCGGTCCTCGCAGGCCAGGGCTGCCTCGACCGCCACGGGAACAAGGCCCGTACCCCGTGCCCACGCTCCCGTCGCACGCAACTCCGATACGGCGGACGTGACGCTCGTCCATGCGTCCCGAGGCCGGTTCTGGGCGAGCCTGACCGCCGCCTCGCCCGAGGCGGCCCTGAGCAGGATGGTGACCTGCCCCTCCTTCTCCCCGGCGTCGAATGCCCTGGCGAAGTATGTCAGAGCCTGGTCGTGCTGCCCGCGGGCTGCGGCCAGGGCTCCCAGCGTCAGTGCCTCCTCGTCGGACTCCATGGCGAGGTCCGGAATCTCGGCGCTGAGCTCGGCGAAGCGCTGTTCGAGGCCTGTCCACCGGCCCGCAAGTGCTTCCAGGCGCAGCAGGTCGATGCGTACGTAGAAGTCCAGGTACTGGTGGCCTGCCTGCCTGCCAAGTTCCAGGCTCTCCGAGAGGAGCTCCGCGGCACGCCGATCGTGGCCCAGCTCGATGGCAAGATCCCCGACATTGTAGAGGGCGCGTGTGGTGTGCCTGAGAATCTCCAGGTCATCGGCCTGCCGGGGCAGTTCCGCGATCATGGGCCATACGGACGGGTCTCCGGCTCTGGCCAGCAGGGTGAGCCGGGCGGCTCGGACAGCGGCCCGGGCCACCTCGTCGTGGTTTCGCCGAAGGATTTCTTCCGCACGGTCCAACCACATGCCCGCACGCTCCGAGGCGCCGTCCCGCTCGTTGATGGCGAGGACCGTCATGGCCCGCACCGCCCGGCCTGGCCGGCCGGCGAGCTCGACGGACGCCTGCTCGATCTCCAGGTAGCCGGTCCTGTCGCCTGCCTGCACGACCCTGAGCATGCCCAGTGCCAGGCGGACCTCGCCTCGGTCGGTGGTGGGCAGATGTGGATCGGCGAGGATGCGAGCGAGGACCCGTTCGCTGTTGACGGTGTCGACGCCTTGCGTGGCGATCCGGGCGAGGGCCAGAGCGGCACGACTCCGCAGATCCCCTCTGAGGCGCGGCTGGGCGAGGATGTCGTGGAGCACCGTGGTGGCGGTGCCGGCGTCCCCGATCTCGATGGCCTGGTCGGCTGCGGACTCGGCCCAGGTCAGCCACCCGTCTCGGTCACCGAGGGCCAGTGTGTGGTGCGCGATCTGCATGAGCGGCTGAGGCGTCTGCGCCCGGAGGATGCCGAGCGCACGCTGGTGCAATAGCTGCCGCCGGGGCCCGGGGATGCTCTCGTACACCGCCTGCTGCGCGAGTACGTGCCGAAAGGTGTAGCGCGTCGGTCGGCTCTCGTGGAGCGCGAAGGTCCTCAGCGCCTCTGTAAGGCTTTTGCTCCCCTCGTCCGCCTCCAGTCCCGCGACCTGAGTGAGGAGGTTCTCGGAGGACGGGACCGCCAGCACGGCCGCGGCCTCCACGATCGCGGCCCCGGGCGGCGACAGGTTCGCCACGCGTTCGCTCATGGCCTCGCGCAGCACTGTCGGCACTGACGCGTGTTGGAGGTCGGCGGCAAACACCTCGGCACTGGCAGGGGCGCCCTGCCGGACCCGCTCACTCAGGGTGAGGAGGTCTTCCTCCGCAATGAGCGGAAGGCCCTCACTGCGGTGGTAGAGCACGTGCACCAGGTGCGGGGCGACGTCGTGGCCGAGCGCTGCTGCGGCCATGTCCCGCACAGCCGACTCGGCCAGCGGGCCGAGGTGGATCGTGGCTCCGTGGGTTCCGGGCGGCCTGCGGTAGGCGGAGCCGAGAACGTGGCCGCTGGACGCGATGTCCTCCGCGCGGTAGGTCAGCAGGATACTGAGATTCGCCGGCAGGTCGCGGGCGAGCAGGAGGAGCAGTTCCCGTGTGGCGTCGTCGACCCAGTGCAGGTCCTCGACCACCAGCACCGTGGGACCGAGCATCTCCAGGAAGGAACGCACTCCCTGGATGCGCTGGTGCCTGACGGCTTGTCCCCCTTCGGGAACAGCGGGTACGGGTGGCAGTCGCCCGGCTAGATCTGGCAGCAGCGGCGCGAGCGCGCCGACTGTGGGCGGCATGTCAGCGGTCCGCGGAAGCCACGGACCCGCCTTGCCAAGTGCGTCGACCACAGGGCCGAGGGCAAGCGGCTCGTGCAGCGGGTGGCACAGGCCGACCAGCACCGGTCGCCCCTCGGGGGCCAGCGCGGTGACGGTTTCGTGGACCAGACGCGACTTACCGGCCCCCGCTTCCCCCTCAACCAGCAGGACGGCCGGGGGGTGTGCCAGCACGTCGAGGACCTGGTTGAGTTCCCGCTGCCTGCCGACGAACGGGAAGCCGGTTTCGGACGCGGAGGATCCACAGCCGGAGTCGGATGCCACATCGTCACCTGCCCTGTGACCGCCGCACGTGGTGGGACCCGTACGGATCACTGTCGCCCATCCATTGTCACCGACCCGGCGCCGGCCGACATGCCGAGCGCCGGCAACCAGCATCGGCGCCCAGTTCCGCTGCCGGGACTGTAAATCGTTCGGCCCTGGCAAGCCGATCGTGCTCATCTACTGGCGGACGCCGGCCTTGCGGCAGGCGTCGGCGAAGGCCCGGCTGGTGTACTGGGCGCCGTGATCGGTGTGCAGGACCGCCCCGGCGAGGCTGCCGCGGGTTTGTTCGGCGGCGGCCAGGGCGTCGGTGACGGGATCGGTGCGCATGTGATCCGCGATCGCCCAGCCGGCAAGGCGCCGTGAGGCGAGATCGATGACGGTGGCCAGATAGAGGAACCTCCCGCCGTCCACGGGGAGATAGGTGATGTCGCCGACGTACTTCGTGTTCGGCTTGCCTGCGGTGAAGTCGCGGCCGATGAGGTCCGGGGCCTTCGCTGCGACCCGGTCCGCAACAGTGGTGCGGTGTCTGCGGCGCAAACGCACGCCCGCCAGACCGGCACCCCGCATCACGCGCGCGATCCGCTTGTGGTTGACGCGCTCGCCCGCCTCGCGGAGCTCGGCGGTGATCCTGGGGACGCCGTAGGTGCCGTCCGGCTCGCGGTGCACGGCCTGTATCCGTGCGGCGAGAGCGGCGTCGGCCGCCTGCCGGGCGGCCCGGTCCGCAGCCGTGTGGCGCCAGTAGTAGAAGCTGGAGCGGGCGATGCCCAGGATGGTGCACAGCCGCTTCACGCCGTAGCGGCGCTGGTGGTCGGCGACGAACTGGAAGCGGTTCACAGCGCGTCTCCCCGGCGAAATACTTCGCCGCCTTCCGCAGGACGCGCTCTTCCTCCAGCTCACGCACCTTCTTCCGTAGAGCGGCGTTCTCCGCCTCCAACGGCGTCGGCGGCTCGGCCGGCACCTTTGCCCGGCGCCCCCGGGACCGGCTCGCTCCCGCCGCCCGCACCCAGTTCCGCAGGGTCTCGGGGTCTATCCCCAGATCAGCGGCGACCTGCCTGACCGTCACCTCGGGCCGCGACCGGTACAACGCGACCGCGTCCGCCTTGAACTGCGGCGGATAGTCCTTCATGACCACGAGATGTCCGTTCTCAGATCCTCAGGATCCAGTGTCTCGTGCGTCCAGGATCAAGGACCAAGGCCTGCAGCAGCATGCGGATGACGGATTTGTCGGCTCGGGAGCAGGGCCTTTGGGGGCCTGCTCCCGAGCCGCGTACCTCTACAGGGGCGAGCTCGTCGCGGCGCCCGCCGGGAGCAGCGGTTGGCAGTAGTCCTCGCGGCGATTGGCCGGGGACTATCCCTGACTGGCGCAGGGGTCGCAGCAGGAGGGGGCCCGTTCGACGCAGACGCTGACGGTGTCGGTGTTGTTGGTGGTGTCGGGATCCTTTTCGTTGCCGGTGGCGGTGGCGGTGTTGCTGACCAGGCCGGCTTCGGTGGCCTTGGCCCGCAGTACGAGGCGGGCGGTGGCGCCGTCGGCCAGGTCACCCACGGTCCACTGCCCGGCGGCCGGGTCATAGCTTCCGGGCGTGCCGTCGGCGGACAGGAAGGTGAGGCCGTCGGGGAGCTGGTCGGTGACGGTCACACCGGTGGCGTCGTTCGGGCCGGCGTTGTGGACGGTGATGCGGTACGTCACGGTCTGGCCGACGGTGACGGTGGTGGCGTCGGCTGCCTTCGTCATGGTCAGGTCGGCCGCCGGCTTGACCTGTGTGACCTGCTCGTTGGAGGTGGATGTCAGGGGCTCCGGCGTGTCACCGAGCCGATTCTCGTAGGAGGCGGTTGCGGTGTTGCTGATCTGCTTGCCGCCGGCGGCCCGGTCGATGACGGTCCGGTACTCCACCGTGGTACCTGCCGGCAGCGTTTCGGTGCTGGGCAGGGTGCCCCCGTCCGCGGCGGTGGCGCCGTTGCCGAGATGGACGACCACCTTGTTCGCCGCGGCATCGTAGTACGCCTGGTCGTCACCTTCCGCGTCGCTCTTCACTCCGGCGTTCGGACCGTCGACGATACGCAGGGAGCCGGGCAGGTACGTCGTGCCCTGCGGGATGACGTCGCTCACGATGAGGTTCTCGGCTCCGCCGCCGCCTTCGTTCTTGGCGGTGATGCGGTAGGTGACGACGTCGCCCACCTCCAGCGGCCCCGCGGGGATGGCGGTCTTGGCGAGTTCCACGTAGGGAGCGGTGCCGAAGAAGATGCCGTCCAGGAAGTTGCCCATACTGCGGTTGCCGCCGGCGGCCGAGATGGAGCGGAAGGCGAAGCGTGTCAGGGTCTGGCCGGCCGGGACGGTGTAGATGCCGGTGTAGTAGCCCCAGGCGGTGTTGCCGTCGGTGAAGCGCCTCTGCTCCGCCATGGAGCCCGGCGCACCGATGTCCAGTGCCATGGTGTCGTCCCCCTGGCGGCCACGATGGTACAGCCGCCAGTACAGCTTCGTACCGGGCGTGGTCGGCAGGTCCTGGTAGAGCGTGGAGACCTCGTTCGCGTTGAGTTCGGCGAACTGGGCACCGTCGGCTGCCGGCACTCCCTGAAAGCCCGAATGCCACAGCTCGATCTTGTGGTCGGAGGCGGTGGTGAGCCAGCCGGGGACCCGCTTGGACGCCGTCTGCGAGGCGTCCGGCAGGATCTCGTAACCGGTCACGGCGGGCTGTTCGAAGCTGCCGTTGACCAGGGCGACGCGGAGCGGAGCAGCGGGAGGTGTGGTCATGGTTCTTCCCCTCGAACGCTTCTGGAATGCGCCGCCGGCCGGCCGCACAGTGCGCGCCGTGGCGGAGCCGAAACATCACGTAGCGCATCGCATCCAAGCTGATACGTAAAGTGATCAGTAGGGGAGTCTGGCCAATCCCGGAAGGCACGTTTGCCGGATCCGCCCCCCAAAAAACCACTCCCTCCACGCCGTCATGCAGGAGGTCAAGGCGGCCTCGGTCGCCACACACGCCTCTCAACTCCCTCCAGCCCGCCCCGTCATGGCCGGAAGTCCCCGTTGATCCTTTGCGGTTGTCTCTGCTCAGAGTGAATCGGCCACGGGTGAAGTTGACGCACTGGCGCAGTGGCACGCCAAGCGGGACAGGGCATCAAGCCGGGTTGGGGTGCCGCCGCCCGTGCCTGGCTGCCGCTCGGGCACGGCAGCTGGGAGTCGTACTGCGCCGCGGAGCTCGACATCAGCCGCGCGCAGGCGTGTCGGCTGCTCGACGTCGCCCGCTCACTCGCAGCGATCCACGGGGCGGTCACCGCCGGCATCGAGACGTCTCGCACCTGAGACAGTGACCCCGACTGCGCGCCCGCGCTCGACTACGGCCTGTCCCAGCGTGCCCCGATCGCCGTCGCCGGCCGTAGCGGCGACGGCGCGGAGCCTGATTCACGCGCCGACTCTCCGCGCTGGCTCGCAGCGGCCTCCAGGCCCTCGACGCGGCCACGGTGCGCGCGGTGGTCCGCCAGGCGGTCCGTGACGTCGGTGCCGCGTCATCCACGGGTGAAATGCGGCGGTGCTGGTGGATTTCGCCGCGTGCGAGATGAAATGATCACGGTCCGGAGTCCGCTCGATTGGGCTGCGGCCGGGGCGTCAAGATCGCGCCGTGGCACCGAATGAAGGACTGGGACCGACGGCAACAGGCCACCCGGGGACCGATAGGGAAGGCAAGCGTCACAGGTCAGGGCCCTCCGCCCCTCGTTCCTCCACATCCGCTGTCCCGAGGTGAGCGACACCGTTGCGCAGCCCGATCAGACCGTCCAGAGTGACGAGGTCAGCTCCCCGGCCAGCGGCACGGTCTGAAACACCCCTGCTGCCACAGCTCTCCCCGGCATCTGTTCCTCCTCCTGTCCCGGCGCACTGACCGGCTACAGCTCGAACTCGAGGGCGACGAGGTCTTTGAGCTCGACCTCGAGGCCGTGGGCGCGGCGGCCGTTGTCGCGGAAGTACACCTCGCCCAGCGCCTCGGCCGCGACCTGACGCATCTCGTCCTCGTCGACCCCCGCCTCCTGGGCGGCAAGGAGGCGGGCGGCGTGGCGGGGCGGCAGGGCGACGGTGAGGTGGCGTACGCGGGCCTGGTCGGTGCTGCCGGGGGCGGCGGTGTAGCCGAACCGGGCGTGGACGTCGATCATGATGCCGCTCGTGGTGGCCGCGGCCTGTTTCGCCTTCGCCCTGATCTGCGGCTGCCAGCGTGCGCGGACCTCACGCTCGAGGCGGTCGGCGAGTTGCGGCCGGGGCTGTTTGATCTGGTTTTTCACATAGCGTTCGACGGTGCGCTGGCTGATGCCGAGCAGCTCGGCCACGCGCCGGGTGCTGCGCTGGTGCTGTCGGACGAGGTAGCGCATCTGCGCCCCCGCCGACTTGGGAACAGGGCGCGTGAACGCCCCCTGCACCGCCTTGTCGAGTTCTTCCCCGACCGTGACCATCGGCGTAGTACTCCTATTCTCCGGTGTCCTTGGCGGTGACCTCGCCGGTCTTGATGTAGCGGGCGAGGTTGGCGACATGGCCGTCGGCGCCGAGCTGTTCGAGGACGTCAGCCCCCCACAGCACGCTCTGGGTGCCCTCGTGCTTGACCATCCCGGGCGAGACTCCCAGCCGGAAACTGCCCGGCACCGTCTTGCCATCGGAACCGTACGGCAGGACGTCCAGCGGGCTGGGTCCGTCGGCGGCGTACACCGCGCAGTCGGACAGGACCGCGACCGGGTAACGGCCGGTGGCCGCCGCCAGGGTGAGCATCTTGCGGTGCATGTTGGTGCGGGCCCGGGAGATGACGGTCGCGCGAATGTCCGGCCGCCAGGTCGGGCGGGCGAGGGCGGCCCAGGCCTGCCCCGGCTTCCAGCCTCCGCCGCGCGCTTTCTCCTGCAGCTTGCCGATCCCGCCCTTCACCGTCATCTTGACCGCGTCCACCACGATCCCCAGCTCCGGATCACGGCTCTTGTAGCCGCCCATCGCCTCCAGGAACTCCGCCGGGGACAGCTTCTCCGCGACGCCGAGGTCCGCCATGGTGGCGACGTAGGCATCGCGCAGCCGCTTGTACCAGCCGTCCAGCAACCGGCCGCTCTCATGGCGCACCCACGCCTCCACGGGCGCGACGTCGTAGCCGAGCTCGACGGCGTACGCCACGGTGGGTGTGGCGTACCAGGCCGGCCCCGTCGGGCGTTCGCCGGTCGGCGTGAACGGGCTGGGCAGCAGATCGCCGTCGAGCTCGCGCCACTGCTTGCCGACCTTCACCCTGGAGAGGTCGACGTGGGAGAGGTCGACCAGCCAGGAGCCGGGCAGTGCCGGGTCGAAGACCGGGGTGGTGACGTGCGCGGGCGGTGAAGCAAGGCCGACGACGGCGCCGTTGGCGGCCGCACCGAAGGCGAGGTTGACGTCGAGGCCGACCAGGTAGCGCTGCATGCATTCGGCATCGGTCAGATCCCGTGCCCAGTCGTAGGCCTCCTCGAACAGCCGCTCGTCGGGGCCGCGCACGTGGAAGCGGGGCAGATGGGCCAGGACGGGGTGTCCGTCAGTCGCCTCGCACGGCGCCGGGTCCACCGGCTCGGTGCCCAGTGAGCCGGCCCGGTGCTCGCGGTGCCGCCTGCCGTCGGCGTCCGGCTCGCTCGCGCGGGTCGGCGGGTTCAGCGCGGTCATCAGGTGCAGCCCCGTCACGGCGGTGGAGCCGACCGGCGTCATTACCCGGGCCGCGTACACACCCAGCACCCGGGCCAGCTCCGCCGGCTCAAGCTGCGCGGCATGACCCCACGCGCGGCCGTCCAGGGCGCGCCAGGAGGGGATGCACAGCTGCACGCACTGGCGGTGGCCTCCCTGAGCGGGGCGGTAGATCCGCGCCCACGGCCCCAGCCCGCGCTTGGTGAGCCGCCAGTCGGCGCGCTGGAGCTGCTTGACGGCCTTGTGTCCTTCCGGGAGCCGCCCGGCGAGCCGCTCGGAATCCGAGAGGGCGGCGGGCAGGCCGTAGCGCTCGCACGCCGCCTCGGTGAGCACCAGCAGCGGGTCGGCGTCCTTGCCCGAGCCGTGCAGCTTCTCCGACCCCAGCTGTGCCTCGTTGAGTGTCCACTCCACCAGCGCGGGCAGCGACTTGCCGGGCACGTCCAGGATCAGGCCGCCAACGCCGTAGCCCGTCACCCTCCGCTCGGAGTCGGCGTCGAGGACGAGCAGTGGGCCGTGCGTGTACGCACCTCCGGATACGGGCGTGCCGGCGGGGGCGGCTTTCTTCGTGCCCGGGCGGCGCGAGGTCTGCGGCGCCGGGGCGGCATGCGGACGCGAAACGGCGGCCGGTGCGGCAGCAGCCGCTGGGGCGGCGGCGTGGGCGGCCTCTTCGGTCTCAGATGCGACCGTCGCCTCCGGGGCTCCGGCCGGGGGATGAGCCTGTGCTGCGGGCGCCTGCGTGGTGAGCGTGTGTGCCCTGGCGGTCTCTTCCTGCGGGGCGCCGGTGTCCTGGGGGGCGGGGTAGAGCTGGGCGAGCTGCTTCAGCAGGCGCGCGTACGCCTCCCGCTCCGGGGGGCGCGGCTCGGCCTTGCCCGACTCCCATCCGCCGACGGTCGCCCGCCGCACGCCCAGGGCGGCGGCCACTTCATCCAGGGTGAGGGCGTGAGCCTGGCGAAGCCGCCTGCGCTCGGCCGGCAGCGGCAGTGCGGACCGGGACGCGATCAGCGCGTCGACCGCGTCGAACAGCTCGGACATGAGACACCTCCACCTCCTATCCTACCCTTAAAACGCCCCCATTGCGTACCAATGGCGTACGAGTGACGTATATTTAGCGTACGTGAGGTGTTCGGGGTGATAGGGTCGTGCGTCAGCAGTCTTGAGGGGATGCCAACGGGCGGGGCCGACGACAGCATGCGAGGGGTCGGAGGGGGAGCGGTGGCAGCAGAGAGTTGACGGCTGGGCGGGCATGGGCGGGGACTGGACGGATGCCGAGGACATCCGCCGGCGCCTCGACGAAGGAGCCGATCCGCACAGCTGGAGCGGGGGTCGGCCCCTGCATCGGGCAGTGGTGTCGGGCTCGCCGGAGGCTGTTGCGGAACTGGCCCGCCGGGTTGTGGATGTGGACGCGCTTCAGGCGCTTCAGGACGGAGTGACGGCACTGTGGGAAGCCGTCGTCTCCGGGAAGCCGGACAGCGCACGAGCCCTCGCCGCGGCCGGTGCCCCCGGCGGCTGTCGCTCGGCGGCTGGTCACCGGGGCGGCTGAGCCTTGCCGGACCGACGCCCGAGCTGTTCCCCATGCCAGAACGGGTGTCCCTGACCGACACCGAGCGTGCGGCAGCGCAGGAGGCCCATCGCCTCACCACGGCACTGGGCGAGTTCTACTACGACGGCACGGGCCTGGCCTGCGCGGCCGGCATCGGCGCGGCCGAGGCGATGCGCCGTCTGCAGGCGACACCGGGAGTGGCTGGAGGTGCTCGAACGGGACCACTCCCACCCGGCGATCGTCGGCTGGTGCCCCATGAACGAGACCTGCAGGAGTCGAGGACCAGATCACCGTGCTGGACGACGTGCTGCGCGCGATGTTCCTGGCCACGAAGGCCCACGACACCTCCCGTCCGGTGCTCGACACCTCCGGGTACGCGCACCGGATCACCGGGTCGGACGTGTTCGACAGCCACGACTACGAACAGGACCCGGACACGCTCGTGGCGAACCACGCCGCACTCGGCGCCGGCGAGCCCTATGTGAACCGCGCGTACGGCACCGGCGATTCCTGGTCCGTCGGCCATCGCGGCCAGCCCTTCTTCGTCAGCGAGTTCGGCGGCATCCGGTGGGATCCGGGCGAGGCGGAACGGCCCCAGTCGCAGGCCACCTCCCGGGGGTAACCGGGTGCACGACGTCGAGCACTTCCACGCCCGCCTCGAGGGACTCGTCGGAGTACTGCTCGACCACCCGGACCTGTGCGGATACCGCTCCACGCAGTTGACCGACGTCTTCCAGGAACAGAACGGCATCTACGCCTTCGACCGGTCGGAGAAGTTCGGGACCCGGCGCATCCGCGCGGCCCAACTCCGGCCCGCGGCGATCGAAGCCGCCGCGCGTTCGGCGCGCTGACGGACCGTCCCTGTGCGGTGTCGGTGACGTGTCGGTGACCTGTCGGTGCCGTCGGCCGGATGTCGGTGCGGCCCGGCATTGTTCGACACGGCCCCGGAGTTCACCCGGCGGCCCATCCCGAAGGAGCCACCATGCACACCCCCGTCACGATCATCGGCGCCGGACTCGGCGGGCTCACCCTGGCCCGTGTCCTGCACGTCCACGGCATCCCGGCCACGGTCTACGAGGCGGAGTCCTCCCCGACGGCGCGCTCGCAGGGCGGACTGCTCGACATCCACGACTGCACCGGGCTGCGCGCACTCGAGGCCGCCGGTCTGACGGACGCGTTCCACGCCGCCGTCCTGGAGGGCCGCCAGGCGATGCGGATCCTCGAGCCGGACGGGACCGTGGTGCTGGACCGGGCCGACGACGGCACGGGCGGACGCCCCGAGGTGGACCGCGGTGACCTGCGGAGGATCCTGCTCGACTCCCTTCCGGCGGACACCGTGCGGTGGGGCCGCAAGGCCGACCGCGTCCGTGCCCTCGGCGGGGGCCGCCACGAAGTGGCGTTCTCCGACGGCGACACCGTGGTCACCGACCTGCTGGTCGGCGCGGACGGCGCGTGGTCACGGGTCCGGCCCCTGCTGTCCGCCGCCACTCCCGACTACCTCGGCAAGTCGGTCGTGGAGACCTACCTGTACGACGCCGTCACGCGGCACCCGGTCGCGGCGAAGACGGTCGGCGCGGGGATGCTGGTCGCCACCGCACCGGGCAGGGAGATTTTCGCCCACCGCGAGAAGGACGACACCCTGCACGTCTACGTGGGGCTGGCCGAGCCGCAGGACTGGTTCGCCTCCGTCGACTTCACCGACGGCGCGGCGCCCACCGCCCGCATCGCGCGGGAGTTCGACGGCTGGGCGACGGAACTCACCGCCCTGATCACCGACAGCGATGTGACACCGGTCCTGCGCCCCCTGTACGCCCTGCCGACCGGGCACCGGTGGGACCGGGTGCCGGGGGTGACCCTGCTCGGCGACGCCGCGCACCTCGCGGCGCCCAACGGCGAGGGAGCCAACCTGGCCATGCTCGACGGCGCCGAACTCGGTGCGGCCCTGGCCGCGCACCCCGACGACATCGAGACGGCGCTCACCGAGTACGAGCAGGCCATGTTCCCCCGCAGTGCCCAGGCAGTCACCAACGGGTCGCCCGAGATCGAGGCCGTCCGCGACACGGCCGGGGCCTGATCACGGACGCCCCGGGGTGAGCCCTCTCCCGAACACCCCTGCTCGAGCGGGGGTGTTCCGCAGCAAGCCGCCGTCAGAGGGTCACCGTTCACCCGATGGCGAGAGGGGTCAGCAGATCCGGCTCTGTCGGCTTCTCCCAGGGGTGCGGGTCCGCAGCAGCCGCGCGGGGCCGCCGCACCTGTCAGCCTTCCTTGACCGGGAGGTCAGGCCGCCGACCTCGGGTCGATCTTCCAGCGCATGTTGGTGGGCGCGTTGGTTCCGGTGAAGTGCTTGAGGGTCACGTACACATCAGGGTGGGGGTAGTTCTGCGACTGCGAAGTGATTGCCCACTGCCGGAAGTTCGCTCCGGCCGGGGTGATGGTGTAGGTCTCGGAGGTGCCGTCCTCGCGGACGATCCAGTCCTGTGCCGGACCGCCGTTGCAGTTGGTCACGGTCAGCGGGCCGTTGTCCTTCGCGCTGTCCGGCACCGTCAGGCAGGCCGGGGTCGGGTTCTTGATCGGTTCGGTCTCGATGACGTAGTGGTCGCCGTACTTCTGCTTGAGTCGCCAGACCGACCCCGAGCCTTCATTGGCCAGCGGCCAGGGGTACCACACCTGGACGTACTGCGGCCGGTTCTCATTCTGAGTGTCGGTCTGCAGGTAGAAGCCGGTCGAGGCGTTGCTGATGACCACCGCCTGGTTGCTCGGGGGGTAGCCGGGGCCGTTGGCTGCGGCCGGGGCGGCCGCAGTCACGCTTGCGGAGAGTGCCAAACCGAGCAGGAGAGCGATCTTGCGCATGGACGGTCCCTTTCGTCGAGCGGCATCTGCCAGTGGTATCTGTCGTCGACGTCCTTGCCCATACGGTCGACTGTCAAAAGAGCCCGCCCTGGAATGACTCCGAATGAGGGAGGGGTGTTCGGATTGGCGTACGGCTCGACGGCCACTTGATCGCGTTGTGGAGATCGTGCAGGATGCGGCCGTCGAGGCCGACGAGAATCGCCCCGGCGGTGACGTGGCCGGGCAGGGGTTTGCGGCTGGTGAGGTCGTCGCCGTCGTCCAGGAGGCCGAGGAACCGCACCGACATCCACCAGGCCGCAGTCAGGCTCCACCCCGTTCGGGTGGGTTCTCTGGCCGTGGTGGAGGGCCGGGACGGTAGCGTGAAACGCATCGGATCCGGACCGGACGGAGGCCCCCCGACAGGCTCGACGGGCCGCAGGATCTCGACCCGTGTTCGAGCCGGGACCGTCGGATTCTCCGATCCGCGGTGGACGTCGGGCATGGGCATTGGTTCGGCCGGCGGAGAACGGTCGGGCCCAACTTGGCCGAGGCCGACGCCCCCTTGGGGCGTCGGCCTCGGTCCGGGGTGTGAGGCTCAGCTCCTGCGGCGGCGCTTCTCCTGGGTCTGGGCCAGGCGGAAGCTGTCGGTGCCGGTCTCGACGATGTGGGCGTTGAAGGTGACCCGGTCCACGATCGCCGAGCAGAGCCGCGGGTTGGTGAAGGTCTGCTTCCACTCCGAGAACGGAGCGTTCGACGCGATGGCGACTGCCCGTCGTTCCTCGCGCTCGGTGAAGACCTGGAACAGCAGCTTCGCGCCGGTCTTGTCCAGGTCGAGGTAGCCGAACTCGTCCAGACAGAGCAGGTCAACGCGCCCGTAGCGGGCCAGCGTTCGGTTCAGCTTCTTCTCGTCCGCGGCCTCGGCCAGCTCGTTCACGAGGTTGGCCGTGGTCGTGTAGCGGACCCGCAGACCAGCCTCGGCGATCGCGGTGCCGATCCCGATCAGCAGGTGGGACTTGCCGGTGCCGGAGTCGCCGGTCAGGCAGAGCGGCAGGCCGGCCTTCCCCCAGGCCGGGTCGGCGAGGGTGTTGACCTGCTCGGGGACGATGTTCGGGTTCTTGTCGAACTCGAAGTCCTCCAGCCGCTTGGGGCGGGGGAAGTTCGCCTCCCGGACCAGCCGGGCCTTCTTGCGTTCCTCGCGCTGGAGGCACTCGGCTTCCAGCAGGTCGGCCAGGAAGGCCTTGAAGGTGGCCCGTTCCTTCAGCGCGGTGGCGGCCAGGTCCTCCCAGCGGGAGCGGATCGTGGGCGAGTGCAGGGTCCGGCAGGCTTCATCGATCACGGTCTCGACCGCGCCGGCCGCGGCCGGGTCCTTGGCCGCGTCGTGCGTCAGGGCACTGTGGCGGAGCCGGTGGAGAGTCCAGCCGTCCAGGTCCTCGATGTCCTCGGGTGAGGCGAGGGGGTTGGCCAGCAGTCGGGTGTTCTCCTCGAAGATCTCCTCAGCCCGGCGATAGGAGAGCATGGATGCTGATACTCAGTTTCCGGTGGTCGCGGCTCGGGCACTGACTGACGCCCTGCTGGGCTGTTCTCATGGCTCCGGCCGGGAGGGACATGACCTGACAGGAGCCTGGCCGGAAGCCTCCTCGATGTCCTGTCTGCGCCCTCGGCCGGTGCCGCCACCGACTGGAAGGCGTCATCGGCATGACATCAGCGGTCGCAGCGGACACCGCGGACCAGTACGTTTTCGGCGGGGTCGACTCCCATGCCGACACTCCACGTCGCGGTCATCAGCGACAACGGCGGCCATCTCGCGGACGCCGAGTTCACTACCACCGCCGGGGATACGCGGCGGCTCTGGCCTTCGTGAACGCGCACGGACAAGTGATCGCTGTCGGCGTGGAAGGCACCTCGTCCTGGCCCGACGGCATGGCGCGCACAACGAAGTCGTGCGCGCCATGCGGGGGTCAGGCCGGCTCAGTGGCGTCGAAGAAGGTCAGGAGGGGGAGATCAGTCGCCAGACCGTACGGGTTCCAGTTTGATGCTGAAGTGGCGGAGGATCGGCGACTGGCCCGTGACCCGGTAGCCGCCTACGGACTCGGGGTTCTTCGCGATGTCCGCCAGGGTGGCGGCGACATGGTCGTAGTGGCTGCGGGTGTAGACCCGGCGGGGGAGCGCGAGCCGTACGAGCTCGTACGGGGCCGTCTTGATGGTGTTGCCCTGCTCGTCCTCTTCCCCCAGGTACAGCGTGCCCAGCTCTGCCGAGCGGATGCCTCCGCGGAGGTACAGCTCCACCATGAGCGCGGTGCCGGGGTACTGGTGGGGAGGGATGTGGGGCAGAAGCCGCCCGGCGTTGAGGTACAGGGCGTGGAGGCCCGAAGGCTCCACGATGTCGACCCCGGCCTCGCGGATGCGTGCGGCGAGATAGGCGGCTATGTCGGCGCGTTCGGCAAGGTAGGCCGGTTCGGTGACTTCCAGGAGTCCGCGGGCCATCATGTCGAGGGCACTGCCGGCCAGGCCGCCGTAGGTGGTGTGCCCCTCGGTGGCGATGAGCAGGCCCCCGCACCGTTCGGCGAGGTCCGGATCCTTCAGGCCGATGATCCCGCCGATGTGGACGATGCCGTCCTTCTTCGCGCTCAAGACGCAGCCGTCCGCGAGTCGGAACGCCTCCTCGGCGACCTGGCGCGGGGTGCGGTCGGCGTAGCCGGGCTCGCGCCGGGTCACCAGCCAGGCGTTCTCCGCGAACCTCGCCGCGTCCAGGATCATCGGCACGTGGTGGCGGCGGCACAGTTCGGCGGTCCGGTGCAGGTTCTCCATCGAGACCGGCTGGCCGCCGCCGCCGTTGTTGGTGATGGTCATCAGTACGGCGCCCACGGGCGCCCGGTCCGCGTTCCGCAGCGCCTCTTCGAGCGCGAGCAGGTCTATGTTGCCCTTGAAGGGGTAGTCGCTGTCGAGGTCCTTCGCCTCGGCGCAGGGCAGGTCGTACGCCGTGCAGCCGGTCAGCTCCACGTTGGCACGAGTGGTGTCGAAGTGCGTGTTGGACAGCACCCGGTCGCCGGGCTTGAGCAGGGCCGAGAACAGCACGCGCTCGGCCGCGCGACCCTGATGGGCCGGCAGGATGTGCGGGTAGCCCGTGAGGTGCGAGACGACCTCGTGCCACCGGTAGTAACTGCGGCTGCCGGCATAGGACTCGTCGCCCTGCATGCTTGCGGCGAGCTGGTCAGCGGAGATGGCGCCGGTACCGGAGTCGCTCAGCAGGTCGATGGTGATCTCGTCGGCCCGCAGCTCGAACGGGTTGTAGGCGACCCGCTCCATGGCCTCCTGGCGCTGCTCCCGGGTGGTGAAGGCGATCGGTTCTACGACCTTGATGCGGTAGGGCTCCACGTGACTTCCTTCTGTGCGGTGTACGGGCTGACGTGACCGGTGGCCCGGTCTCCCGGGCCCAGGACACTCCGGGTGCGTTGGGCAGACATCCAGGTGCCCCGCGGGTACTGCTCCTGCGGCGGCCGGACGCGGTAGGCCTCGGAGGACAGGTAGGCGGTGAACCGGGGCGGCCGGCCCCGCTCAGACACCAGAGCCAGGTAGGCGATCAGCCCCACACCGTCGGCGAGCGGGCGCTGTGTGAGCGCTCCCAGGCTTCGGTGCAAAAGCGCGGGGTCGATGCCGGCCCGGGTCAGTAGGGCTGTCGCGCGGGCGAGGGCTTCCTCATCGTCGCGCACGTAGTCCCGGACAGGGATGTGGAGCGTGAAGCCGCTCGGGGTGCTGTCACCCTCGGTGAAGGAATGGCAGGTGAGCGCGGGCCGCCGCACCAGCCTCAGGGTGTCGTCCCCGCCGCGCCCGGACGACGCGAAGGAGCCCGCGGCCGCGTGGAAGAAGGCTCGGATGTCGAGCGCCGCGGCGTCAGCGGTGCGGCTGAGTGCGCAGGCGTCATCGGCCGACATGCGCGGGTGTCGCACGTAGACCTTGACCCGGGGGGACTTCCAGGCGCCCAGGTCCAGGGCGAGGAACGGGTAGCCGACCGCCGGGGGTAACTGCTCGAAGGCCTGGCCGTAGCCGAGCCGGCGCAGCGCCTCGTGCACGGTGCGGGCCGCGTGTTCCGGCCCGGAGGCGGAGGGGTTGAGGTAGACCTTGACCCCGGGGACCCTTCCGACGCGCAGGTCGAGCGCGTACCACAGGGCCAGGGGGCCCTGGGCGCCTGCGGGGAAGAACAGGTCGGCGACGGTGTCGAGTGGGGCGGTGGAGAAGCCCCAGCGGGCGGCCATCGCGCGGATGGCCTCAAGTCCGGCGCGGCCGCTGTCGCCCATGTCGGCGTGGGCCCATCCGGGCTCCACGAGCACGCGCAGTGCCGGTGCGGCGCCGGGGGTGCTGGCAAGGGAGAACTCGACGGGGGTATGGTCGTCGCTCAGGAAAGTGGGCGAGGCCGGGGGCTGGGACAGCGGCCGGTGGGCGGCGCCCGTGAGGGAGTCGAGCAGGACCTGTCCGTACAGCTCGGTGTCCGCCTCGCTCAGACCCACCACGGCACCCAGGCGCCGCAGTTGGCCGAGTACGTGGTCGCCGAGCGTCGTCTCGCCGGTGCTGGTCGCTGGTATGTCAGGGCCCGGCCGTGAGGTCATCGCGTGCCTCGCACGAGAGCGGCGGGTATTCGGTCCTGCGCATGATCAGGGTCGCCGCCCCCGTAGGGGTCCCGTCTGCTGCGGGCAATGCGTTGTCGGCCCGGCCGGTCGCCGGTGGAACGGGGCGCGGAGGTACTGAGGTCCACTGCCTCTCCTTCGACTTGTGTCACTCCAGACACTCCGCGCCGTCCTACCCAGGGAGTTGATCTATCATGCGGGCGACATCAACTGCCTGTGTCACATGCGCCACAAAGGGCGTGGCTACTGGCCCGTCAGCCACCTCATGAAGTTGCTCCAGCGCCCAGGCCTGCCGGTGGGTTGCGGCGCCGCAGGCGTGGGTGCGGGCGAGACAGAGCGTGCCTGGTCGCGGGAGACGGCCGTCGGCTCGGGCGCGGCCGCAGGGCGCGGGGTGACGGCGTCGAATCGGACCGGCAAGGAGGCCAGGGCCCGGTTGAAGGGGCCGGGCCGCCAGGTGAGGCTGCTTGCGGGGACGGCGAGTTCCACGTCGGGCAGCGCGTTGAACAAGGTCTCAAGTCCGGTCAGGGCGATCAGCCGGGCCGGGTCCTTGGACGGGCAGGCGTGCGGGCCGGCGCTCCAGGCGAGGTGACCGCGTGTGTCGGCGCCCCGGTCGGCGAGCGCCGTATTGGCGGCGCCGAAGGACACCAGGCACAGCTCACCGGCGCGGACCTTGTCGCCGGCCACGTCCGTGTCGGCGACCGGATAATGGGGCGCGTAGTTGGACATGGGCGCGTTGCGCCACAGGGTGTCGTCCACGGCCTTGTCGAACTGGCCGAGCCGCGCGAACTCCTCGTTGGTCAGCATCGTGTAGAAGCTGTTGCCGATGAGGTTGCCCTCCGGCTCGCCGCCCGCGCCGAGGAGCAGCACCAGCGTGTGCGCCAGCTCTTCGTCGCTCAGCTGCGCCGAGTGCTGCATCAGGTAGGACGTGATGTCCTCCCCGGGCCGGGAGCGCTTGAGTGCCACCAGCTCGCTGACCGCGCCGAGCAGGACCTGGCTGGCCTGTTCGGCGTTGACGCCGTCGAACATCCCGGAGATGCCGAACAGCACCCGGTCGCCGATCTCCGCCGGGCAGCCGAACAGCTCGTTGAACACATACAGCGGGAGCTGCTGCGCGTAGTCCCTGAGCAGATCCGCGCTGCCGCGGGCGCTGAACTGGTTGATCAGGAACTGGGCGGCAGTGGAGACGATCCGGGCCAGCCGCTTGTCGCTGACGCGGGCGAAGGAGTCGGTGATGGCCTGGCGCAGCCGCACATGCTCGGCGCCGTCGGTGAACATGGCGTTCGGCCGGTAGGCGAGCAGCGGCAGGACCGGGCTGTCGGGGCTGACGCGGCCCTCGGCCAGGGCACGCCAGCGGCGGGAGTCCTTGCGGAAGTTCGTCGCATCCTGGAGGAGATCCAGGGCCGCGTTGTAGTCGGTGACCAGCGTCGCCTCGACACCGGGGGCGATGGTGACCTGTGCGGTGGGGCCGAGCTCGCGCATGTAGCGGTAGTACGCGTGCGGGTTGGCCGCGAACTCCGGCGAGTCGAGGGGTATGCGCTGCCCGCTGCCGTGCGCGGGGCAGCCGGGCGGCGGTACTGAGGGGGTAGTCATGCGTGCTCCAGTTCGGCGCGCTCTTGCAGATAGCGGACCAAAGTGATCAGGGCGTCGACGGACGACTTCTTGTCGCGCGCGTCGATGGTGACGACGGGGGTGTCGGGCAGGAGATCAAGCGCTTCTCGGACCGCTTCCGGGGTGTGGGTCGTGCCGCCGTCGAAAGCGTTGATGGCCACGGCGAAGTCCAGGCCGTAGGACTCGACCAGGTCCATGACCTCGAAAGAGCTGGCCAGGCGCTCAGGGTCCACCAGTACCAGGGCGCCCAGCGCACCGCGGGCCATGTCGTCCCAGAGGTTGACGAAGCGCTGCTGCCCGGGGGAGCCGAACAGATACAGGACGATGCGCTCGCTGAGGGTCAGGCGGCCGAAGTCCAGGGCGACGGTGGTGGTGGTCTTGCCCTGCACGCCGTTGAGGTCGTCGACGCGCTCCGAGAGCGTCGTCATCTGCTCCTCGGTGGACAGCGGCGTGATTTCGGACAGTGAGCTGATCAGCGTGGTCTTGCCGACGGCGAAGTGCCCGACGACCAGGACCTTCACCGCGGTCTGGTGTGCGCCGCTGCGCACGTAGGCGTCCTCAGACAGGGAGAGCCTTGAGGCCATCGAGCACCTCCTGATAAAGAGCCTTGTTGGCGAGACGGGCCGAGGGCACCGGCGCCCGGGTCACGAGATGGCCCCCCTCGGCGAGGGAACTGAGCAGCACCTTCACGACACCCAGCGGCAGTTGCGAGTGCGCGGCGACCTCAGCGACCGAGAGGTAGCCGCTGGAGCACATCTCCAAGATCTGCTGCTCCTCGGGCGAGAGCCGCTGGGGGCGCTGCTGCTCGTCGGAGGCCGCCGTGACGAGAGTGATGAGGGCGAACGCGCCCTCATGGGGCAGGTCACGGCCACGGGTGATGACGTAGGGCCGGACTAATTCTCCGGCCTCGGACACGAACTCGGGCTCGGCGGGGTCTGTCATGAGGTGACCGTGTCGCTGCGCAGGCCGGTCGACATCGCCTTGCCCAGCCGGCTGACCAGCTGCTGCATCCGGTACGTGATGTCCTGCATGTCGACCTCGACCGACGCCGCCACGGCGAGATAGCTGCCGCCGCCCGCGGCGTTCAGGAACACCCAGCCCCCCTCGAACTCGATGAGCGTCTGGCGCCAGTTCAAACCCTCGTCACCACAGAAGAAGCTGACGGACCGGCTGAGTGACTGCAGTCCGCTGACGGCGGCGGCTACCTTGTCGGCGTCGTCCCGGCCGATCCCGGCGGTACGGGACATCTGGAGGCCGTCGGCAGAGATCAGGACCGCGGCGAGGGCATGGGGAATCTGCAGCGCATCCTCGAGCATCCAGGACAGGTCGTCGCTCACGGGGCATACCCTTCGTGTGAATCGGCAGTGGTATCACGAGCACTTTCGGCGGCCGGTACCCCCGCACTTCGGCCGCTCACAGTGCCGCGCTGAAAGGCGCCCATGGCCGCCACCCGTGCCTCTGCCGACCGGGCCGGCGGCGCGGTCGCCGCTTCGTCTCGCTGGCTGTCGTTCTGCACAAGCGCCATAGCGCGCTTGTTCCGTCGCTGAGGCAGCCCGCCCGGTGTCGTCGCAGGGGCCGACCCGCCCCTCACGGCGGCGGTACTGACCTCTTGCGTGGTGGTGGGCTTCTCGGGCTCCGGCATGTCGGTCAGCAGCTCCTTCGGCACCCTCACCACGGCGCGGACGCCGCCGTAGGGAGAGGTGCTGTCGATGGTGACTGTGAACCCGAACCTGGCACACAGGGCACCGATCACCGCGAATCCGAATGCGGGAGGGTTGCCGAGTTCGGAGACGCTCACCGCGGACCCGCTGGACAGCAGAGAGGTGGCGTGCGCCCTTTCTTCCTCGCTCATGCCCACACCGGCGTCGTCGATCACGATGACGATGCCGGTGGGCACGGGACGCACCTCGACGTCGACCGTGGTGGACGGATCGGAGTAGCTGGTCGCGTTGTCCAACAACTCGGCCACCGTCAGCGCGATCGGCTCGACGGCGCGGCTGGTCACCGCGAAGTTGACCCGCGAGGCGATGTCGACGCGCTGGTAGTGCCGGATACGGCCCTGCGCTCCGCGGATCACGTCATGGACGGCCGCGGCCTCCCGCTGCCGGCCGAGCCACCCTCCGCACAGCACGGCGATGGACTGCGCACGCCGGTTGAACTGGGAGTTCATGTGGTCGATGTCCAGCATGTCCCGCAACACGGCGGAGTCGCCGTACTTCTTCTGCAGCCCCGAGATGGCCCGCTGCTGCTCTGCGGCGAGACCCTGCAGGGTCCGCATGGCGGACTTCAGCACGGTGTTCGTGGCGTCCTCCGCCTCTTCCTTCGCCTGGCGGACCACCTCGTCATAGCCGCTGCGTAGCTCGGCGACGTTGACATGCAGGGCGGAGACGTTTCCCTGCGATCGGGTCAAGTCACCTTCAAGCCTCTGCTTCTCTCCCCGCAGCGCCCTGATCGTGTTTCGCTGGCGTGTGATGACCCAGATGGCGACAGCGACGCCGACGACGAGCGCCCAAACTGCCGGATTCTGCGAAAAATTCGTCATGTGACTCTCTTTGAGCGGCTGGAGTCCAGCTCTCGGAATCTGTCCAAGCGGACCCTCGGCCATGGGCATACCTCACCGCCCGGAGAGCCCTCCTGGCTGTATCCATGCCGAGGCGAAAGCTCACGTGGCATGTGCACGGGAGCGTATCACCGGACGATCATGACGCCCTGTCAAGTCCGTTACGCCGGTGCGACATTGGCGCAAAACTCATGCCCATGACAGTGGAGACACTGTGGTGGCCGGGTGAAGGTCCGTAGCGCCGGACCGCTCCCCGGACCGCCGGAGCCGGTGGCATCCGGGTCTTTGCAGCTCGGCAACGCACGCTGCCCTACCGAGGGACTGTAAATCGTTCGGCTCTAACCCGTAGTCGGTGGTGAAGTCGAGTAGCCATCCTCGGTCATGATCTTGTGATGGATGTCGACTCCCTTGTCGGAACGGTGTATTCCGGGCTGTTGGCGCTCGTAGTCGAGGACGTGGCGGACGGTGGTGTCGCGGTGGTGGTCACGGCCCGCACTCGAGATGTGGCGGTGCCGTGTCCGGTGTGCCGAACGCCGACGGCGCAGGTGCACGGGTACCAGCGCCGCATGGTGCGGGACGTGCCGGTTGACGGCCGCCCGGTTGTCGTCCACCTGCGCATACGGCGGCTGGTCTGTCCGGTTCGGGGCTGCTCGCGGCAGACCTTCCGCGAGCAGATTCCCGGGCTGCTGAAGCGTCATCAGCGCCGCACGGTGCGTCTTGCCGGGCAGATATCGCAGGCGGCGCGGGAGTTATGCGGCCGGGCGGCCGCACGCCTGGCCAACCTGCTGGCCGTGCCCGTCTCCCGCAGCACCGCACTGCGTCATCTGCGACGCCTGCCGCTGCCGCAGCCGGCGGTCCCGCGGGTGATCGGTGTGGATGATTTCGTCCTGCGCCGGCGCCACCGCTACGCCACGATCATCACGGATGCCGAGACCGGCCGACGCGTCGCGGTGCTGCCCGACGGCGAGGCGGCCACTCCGGAGTCCTGGCTGCGGACACATTCTGGTGCCGAGGTCGTGTGCCGCGACGGCTCGGCGACATACGCCGAGGCCGTCCGTCGCGCCCTGCCCGGCGCAGTGCAGGTCAGCGATCGATGGCACCTCTGGCACAATCTCTGCGACAAAGTCCAGCTCGAGGTCAGTGTGCACGCCGGATGCTGGGCCACCATCAACCCGCCCCGTCCCGGCGGAGTACGCGAGCAGACCACCCGCGAACGCTGGAACAAGGTCCACGATCTCCTCGGCCAGGGCGTCGGGTCGCTCGACTGAGCCCGCCGCCTGGGCGTGGCCCTGAACACCGTCAAACGCTACGCCCGGATGCCCGAACCCCAGGCCCTGCGCCTCACCCCCTCTTACCGGCCCACCCTCGTCGACCCCTACCGCGAGCATCTGCGCCGGCGCCGCGCCGAAGATCCGGCCGTCCCGGTCACCCATCTCCTCCACGAGATACGGAAGTTGGGCTACGCCGGCAGCGCGAACCTCCTGGTCCGATATCTCAACCAGGGCCGCGCCGAAGGCGACCGGCCCGTCACCACGGTGCGCCACGCCGGCCGCCTCCTACTCACGGACCCCGAGAACCTGCGCCCGAAGGAAACGGTTCTGCTGGAGAAGATCGCCGCGGCCTGCCCGGAGATGACCGCACTCGCCGATCTCATACGCGGCTTCGCCGCCCTGCTGAAACCGACCGAGGGGTAACGACGTGAAACTCACCGAGTGGATCACGACCGCCCGGGCCATCGACCTGCCTCACCTGCGCAGCTTCACCAACGGTCTCGAAATCGACCGATCCGCCGTGAACGCCGGTCTCACCTTGCCCTACCACAACGGCCGCACCGAAGGCGTCAACACCCGCACCAAGAGGATCATGCGGCAAATGCACGGACGCGCCGGATTCGACCTCCTCCGCCACCGCATCCTCCTGCCCTGACGGCTACTCGACGTCACCACCGACTACGGCCAGAGCCGCTGGTTTGACAGACCCGGTGGATGAAGTCATCGGGAAGCCAGGTCATGGCGTCCGACCGTAGCAGTGCGTGGCCGTCCGTTCCCCTATATTTTTCCCGTGTACGGCCGGGCCCTGCTCCCGCGCCGGGCAGGGCAGAGCCCGTCTCACGCGCCTGCGCCCGGAGGCCGGCTGGGTGGAGGACGAACTGGACGGCGGGGCGCTGCCGGCCGGCGAGTGGTGGGTCGTGGATCCGGCCGAAGGCAACGTCAACCACGTGCACGCCCTGCCGGAGTGGGCGGTGACCGTCACCCTCGTGCGGGAGAACCAGCCGGTGCTCACCGTGGTGCACCTGCCGTTGACCGGTGAGACCTGCACCGCGCTCACCGGCGCGGGCGCCCGGCTCGACGGCCGGCCGCTGCACGTCTCGCAGACCGCGGATCTGGGCCTGAGCATCGTGGCCACCAGCCAGGCCCGGCCCGACGAGGACGAAATGGTCGTACGGCGCGTCGGCTCCTCCATCACCGCGATGCTCTTCGACGCACTCGTCGTCCGTGTCGCCGTGCCCGCGACCCTGCACCTGCTGAATGTGGCAGCCGGTCGCATCGACGCCTTCTGGCAGTTCGCCGGCGCCCGCGCGGACCTGCTTCCCGGAGCGCTGCTCGTCACCGAGGCCGGCGGACGGATCTCCGATGCCGAGGGCCGCCCCTGGACCCCGCAGAGCGAGAGCTTTCTGGCTGCCGCGCCCGGCGTCCACGCCGAGGCCGTCTCCACGCTCTCGCGTTGACCGCTCACCACCACCCGCACGCACGGAAAGAGCAGATCATCGTGACCACGATCGCAGTGCTCGGAAACGGCCGCGTCGGCGGCAACCTGGCGGCAGCCCTCGCCCGGGCAGGACACGACGTGACCGTGGCGGACCGCACGGCGGGCTCCGCCGCCGACGCCGCACGGACCGCCCGGATCGTCATCAACGCCACCCCGGGGGCCGGCTCGCTGGACCGGCTCGCCGCCCTGCGCGACGAACTCCGCGACAAGATCCTCGTCGATGTCTCCAACGCCACCACCGACGGACCGGACGCACTGCCCGCCGATCTGCTCTACCCCGGCTCGGGCCTCGCCGAACTACTCCAGACAGCGCTCCCCGAAACGCGCGTCGTCAAGACACTCAACACCATGCTCTTCTCGGTGATGACCTCACCGGCCACCCTCGCCCAGACGCCTACCGCATTCCTGTCCGGCGAGGATCCGCAAGCCAAGCAGACCGTCCACGAACTGCTCACCGACCTCGGCTGGCGGAAGGAATGGATCACCGACCTCGGGGGGATCCGGACCGCCCGCGCCACAGAGGCCGCGATCCTGTTCGTACCGCACGTCATCCGCTCCACCAAATTCACCCCCTTCGCGATCTCCGTCACCCGCTGACGGCCGAGGCGCGCCGCTGACACGGCCGAAAGGAATGGCCGCGTCCGGCCCGGACGGCCTCAGCAGGTCGAACGCGGAAGGGCGCGTGTTCCCCGAACTCCGCAGCCGCAGTACGCCGAACCCGGGCGTCAGTTCCCTGTAACCGGGGGAGCTCGTGCGAGTTCACCAGCCTCGCCCGGGGCCAGAGGGGTACATCCGGTCGCGGATGGTGGCGAGTGTTGAGCCATGATGCCGTGGTCTGTCGAAGCCGGCGCCTGGGACGGGAGCGGGGCCGGTTCTGTCGGTGCAGGCGTGTGCGCCTGCCCGCCGTGTGCCAGGGACCGGACCGCGTTCCGGGCCCCTGAGGCTCAGGCCGCCGACCGGAGCCCGGCGGGACGACGCCGGAGAGCGGTCTCGAGCAGGGCCGGGGCCGGTATCCCTGGTCGAGCAAGGTGACGTCGGTGCCCGGCGGGACGATCTCGTCGATCCGGTCGAGGAGGTCGTCGGACAGCTCGGCGTCGGCCCCGGCCGGAAGGTCGTCGAGGTGATCCATGGTGCGCGGGCCGAGGAACGCGGCGCTGACGCCCAAGGTGGGCGATGGTGAAGGCCACGGCCAGGTGGGCCAGGGGCAGTCCGGCCTCCTTCGCGAGCGGGACGAGCCGTTCGACGACGCCGATGCGGCGCTCGTCGGACAGGTGACGGGAGAACCGGACGCGCGTGAGGTCGTTGTCACCGCCCTTGCGCAACCGGCCGGACAGCAGCCCCGGCCGAACGGGCCCCACATCATGACGCCCATGCCGTACTCCTGCCCGAGCGGGCAGCACCTCCCGTTCGGTGCCACGGTTCAGATCGAGTACGGCGGCTGCTCGGTGCACAGCCGCTGCAGCCCGGCGCGTTCGCCGACCCACTGGGCCTGGGCGATCACCGAGGCGGGCGTGGTCGACGAGCCGATGGCGCGCACCTTGCTGGCCCTGACGAGGTCGCTCAGGACGGCAAGGGTCTCCTCCAGAGCGGTGTCCGGGTCGGGCGGCCGGAGCTGCTGGACGTCGAGGTGGTCGGTGCTGAGTCGGCGCAGGGAGTCCTCGGCGGCGGTGGTGATCCAGCGGCGGGAGGCGCCCTTATGGTTGGGGCCCTCGCCTATGGGCAGGCCGACCCTGATGGCCAGGACCACCTCGTCGCGCCGGCCCTTCAGGGCTCGTCCGACGACGTCCTTTGAGTCGGCGTAGCTCATCGGCGATGCCGATGAGGTCGATCCCGGCGTCGATCGCCTTGTGGATGATCCGAACCGACTCGTCCGGGTCCTTCCGGATGCGCGTGACCGGCATCGGCGGCACCGGCATCGTCTCCCAGGTGCTGGCAACCGCTGCCGTCATCGAGGGCCGCGCCGTGCGCACCCTCGACCAGACCGGCCTCGCCCAGAAGGGCGGCGCCGTCGTCTCCGACATCAAGTTCACATCGGACGCCGTCGAACAGGGCGCGAAGATCACCGAGCAGAGCTGCGACCTCTACCTCGCCTGTGACCCGCTCGTCGCCACCGATCCCACGTACCTGCGCGTCTCCGTCCCGGGTGGTTTCGTGGGTGTCTTCGTCCAGTTCGAGATCGTCGACGGCCGGCATCGAGGTGGCCGCCCGCTCGTGTGTCATGCCCGCTCGTGTGTCATGCCCGTGTGTGTGTCATGCCCGCGCGGCGTAGCAGGCCGCGCAGTCGCGTGACGAGTTCGCCGGGGCTGAACGGCTTGGTCACGTAGTCGTCGCTGCCCGCCGTGATCCCCGTGATGCGGTCCTCGACGGTGTCGCGGGCGGTGCCGGACAGCACACACACGTGGGGCTGTTCGGCACGCAGGTCGTGCAGGACCGACAGGCCGTCGCGGTCCGGCAGCGTGATGTCCAGGATGACGGCATCGGGCTGGAAGGCGCGGGTTTCACGGACGGCGGCGCGTGCCGAGGCCGCACCGCGTACCTCCCAGCCCTCGTAGCGCAGGGCACCGGTGACGATCTCCGCGAGGTCGGGCTCGTCGTCGACGACGAGGACGCGCACGGGGGTGCCGTCGGGGCGGGTCAGAGCTGTGGGGCGTGTGTCCATGGCCTCCCCAGCATCCCCCGGAACCCTCTGGGTTTGCTCTGAATCCCTTCCGCGACTTCCTGGTACGGCCGAACCGCGGTGCTGCTGAGAGCCCGTTCAGAGGTTGCGGCCCCACAGTGGGCAGCCCATCCGCTTCCTGAGGAGACCTGCATGGCCACCGCGACCGACCGACCGCCGCCGGCACGGCACCGCGCGACCGCCGCGCCGTGGCGCGGGTCGCCCTGCGTACCGCTGCTCACCGCCGGGTGGACGGGCGGCCTCGCCGTGATCGCCCTGTGGTGGCGGGACACGGACGCGGTCGTCGGTGCGGCCGGCTGGCTCACGGGCGCGGGCCGCGTCACCGGGCTCCTGTGCGGATACATGTGTGCCCTGCTGGCCGCCCTGATGGCGCGTGTTCCGTGGCTGGAGAACCGGGTGGGCAGCGACCGTGTCACGCGCCGGCACGCCTCCGCGGGGCGCTGGACGATCGGCCTCCTGGTGAGCCACGTCGTGCTGATCGTGCTCGGCTACGCGGCACAGGCGCACGCAGGGGCACTGAAGGAACTCGGCACGATCGTGTTCGACCTGCCGGAGATGCTCAAGGCCTCGGCGGCCACCCTGATACTCCTGGCCGTCGGCTGCACCTGCGTGCGTGCCGTGCGCCGTCGGATGCGCTACGAAACCTGGTACCACCTGCACGTGCTCACCTACGCGGCGGTCTTCCTGGCCTTCGGGCACCAGCTGGCCATCGGTGCCGACTTCGTGGCCGACGCGCCCGCCCGCGCCGCTTGGTACACGCTGTACGGCTCGGCGGCCTGCCTGGTCCTGTGGTTCCGTGTGCTGACGCCGCTGCGGCTCAACCTGCGGCAGGCAATACGCGTCGTGGCCGCCGTACCGGAGGCACCCGGCGTGTACTCCGTCTGGCTGCGGGGCCGTCACCTGGACCGGCTCGGCGCCCGCCCGGGACAGTTCCTGCGCTGGCGCTTCCTGACACCCGGCATGCGGGGCGCCAGTCATCCGTACTCGCTGTCGGCCCTGCCGCGCGGTGACCTGATGCGCATCACCGTCAAAGCGCTCGGCGAGCACAGCGCGGCCGTCGCCACCCTCTCCCCGGGCACCCGCGTGTGGGCGGAAGGGCCGTACGGCGCCCTGACCGCCCGAACGGCGCAGCCGCCGGGAAGTGCTGCTGATCGCGGGCGGTACGGGCATCACCCCTCTGCGCACCCTGTTCGAGACGCTGCCCGCCGCGCCCGGCGACCTCACCCTCCTCTACCGGGCGCGCACCGCCCAGGAGCTGGCGCTGCGCGGCGAGCTGGAATCCATCGCCGCCGCGCGCGGTGCCCGCCTCGTGTACGCCCTCAACCACCCCGACGGTACGCGGGCCCGGATCACCGCGGACCGGCTCAGGGCGCTGCTCCCGGACATCGACCGGCACGACGTATACCTGTGCGGACCGCGAGGCCTGTCACTGGCCGCGTTCGACGCCTTGCGGGACGCCGGAGTGCCCGCGTCCCGCATCCACCACGAGTCCTTCGAACGGTGAGCCCCGCCATGCGCGCCCACCCCGTCCGCCGCACCGCACTGACGTGTGCCGCCACCGTCACCGTGACGGTCCTCGCACTGTCCCTCAAACCCCACCACATGACGTCCGGTGCCCTGCCGTCCACCGCGACACCCGCACCGGGCACAGGCTCCGCCGGCTCCGCAGGATCGTTTGCCGGCTCCCGGACGGTCACCGGTTCCACCGTTCAGACCCGATACGGACCGGTCCAGGTGGAACTCACCCTCGACGGGCCGGGGATCACGGCCGCGCGGGCCGTCCAGTACCCCGGCGGCGACCCCCGCAGCCGGCAGATCAACGCGTCCGCGGTGCCCGTTCTCGTCCAGGAGACCCTGGACGCGCGAAGCGCCCACGTCGACGCCGTCTCCGGCGCGGCCTGTACGAGTGAGGGCTGCATCGGCTCGCTGCAGAGCGCACTGGACCAGGCGCATGGCTGACCGGGAACTGCTCCGCGTCGTGCACACGATGGGCACCGTGTTCTCCTGCACGGTGCGCGCCGAGCCGGCCCCCCGGCCTCCGCGGGGCGTTCGACGCGGCCGAAGCACTGCTGCGCCACGTCGACGAGGTCTTCTCCCCGTTCCGCCCCGACAGTGCCGTCTGCCGCGTCAGGCGAGGGGAGCTCGTGCCCAAGGAGTGGCAGCCGGAACTGCGCGAGGTGCTCGACCTGTGCGAAGACGCCCACCGGCGTACCGACGGCTGGTTCGACGCCTGGCACTCGGGCGTCTTCGATCCCAGCGGTCTGGTCAAGGGCTGGGCGGTGGAACGCGCGGCGCTCCTGCTGCGCGACATGGGGGCAGAGCACGTCTGCCTCAACGGGGGCGGCGACGTGCAACTGCACGGCGGACCCTGGCGCGTGGGCATCGCCCACCCCCTCGTGCCCGGTACCTGCGCCGGAGTCGTCGAGTGCGTCGAAGGCCCCCTCGCCGTCGCCACCTCCGGCCCCGCCGAACGGGGCTGCCGCATCGTCGACCCGCGCACGGGCGCGCCGCCCTCCCACGGCCTCGCCTCGCTGACCGTGACCGGCGCTTCCCTCACCGAGGCCGACATGCTGGCCACGGCGGCGTATGGCATGGGCGCCGGGGCCCGGGAATGGCTGTCCGGGCTGCCGGGCGTTTCCGCGTTCGCCGTGACGCGGGACGGAGAGACCTGGACCGGCCCCAAGGGGCGAACACGCCTCCCGCAGGGCTGATCCGGCCTTCACGAGCCCTCGCCCGGCCGGAAGCGAGGGCGGCCCACGCCAGGCGAGCGTCCTCTACCGCGGGCAGCCCCCGATCAGCGCAAGCACCCGGAACAGCGTCATGGAGCGGGGACCGGCCGGGTGAGGTTGACCGGGTTGCCGTCGGGGTCCTTGATGTGCGCGACCCGCTGTCCCCACGGCATGTTGTCGGGGCCGCTGCGGACCGTGCCACCCAGTGCCTCCACCCGGCCGAGCGTCTCGTCGACATCGTCGACACCGATGCTGAGCAGGATCCGCGATGCCTCCCGGTCCCCGGGGTCCGCCTTGGCCACGAGCCCGAGGTCGGTGTCGCCGATGCGCAGGCCGAGGTAGAAGGCCGGGCCTTTCTCCGGTACCCGGAAGATCTGCTCCGCGCCGAACAATCGCGTGTAGAAGCGGAGCAGGGCGTCGAGGTCCGCTGTGGTGATCACCGGCTGGATGGTGGACATGGCACTCCTGTCGAGAACGGTCGTGTCACCGGGCAGACGGTTCGAGGACGGCGAACTCATCGGCGAATCCGCCCAGCCGGACGATCCACGTCCCAGACCGCTTCCCGTAACCAGTACGAGCCCACCGAAACGGGGTCACACCCGCCCGGGGTGTAGAAGGAGGGCACGAACACGTGGCGGGGGACCGAGGCGAACGCATTCCTCCACGCGCTGGTGTGCGTGGGTGTGAGAGCAGCGGCGAACTTCTTCCGCAACCCGTCCGCGGTGTCGTTGTCCAGCAAGGTCATTCGCAGGCTCCTCGCACGTAGTCGGCGTGTGCGGCAGCGATCGGTAGCCCGGTGCCGGTGTGGTTCTCCACCCATGCCCGGGTTCCGGCAGGGTTGTTCTCGAAGAACACCCACTCTCCGTCCAAAGTCACGGCGAAGTCGAAGCTGCCGCACACGATGCCGTAGTAGGCCAGGAAGCGCCGCACGCCTGTGGCGATCTCCTCGGGTACGTCGACCGTGCCGTAGGTGATGTGCTCGTAGTCGGTGCGCCAGTCGGTGCGCGCCTTCTCCGGGGACGTGTGCAGGGTGCCGCCGAACACCCGGTCGGCGACGGCGACGAGCCGCACCTCGTAGGCCTTCTCGATGGCTTCCTGGAAGTAGTGGCCGGTGGTGCGGATGCTGCCGTCGAACGCGGCGGGATCGACGTAGTGGGTGGCCACCATGAGCTTTCGGCCCTCGTCCACCGGCAGACGTCCACCGAGGACCGGCTTGCAGATCAGAGGCCCGTCGACCTGCTTGGCGAAGTCACGGGCGGCGTCCGGATCGTTCGTGATCAGGCTGCGGGGCACGCGGAGACCGCAGCGTGTGGCGGTGACGAGCTGTTGGGGCTTGTGGGCGGCGATCCGGTCATGGTGCGGGTTGTTGATCCACCGGGCGCCGGGCAGAGCCGCAACCACGTCGAGGAGCGCGCATTCGGCCTGGTTCTGCGGCCACGTGGCGTAGGGCCCGGGAACGGCGTCGGCGATGACGGGGCGCCCGGGCCGTCTCCAACAGACGGCCCGGACGTCCTCAAGCCGCGCCGTCCGGCGCCCATCGTCAAGGATCCCCGTCCGGCCCGGCTCTGTCGGCGCGTGGCCGGCTGAGAGTGTGAGCTGCTGGGGGAACTCGGCGGCGTCGAAACGGATCACGGGAACGTCGCGCTGGTTGAGCTGGTCCACGACCATGTCCGCTGACGGGTCGAGTCGTTCAGCGACGACGAGCACGGGGCGGGCGGCGGCGGTCATGACGCAGGCGCGAAGTACGGGTCGGTGACGTCGTCGCCCTGGCCGTCCTGGTTGGTGTCGGTGGTCGACGCCGCCAGGGCGGAGGTGTGCCACGGCGTGCCGTCGGCCTGCAGGTTGAGCTGACGCTCCTCGTTCCAGGTCACGTCCTCGATCGAAGTGGTGACCAGGCACGGGTCTGTGTAGCGAGTGGTGGAACTCGGTCGGTTTTGTTCAGCGGCGTCCGGTGGTGAGCCGGCCGTCGAAGGTGATGTCGAAGGCTTGGAGCGCGGCCTTCCAGCGCATGGTCCAGCGTTTGCGTCCGGTGCCGGTCGGGTCCAGGCTCATGACGGCCAGGTAGACGCACTTGAGGGCGGCCCGGTCGGTGGGGAAGTGTCCCCGGGCCCTCACGGCCTTGCGGATCCGTGCGTTGATGCTCTCGATCGCGTCGGTGGTGCAGACGATCTTGCGGATCTCCACGTCGAAACTGGAGAAAGGGCACGAACTCCGCCCAGGCCGACTCCCAGAGCCGGACGATCGCCGGATACTTCCCGCCCCAGACGTCGGTGAACTCCACGAACCGCTCCAGGGCGGCGTCCTCGGTCGGCGCGGTGCAGACGGGCCGGAGCGCCTTCGCGATCTTCTCCCAGTCCTGCCAGGCCGCGTAACGGAAGCTGTTCCGCAGCAGGTGAACGACGCAGGTCTGGATGATCGTCGCAGGCCAGACGGTGTTCACCGCGTCCGGCAGGCCGGTCAGGCCGTCGCAGACCAGCATCAGGACGTCGGCCGCGCCGCGGTTCTTGACCTCGGTCAGGACCCGGAGCCAGTACTTCGCGCCCTCACCACCGTCACCGATCCACAGGCCCAGGATGTCCCGGTGTCCCTCGGCAGTGACCGCCACCGCCATGTGCACCGGCCGGTTGGCGACCTGCCCGTCCCGGACCTTGGTTCTGTCGACGATTTTGTGATCCGGATGGGCTGGACTCATCGCGCGAGCAGGACGCGTTTGCGAAGGAGATCGAGGCTGGCCCGGCCGAACATCTGGCGTTTCAGCATCTTCAGCCGGTTGATGTTGCCTTCGACGGCGCCGGAACTGTGGGGAAGGGACAATTTGTTGCGGACGGCGTCGAAGTCGCGGCGGAGGTTGCGGGCGAAGCCCGCGAGTGGGGCGAGGGAGTCTCGTTCGACCTCGGTGATCCAGTCCTCGAGGCGGTCGCCGTGGCGTGCGGTCATCATGACGGCGAACTTCCTGACGTGAAGAGTGAGCCGGTCCGGCTCGGGATCGCGTTCACGCAGCCGGCGAAGCTTGCCGGCGGCCTCGTCCCGCAGGTGTTCGGGGCGAGTCATGATCCATGAGGTGACCTCGCGGACCGACGGAGGCTTCGGCCCCGGATCGGGTGCGTGTCCGCCCCCGGTGCGGTACTGCCGCAGATGACGTTGGACGGCCAACTCGCCTTTGGGGTAGCCCTGTTCCTGAGTCTCGCGGTAGAGCTGGGTGGCGTTTCTGACGCCATCGTTGAAGCGCCGGTGCAGGTAGCCGACATACGGGTCGACGACGTGCGCGCGCTGCAGGCTTTTGGCGACGACGTCGTCCGCGGAGGGGGCGTTGACCAGTTTGCGGACGGTGGCCTGGTGCAGTCCGAGTTTCCGGCCGATCCCCGCCTTCGACATCCCCTGCTGCCACGACCCGTGGGCGGCAGCATGTTGTTCACGGAGCCGAGTCACGATCTTCAGCTCTGTCGGCAGCCGGACTACCTGCGGTTCGTCGGGGGTGTCTGCGGGTTTTCGAAGGCGGTTCGGCCAGACGGGAGCGATGACCGTTCACTGTCTTCTCGACCGCCTGGCCGAGATCGGCCCACAGATGACAGCGATCAGCGGCCTGCTCGGCCTGCGGCGCTGCGATGCGTGCGCCCTCCGGTAACCGCTGGACCGGTCCCGGCAGATCACCTTCACCTCGGGATGGTCGCGGAGCCATGCGGCGAGGTCTTCGCCCTCGCGCCCCTCGTAGAGATGCAGTGGACGGCGGGTTGCCATGTCGATCAGCACCGTGCCGTGGTGACGGCCCTTGCGGAAGGCGAAGTCGTCAACGCCGAGGACCTCCACCTCGCCGACCTCCGGTTCGGGCAGGGCTCTGACCAGCCGCAGCAGCGTGTCCTTGCCCACGGTGATGCCGGCCGCGGAGGCCAGGCGGGCTCCAGCCCGGCCGGCCAGGGCCAGTCCGATCCGCGTCAGCACCCCGCGCAATAGCGGGGTCTGCCGACTGTGCGGGGTCGTCAGTCCCACGATCTGTTCGGCGCACGTCACCGCCGTGCAGGCAGTGTTCTCGCAGCGGAACCGACGTATGCGTAACTCGATCACCACGCCGAGCCCGCCCACGGCGACGTCACGCAGCTTGCGTACGTACCGGCCGTGCACCCGAGCGGAGCTTTGACCGCACCGACAGTACCCGCTCGCCGCCCGCACCCGCTCCCTCAACACCACCTTGTCCGGCCGTCGCTCGACCTCCTCGATGAGCAACGCGGACAGGTAAGGAAACAGCTCCAAAAGCACATCACGAGAGCACGCGATGAATGATTGCGAACGATCGGCACGAACCGCTCAACCGTCCGGATCACAAGATCGTCGACAGAACCCTGACCTTCACGTTCACGCAGCCGATGAAGACGACCGGGTAGACGCTGTCCAGCGGACGGTTCTGCCATTCCGCCATGCCGGCCATCACGCTGTCGGCGATCGTGGAGAGGGCGGACTTGGCCATCTCCGCCCCGTAGACCTCGGCGAGATGCGCGGAGATCTCCCCGTGTGTGAGCCCTTTCGCCGACAGGAACAGGACCATTTCGTCCACACCGCCCAGCCGGCGCTGCCGCTTCTTGACCCGCTGCGGTTCGAACGACCCGGCCCGGTCCCGCGGCACCGCGATCTCGACCGGCCCCGACTCGGTGATCACAGTCTTCGACCGGTGCCCGTTGCGGTAGTTCTCCCGGCCGCCTACGGCCCGCTCACCGGGCTCATGGCCCAGATGATCGGTGAGCTCGCCCTCCAGCGCGGACTCCAGCACCCGCTTCGTCAGCTGCTGCAGCAGGCCGCCCTCCCCGGTGAGCTTCACGCCACCGGCCTGAGCCCGGGCGACCAGCTCGGCAACCAGCCCGTCATCCACAGCGCCCGTCCCGCTCACCACGGCCTTCCCGGCCCTGATGTCACCCGCCACGTCAGTCATCAACTGTCGCTCCCAGCCCGGGAGTTACACCGCTCACCGTACAGACCCGCGCTCGGGCTGCTCTTCGGCCCAGGCGTAGCCCAGCTGAGCGAAGGCTGCTCGTTGCTCCGCATCCAGACGGTCACGCCTGGACTTCTGGTTACTCAGAAACACACCCAGCCTGATCGCCGAACCGTCCGGCAACTCCTCAATGTGCGCCCTTCCAACGACGGTTCTGCCTTCCCGCTGGATGTACCGGGTGAGGGCTGCCAGGCCGCGTTGGAAGGCTGATGCCTTCCCGGTGCCCTTGGCCGCCGAGGCCAGGGCGGGTGGTTCGGCGGGTGTTACGCCCAGCGCTGTCAGCCGCTGCTGCTGTCCCTCGGAGAGCTCCGCCCAGCTGCGGCATTGCCGCTGAAGCCATTTGCCGAGGTCGTCACCCTCGTAGAGGACGCCGGGGGCGATGTCGGGCAGGTGGCCGCCTGGTTCGTCGGCGCCGAGTTCGGCCAGGACGCGGTAGTGGCGTTGCCAGTCCAGTGGCCAGGGGCAGTTCCAGCCAGGGTCGATCGCGGCCAGCTGCGCGGCCCGCGTTGCGGCGCGCTGCGGGTTCTTGCCGAGGCCGTCCTTTCGGCGGAGGTTGGCCATGTGTTCCCCGACCGGGACCAGTTCGCTGTCGGCGGCGCCCCATACGGCGTCGCGTCTGGGGGCGAGGTGGCCGTGGGCGCGGTGGAAGGAGCGCAGGGCTGCGAGTTTGTTCTCCCAGGCTTCGTCGCCGGGTTCCCACACCATCCCGGCTTCGTCGAGCAGCATCTTGCGGTGGGGATCGAGTTCGCCCGCACGGTAGGTGCGCCGCTGCTGGTGGACCCAACGCCCCAGCGGGAACGCCTTGGTGACGCCGACCCCGGTCTCGGTGTCGTACGGGACGGCGTGCAGGCCGGTGATGTGGTGCTTCTTCCGCCAGCGCAGCAGGGCCTGATAGCCCTCCAGCCACACCAACGACTCCGGCCGGTACACCCGGGTGCGCAGGAACGCCGCGATCGTCGCCGCGTCCCTCGGGGTGGAGAAGTGCAGCAGCGCTGACTCCACCGCGCCCTCGCTCTCGTCCTGCCCGCCCTCTTTTTCGGCCGTGGTGCCGATGATCCGCCCGTCCTCGTCCCGCTTCACGTGCACCTGCCGCCGCCCGCTGCTCAGCGCCCGGCCGGCGAGCTGCTCGACGAGGCGTTCGGAGTGTGAGCGCAAGCCTTGGAGGACCGCTACCAGGGGTGCGAACGAGGCGGAGGCGACCATGCCGGTCGGGTCCTCGCCGGGCTTAAGGAAGACGGGCACGATGATCCTGGCCACCTTGTTCGTGCCGTCGGGGTTCGGGCGCAGGGCCCGGCCGATGTTCTGCACGATCTCCACCTGGGAGCCGCGGGTGTCGGCGAAACACACCGCCTCCACACCCCGCTCGCCGACGATGTCGACGCCCTCGCCCAGGACCCGCACGCTGGCCAGGAACGCCCGGTGCACGCGCTTGTTGCCGGCGTCGAGGCCGTCGGCGAACTGGCGCAGGACCTCCCGGCGTTCGGCGACGAGGTGGTCACCGCACAGCCACGCCGCCCACACTCGGTCCGGGGGCACGTGGCGGCCGGCCTCCAGCGGGTAGAACTCTGCATCGATCGACGACTTCGGCAGCAAGTCCGCGTCGGCCAGGGCCTCGTCGGAGACCTCGGCCGCGTACAGCTCGGCGGCCGTCTGCGGCATCGTCTCCGCGAACGCCATCGCCTCCTCCACCCGTTGGTGGAAGGTCATGACCGTGCGCAGGTTCCGCGCGGCGGCGTGCTCCAGGAGCGCAGTCTGCAGCAGCGCCAGCCGCCGGCCCCGCTGCGCCTCCTCTGATAGTGCCTGGACGGGGGAGGGGTCGTGGATCTCCAGCACGTCGATCTCGAACCCGGCGAGGATGCCGCGCTCGATCGCCTCGGACAGTTCGAGCTCGTAGATCCACTCGCCGTACGGGCCGTCCGGATCGGACGCCATGGTCGCGACCTCCAGCTCCTGCCCGTCCCTGCCCTTCTGCGGGCGAGGGGAGGCGAGGATGCGCGGGGTGGCGGTGAGGTAGAGCCGGAAGTCCGCCGGGATGCGGGTGTTGTCGTGGATCGCCGCCCACGGCCGCCCAAGATCACCCGTGGCTGAGTGGGCTTCGTCGACGACGGCGAGGTCGAACGGGGCCATCGTCTGTCCGTACAGCCGCTCTCCGCCTGCCAGAGCAGCCTCCAGCGGCCCGCGAACGCGTCCCTGACCCAACGGGTCCTCCGCGTCGTCACGGTCCACGAGAGAGGCGTACGTGGCGAACACGACCACCGGCCCATGCCCCGCCCACAGCGCCAACTGGATCGCGTTCGTGGTGGTCCGTACGCCCAGCTGTTCCAGGACGTCGTCCTTCTCCAGCGAGCACACCCCGACCATCGGCCCCCTGTGACCGACCCTCCGCCACGCCTGAACGGTCTGCACGAGCAGATCGAGGGTAGGGACCATGACGAGGATCCGCCCGCCACGGAAGCACTCCAGCGCAGCCCACGCAGCCGTGATCGTCTTGCCAGATCCCGTGGCGGACACCACCGTGGCGCGCGCCCCTTCCGCGGGCACAGAGGATCTTGCAGGGAATCCGACCCAGTGACGGATATGCGCAGTCGCATCCACCTGGTGCTCTCTGAGCACGATTCTCTGCATTCCAAACTGTCCTGTCATCAGTTCCTCTTGCCAAGAGCGGCGTTGCAGCCCGATGTCTCATCGATGGCAGGTGATCTCTTAAACGCCGAGTCCTTTGAGGCCCCATTCATCGAGCCCGGAGTAGACCGTTGCCGTCCGGCACTGCGGTGCCAACATGCACTCAGCTTCCCCGCGGTAGACGGCCACAAGAGAGTCAGCTCCTCGCCACCAGGTGTCTGCACGTCCGGCAACCTCCAAGACCGGTTCCAAACCGTCGAGTTGCAGCGCCTCCACCGCTTCACCGGTCACCGTGGTGATAGTGCGGGCGCATCGGCGGGCATGATCTGCGAGGGCCACCGACTCCACCCACCCCGCGATGCTCCCATGCAGAGGCACCCAAGTGCCGGCATGGATACCGAACTCCCCCTCGGGACCAATCATGAAAGCGTAGGGAAGCGCGGTGCGCTGCAGCCCGGCCCCGAACCACCAGCCCTCCGCCTCCGACCCCTCAGGAACGTCCGCACTCAGCGAACTGGGACCACCGTCGTAGTGCAGAGACGGAGGGAGGGCTATCCCGCCCCAGATTTCCTGATACGCCACAGCACGGTCAATCTCTGCTGCCGGGATTCCATGCTCCAGCCACCGGGCCCGGTGCTGCTCCACACCAGTATCAGGAATCCGGTAACCGTGGATTCGGACGAAAGATTGAGCCCTGCGCGTAAGCACATCAGGAATCTTTTCCCTGATCGTCACTTCGATTCACCCCATCGACTCTGCTCACCCTGTCGAGCTCACACAGCCTTGAGAGTGTGACTAATTTTCCCTAACTCTACATGCTGCATCACAAAGAGGCATCCACTACGCTGAACTCGACCCGAACGAGCAGCCACCCCTCCTCGTAGCCAGCCAGGCCCGCGCCAGCGGGCCCGAAGGGACTGGAGGCGCAGCCGGAAGGACCGTTGAGGGCGGGGGAGCGCAGCGGACCCGCCCGGCCGGCCTGGAGCGCCAGCGGAGGGCCGGATCCAGGACGAAGTCCTGCTGCTCCGGGAGCGCAGCGGACGGAGCGTCAACCAGACTGCGCAGCAGTCTGGTTGAGCGGGACGCGCAGCGTCCCGCCAGCGCTCCCGCGGAGCGGGAGCGCAACAACCGCGCGCAGCGCGGTTGTTCGCTTGCACATCGCGCAGCGATGTGGTACCCGCTCCGCGGG